>JBOGUG010000085.1:0-45258 GCA_050696115.1 Promineifilaceae bacterium (SeqCode) | reverse complement strand
CTCCTCCTCGTAGTGGGGGAAGGGGGTGTAGCTGACCGTCTGGCTGGCGCAATCGTGCGGCACGCGGCATCGTCCAATTGCCTGGCAGAGGCGACCGCACGGGAGCCAACCTGGGGAACTGGCGCGGCCGGGAGCCCAGCAAAGAGGAGTGGGCGATCCTCGCTGACTGCCAATGCCCGGCTTGTCTGAAGTTTGGCGTGCCAGGGCTAAAAGCGGAGCGCATTCTCGGTTTCTGCAATCGGACTACCCACAACCTGTGGGTATTGGGCAAGGAGATTGGAGCTGTGGAAGAACGGCTTGCCGATGGCAGCTACACAGCCTGGTACGCCACGCATTTGGACAACTCCATCTACCTCCCTCTTATCCGACAGGCTCTTAAACTGAGGCTGGATCGGCAGGACGCAGATGGAGATAGCTGAGAGGGCGTATGGCAATTGCCATTTCCCGTGAATTGAACTTCTACGCACGCAGAGTGGCGGTCGAAGTTCCGCCCACTAGAGCGATCTCATAAACTGTGCGTGTCGCCGGCCGCGCCGTTGCTCCCCTCCAGCGGCAGGCCGGCGGCCGACCAGTCTGACAGCCCGCCAGAATAGCGCCGCACATTCGTGTAGCCATGCTGAACCAGGTAGCGATAGGCGGCCTGGCTGGCGATGCAGTCCACGTCGGAGCAGTAGACGACGATCTCCTCATCCAGCCGCAGCCGCTGGGGCGCCTCCGAGATAGTGGCGAGGTTGATCGAGCCGGGGATGTGACTCTTCTGGAAGGCCCATTCGCCCAGCGTCATGACCAGCTTAAAGTCGTCGCCGCGATCCAGCTTGGCCTTCAACTCTTCGCGGCTGATCTGTTTGATCTCACTCATCCTCGGCCTCTTTCTTCTGCCAGCGTGACTCGATCCAGCTCAACTGGGCCGGGTCGAAATGGCCGCCGGCCGCCTTCAAGAAGGGCTGCATGCGCCGGGCGACGTAGGCCGGCAGCCCTTCGCGGCTGATAGCCTCCAGCGTGCGGCCGTAGCTTGCCAGCAGCTCTTCGCCCACCAGCTCGGAGCCGGCCTTGCCCACGGCCGCGGCCGTGCCCAGCCCCGTCCGGGCCAGCTCGGCCAAATCGAGGGCCATGACGCCGCTCACCTCACCGACCGTGGCCCCCTGCCGGCCGGCCAGCGCCTCCATCTCGTCCTGGAGGGCGTCCAGGCGCGGCCGCAGCCCAACGACGCCGGCAAACAAACCGGCGAAGCTGGCCTCCAGCTCATCGGCCAGCCGGCCGAGCTCGGCCCGGCTCAGCGGCGGCGTGTCCAGGGCGGTCGCGCCGGCCCGGGTGGCCCGCTGGACGGCTTCGAGCAATTCGACCAGGCCGGCCGGCTGGGCGTCCTCGGCCAGGATGCCGGCCGATTTCAGGTGGGCGGCCAGCCGGCCGAGAAACAGCTTGCCGCCGGCGGCCGCGTCGCCGGCGATGGCAAACACCCACAGGGGCGAGAAATGCACGGTCAGCAGCCCGGCCGTCTCCAGCAGCGTGCCGGCCGCCTTTTGCAGCACGAACTGGTTGCCGGGGCGCGCCTGGCCGGCCGGCGGCTGGAGGTCAACCTGCGCCAGCCGGGCCAGTAAGTAATGTTGCATGCCGCCGAACAGGACGCGGTAGGTGGTTGAGGCGCGCACGAAGCCTGGCAGAAGGCTTTCGGTCAGCACCAGGCTGAGGCCGCCCACCAGGGCCGCCAGCGAGCGCAGCGTGCGCTCTGGCAGCGAGATCAGGTAGCCGAGCCGAGGGGCAGGCCGCTGCGGTTGGAGGTCGGTCACGGGGCGATTATAGCGCCGGCCGCCGGCCGGCGCCGATGTCCAAGCGCGGCCAGAAGGTGGCCGGGATTTGGGATTGAGGGATTTTTGAAGGCGTATCCGTCTCAAGCGGCCTGAATCCGTGGGCCAGCCATTAGACAGCCCGGCCGCTTGGCTCTAAAATCGGGGCAGACAACCCCTGGGAGAAGCGAACGTGGAATTTGGGACCGTTTTTCTGTTGCTGACCTTGCTGCTGGTGCTGGCAGCCACCATCATTCCCCAAGTCGTCGAGTGGATCGAGGGGCGCAAATAGGCCCGCCGGCCGAGGCGCTGGCCCTGGCCATTTTCGACATCGGGGCGGTGCGCCTGGGCAGCTTCCGCCTGCACGCCGGCCGGACGTCGCCCATCTACCTCGATCTGCGCCTGCTGCCCTCGCACCCGGCCGCGCTGCGCCAAGCGGCCGGCGCTTACGCCGGCCTGCTGCGCGGGCTCGACTTTGAATTGATCGCGGCCGCGCCGCTGGCCGGGCTGCCGCTGGGCACGGCCGTCGCCCTGGCCCTGGACGTCCCGCTCATCTACCCCCGGCCGGCGCCCAAGGCCTACGGCGCAGGCAAGCGAATCGAGGGCGCCTGGCGGCCGGGGCAGCGGGTCGTGCTGCTGGACGACGTCATCACCTCAGGGGCCAGCCTGCTGGAAGCGGCCGGCGCGCTGCGGGCGGCCGGGCTGGTTGTATTGGACGCGGCCGTGTTGGTGGATCGCGGGCAGGGGGGCCAGGCGGCGCTGGCGGCCGAGGGGCTGGCCCTGCACAGCGCCCTCTCATTGGCCCAACTGCTGGCGCTGCTTGAGGACCGGGGGCGCATCACGGCCGGCCAGCGGGCGCAGGTGCTGGCGGCGATGGCGGCCGGCTGAGCCGGCCGGCCAGGAGGAGAGTGGGCTATGGTGAGCGCGGTCGTGCTGCTGAAGGTTGAGCGCGGCGTGATCAACGCCGTGGGCGAAAAACTGGCCGAATTGCGGGGCGTGTCCGAGGTCTATTCGGTCGGCGGCCGCTTCGATCTGGTGGCCATCATTCGGGTGGCGGACAACGCCGCCCTGGCCGAGTTGGTCACCAACCAGATGCTGTTGCTGGACGGCATCGCCGACTCAGAGACGCTGATCGCCTTCCGGGTCTTCTCGCGCCACGACCTGGAGCGCATGTTTTCGATTGGGCTGTAGCCCCGGCCGGGCAGCCCTTACTGGCGGTTGCGGTAAAGGCTCGGGTTGACCACGGCCACCATGCGTTCCGCGTCCAGGCGCCGGTCCAGGAAGCGCGCCAATTCGGCCGTCACGCCGGCCGGGTCGGCCAGGAGATCGTTGTAACTGAGCTTCAGGCAGGCCACGTCCGGCCGGCTGGCCAGCCAGGCGTCCACCTGGGCCAGGTGTTGGTCGAACAGGGCGGCCAGCTCGGCATCCCCGGCCGCGCCCTCCGCCTGGCCGCGGTGGGCCAACATCGCCCGCTGCGAGGCCAACACTTCTTCAACCGCCCGGCGCATAAAGACGATGCGGTATGGGTAGCCCGCGGGCAGGTGATGCAGGAGGGCGGAGATGACCTTGACCGCCTTGCCCTGGGCCTCCGGCAGCCAGCCTACGTCCCCCTTGGGCAGCTGTTTAACGCGCTCAAATTCGTAATAGCCGTTCGGGTTATCGCCGTCGGCCGCGCGCTCGCGGTCGGTGAGCGGCGGGATGCCGCCAGCCTCCAACATCCTCATCATCAATGAGGTGCCGGAACGCGGCAGGCCGGAGACGACGGTGATGCTGTCGGACTCTTTGGCCGGCCGAGCTCGGTTCAACAGACGCACAGGCATATCCTCCTGGTCGGGGGCGCGGCGCAGCGCGCTAGCGCACCAAAATCATCGGGCAATCGGTCGCGTCCAACAGATACTGGACGGCGTCGGCTTCGAGCAGCGGGTTCTGGCCGCCCAGCACCAGCACGCAATCGCCGCTGGCCCGAATGAGCACGGCCAACTGGGCCGGATCTGGCTCCTGGAGCCAGTGGTAGCCAGCCTCAATTGCGCCGGCCGCCAGCCGCTCCTCCAGGCCGACTCGGAGCGCCGCGGCCTGCTCCCGGTCGGGGGCCAGCAGGACGACGTTCAATGGCTTGGCGCTGCTCTGGGCCAGGCGCATGGCCACGCCCAACGCCTGCGCGCCGGCCGGCGTCCCGTCGTAGGTCACCAGCAGCGGGTACTTAAATTCGCGCCCTTGGCGGGTCACCAGCACCGAGTGCCGGGCGCCGGTGGCGGCCGCGCGGGCGGTGGAGCCGACGCGCGAGCGGCGGCTGATCGGCCAGCCGAGCCGGCCCAGGGCCAAGAGGTCGGCCTCCAGCGCGGCCGCCAGCAGCGAAGGCGTCACCTGGCCGCGCACGACCTGAAAGCTCCACTTCGCTTCTGCCTGCTCGGCCGCTTCGCGCAGCGCCCGCCGCGCCTGGGCGGCTTGCAAGCGCCACTCAGCCTCAACCCGCTCGCGGTCGAAGCGCCGCCGGGCGGCCGAGTGGCGCTGCACCTCGTGGGCAAAGGGCAGCTCGGCCAGGTTATACAAGTTGGCGTCCTCGACAAACAGGCCGATCAGCTCGGCGCGCAGGCCGGCCGCCAGATCGGCTGCGGCCGCCAGCGCCGCCAGGCTGTGGCTGGAGGCGTCCAGGCCCACCAGGATGCGGCGGATCTTCAGCTCGGGGCTGGGCCTGCTTATGCCTTTCATTCCTCTTCCTCGGCCTGGTCAGAGCCGCTCCTGTCATACTCGCGTTGGGTGCGGGCGATCTCCTCCAGCCGGGCGACGATACGCTGGCCGATGCTGCCTTCCGGGTAGTTGCCTTCCGCGTCGGCCTCGCCGGCCGGGATGCCGGAAAGCAGCTCAATGCCCTGCTCGACGGTGTCCACCGGGTAAACGTGGAACTTGCCGGCCGCGGCCGCCTCGATGACGTCCTCGCGCAGCATGAGGTGCTTGACGTTGGCGCTGGGGATTAAGACGCCCTGCTCCCCGGTCAGGCCGCGCGCCTGGCAAATGTCGAAAAAGCCCTCGATCTTCTCGTTAACCCCGCCGATGGCCTGCACCTGGCCAAACTGGTTGACCGAGCCGGTCACGGCCAGCGATTGCTTGACGGGCGCTTCGGCCAGGGCCGACAGCAGGGCATAGAGCTCGGCCGAGGAGGCGCTGTCGCCCTCCACCCCGCCGTAGGACTGCTCGAAGACCAGGCTGGCCGCCAGCGCGAAAGGCCGCTCGGCCGCGTAGCGGGCCCCCAGATAACTCGACAAGATAAGCACCCCCTTGGAGTGCAGCGGGCCGCCCAGCTCCACCTGGCGCTCAATGTCAATCACCTCGCCCTTGCCCATGCGGGTGCGGGCCGTGATGCGGTTGGGCCGGCCGAAGACGTAGTCACCCACGGTCATGACCGACAGGCCGTTGACCTGGCCGACTTGCTCGCCCTCGGTGGCGATCAGGATCGTCTCGCGCAGGATGCTCTCCTGGACGCGCTCCCGCATCCGGCCGGCGCGGTAATGGCGGGCCTCGATGGCCCGCTCGACGTGGGCCACGCCGACCAGCTCCTGCCCCGCCTGGCGGGCCCAATAGCTGGCCTCGCGCAGCAGGTCGGCCACGCTCTGCATGTGGGCCGACAGCTTTTCGGTGTCGCTCACCAGCCGCGAGCTGTGCTCGACCACTCGGGCCACCGCCGAGCGGTCGAAGTGCAGCAGCCCTTCCTCGGCCGCCAGGTTGGCCACCAACCGGGCGTAGGCCAGGTTGTTTTGCTGGTTGCGATCCATCTCGTCCTCGAAGTCGGCCGCCACCTTGAACAGCTCGCTGAAGTCCGGGTCGTAGGCCACCATCAGGTAATACAGGTGGCGGTCACCCAACAAGACCACTTTGACGTCCAGCGGGATCGGCTCCGGCTCCAGGGCCACGGTCGTGATCAGGCTGTAGCTCTGGCCGGGCGACTCAATGACGATCTCGCCGCCGCGCAGAGCCCGCTTCAGGCCGTCCCAGGCGAACGGCTGGCTGAGCAGCTTGTGGACGTCCAGGATCAAATAGCCGCCGTTGGCCCGGTGCAGGGCGCCGGCCCGGATCAAGCTGAAGTCGGTCAGCAGCGCGCCCATTTGGGCAACGTGCTCAACTCGGCCGATCAAGTTCTGGTAGGTGGGGTTCTGCTCGTGAATCACCGGCGCGCCGCTCTGTTGGCTGTTGTCCACGACCGCGTTGACCTGGTAGCGGTTGGCATAGGCTGCCTTGCCGCGCCGGGCGGCCGCGCCCATCAGCAGCCCGACCGGGCCGGCGCTTTCGTCCTGGCCCGAATCGAGAAAGGCGTCACTGTGTTCGATGATGTCGGCCTTGGCCGTGTCCAAATAAGCGATCACCTCAGCCTGGGCGCCGTGCTTCTCCTTCAGCTCGTCGAACAGAGGGGTCAGGGCGAAGTCGGCCACCTCCCGATCCAGGGCCCTCACCCGCGAGCGGGCCTCCCGCGTCCACTGCGGCACGCGCCGGATGACGCTTTGCAGCTTCCCTTGAAGCGCCTCGATGCGCCCCTCGATCGCCTCGCGCTCCTCCTCCGGCAGGCGCATGAAGTCGTCCGGCTTGATAACCTCCTTGTCGCGCAGCGGAGCAAAGGCCAGCCCGTCGGGGGTGCGCAGCATGGCGATGTCCTGGCCGGCCGCCTCCTTCTGCACCTCCTCAAGCAGACCCTCCTGGCGCTCTTGAAACTCGGCCTCAATCGCCTTGCGCTGATTGAGGTAGGCCTCGCCCTCGAAGACGGCCGGCATCACCACCGCCAACTCTTCCACCAACGCCTGCATCTGGCGCTGGAATTCGAGCCCCGTGCCGGCCGGCAGGCTGATGGCCCGCGGCCGGTGGGGGTGCTCGAAGTTGTACACGTACACCCAGTCGGCCGGGACCTCTTCCTTGCCCGCCCGGCGGCCCAGGGCGCCGCGCACGGCCGTGAATTTTCCCGCCCCGTTGGGCCCTAGGGCAAACAAGTTGAAGCCGTCCTGCTGGATGCCGATGCCGAACTCGATCGCCTCCATGGCCCGCTCCTGGCCGATGACCTCGCTGAGCGGCTCCAATTCGGCCGTGGTTTGGAAGTCGAATTGGGCCGGATCGCATTCTGTGTACAGGGCTTCGGCGTCCAAGGCGGCGACGCTGGTCATTGGCTGAACTCCGTGCCATGAGATGAGCGGCCCCAAAAAGAGTGCTGGCTCGCAGGCCCGGTTGGCGGCCGGCCCGGCGGCTATTATACCACCTGTTGGACGTCGGCCTGCCTCCCCCTGTGGCAGCCCGACCAGAGGGACGCCGGCCGCTAGGGTTGGAGCAGGCCCGCGGCTCGCCCGCCGGCCGCCTACCATTGCCATTTAGCCAAGGCCTGAGCAGGTGGCGGCCGCGAGTGGTTAGCTCACGCCTGCGTCCGGCAACGGCAATTGGCCTTCCTCCGGCTCGACCCGGTTGGCCTGCGCCGGCATCAACCCCTCCACCTCTTGCAGCAGCCTGCCCAGCCGGCCGGCCAGGCTGAGCAGCTCCGGCGGCGCGGCCGGGCCCAACTGCCCCAATTCGGCCTGCAATTTGGCGTACCGCTGGCGCAGCCGGCCGCTGCGCTCGCTCTCCGGGGCAACCTCGGCCGTGGCCCGGCTGAAGATTTGCTCGGCCAGGATGTTGACCGTGGCCGCCACCGGCGGGGCAACGATCAGCCCTAACAGGCCAAAATCCTGGATCAAGACCAGCATCATCAGCACCGTCAGCACCGGGCTGTAGCGAAAGCGGTTGAACAGGCGCGGCTCGATGCCGAACTCCAACAGAAACAGGACCGCCAGGCTGTAGATCAGGGCCGCGCCCGCCACAGCCAGCCCCTGCGCCAGGCTAAAAATGAGCACCGCCACGACAATAATGATGCCGCCGGCCAGCGGGATCAGCCAGGCGATCGCCGCCAGCACAGCCAAGGTGGTGGGGTGGGGCAGGCCAAAGGCAGCGTAGCCGGCGTACAGCAGGAAGATGGCCACCAGCCCCTGGACGAACTCGCTGCGCAGGTAGGCGCCTGCGTCCTGCTCGGTGCGCCGCCAGATGGCCCGCGCCTGAGCCCGGTAACGGCCAGGCTGGAGCGACAGGCCGATTTGCTCGAAGCGGTCGCGGTCGGCCGTCCAATAGATGCTCAGCACCAGGATGGCCAGCCCGGCCGCGGCCAGGCCCACGACGCCGCGGGTGAAGCCCAGGAAGGAGCCGGCCAGGCGCTCCCCCTGCTGGCCGGTGATGCCTTCGACCAACCGCTCCGGCGTGGGCAGTTGGCCGGCGATGGCCTGCTGGGCGGCGCTCCCCTGCAGCCAGCGCGGGTAGAGCAGTTCGTAGGCGCGGGCGGCGTCGTTGCTGATCTCCAGCAGCTCGCCGATCAGCCGCGAACCGAGCAGCAGAAACACGGCCGCGAGGCCAAGCAGGGCCAGCGCCACCAGAAGCAGGCCGGCCAGCGCGCGCGACAAGCCGGCGTCTTCCAACCGGTCCACCGCCGGCCGGATGGCGGCCGCCACCGCCAGCGACAGGATCAGCAGGGCCAGCACGCCGCGAAATTGGAACAGCACGACGACCGCCAGCAGGGTGGCGATGGCAATGGCTGCGTAGCGGGCCAGCCGGCTCATTCTGGCCCCCCTGTTGGCGGCGGCTCGGCCGCCTGGGCCAATAGGCGCTCCAGGTCGGCCGCGATGCCCTCCAGGTCGTCCTCCAGGGCCTCGCGCCGTTCATCCGGCCGGCCCCCTTCTAACTTGTTGCGGATCTGCTTGTGGACGTCCTCGGCCAACTCCAGGCTTTCCAGGCGCAACATGCTCAATTGGCCGCGCCCGGCCGGGGCCGTTTGGCCGCCGTCGCTGTTCAGCAGGTAGCGGTCGAAATACAGTTGCGCCACGGCCGCGAAGGGCACCGCCACCAGCGCCCCCGGCACGCCAAACAGCAGCCCAAAACCTGTCAGCGTCAGCAGGGTGAGGATGGGGTGGACGCCCACCGAGCGCTTCATGATGCGCGGCACCAGGAAATGGTTCTCTATTTGCTGGATGAGCAGCGTGGCCAGCAGAACCCAGATCGCCGCGGCCGGCTCAACCGACAGGGCGACCACCACGGCCGGCACGGCCCCCAGCAGCGGCCCGATCAGCGGGATGGCCTCGGCAATGCCGGCCGCCACGGCCAGCAAAACCGGGTAGGGCAGGCCGATAAGCAGATAGGCCACCAGCGCCATCGCGCCAACCACCAGCGACAGCGTCGCCTGGCTGACCACAAAGGCGCCCAGCTTGTCCTCGGCCTCGGCGATGAATTGGCGCAGCTCCGGCCGCTCGCCGGCCGGCGCCAGCATGGTCAGCCCCTGGATAATGCGCGGCCCGTCCAGCGTCCAATAGAAGGACAACAGCAGGACGGCGACCAGGGCGAAGCCGGTGCCGATGGCCACCCCCACCAGGCCAAAAGTTACCGGCTCTGCTGGCTCTTCGGGCGCTTCAGCGGCCGGCGGCTCGCCGGCCCGGGGCGCTGGCGGCTCGGCCGCCTCCGCGCTGAAGGGCAATTCCTCCGGCAGCTCCAACGCCAGCCGCCAGATGACGTAGTTCGGGTGGCTGAGCATCCCCTGGCGCAGGTCGGCGTAACCTTCGGGCAGCAGGGGGGCCAGGCTGGCGCCCTGCCGGCCGATCAGGGAGACGACGGCCAGCGCCAGACTGGCTAGCACCATGGCCAGGGCGGCATAGACCAGAAAGAGGCTGACCAGGCGCGGCACGCCGCGCAAGACGAGCCGGCCGGCCAGCGGCTTGAGGGCGGCGCTGATGATCAGGGCGGCAAAGAAGATGATCGCCACCCGCTGGTAGCGGTAGATGAGAAAAAAGACGCCGCCCACCGCCAGCGCCACCAGGGTGGCCAAAACGATCTGGCGCGCGCTCCACTCTGGCAAATCAAAGTCGCGCCCAACCTTCATCACAACGCGATTATAGCCCCTGGCGAACCTCGCGTGGGGTCATACGGGCATTTTTGGCCCAGATTGGGGGTTTTCCCTGATTTATACAGCCGGCCGTTTCTGCTACCCTTTTGGCGTACTACCCCGGTCACAGCCGTCCTTAAGCGGCCGGCCATGGGAAGCGGAACAGTTCAAGGAGGTAGAACATGGACCTGCTAAGTATCGTTCTCTGGCTCATTCTGGGCGCCCTGGCGGGCTGGATTGCCAGCATGATCATGGGCACAGACCCACAAATGGGCTGGGCCGCCAACATCATCGTTGGCATCATCGGGGCGTTGATTGGCGGCTTCTTGTTCGGGCTGATTGGCGCCCAAGGCGCCACGGGCTTCAACATCTGGAGCTTGATAGTGGCCGTCCTAGGGGCCATCGTCTTGCTCGCCATTGTCCGCCTGTTCAGACGAACGGCCTGAGTAGGCCCAATCGCCCCTGAACTCCGGGCCTCCTGGCCTTTAGCGCCAGGCGGCCCGGCCTCGACCGGTCGCCGCCGGCCGGTCTTTTTTGCTTCCCACTCTTCTGGCCCAAGGAGGGACACATGCGCGTCACCCGACGAGCGAGCGGCCGCGCTTTCGGTGGAGGTCGGATTCTGGTCGCCCTCGCCGTGGCAGCCTGCGCCCTGATCTCCTACTTCAGCTCGGGCGTCTACAACCCCGTTACCGATGAGACGGATTACGTGGGCATCACCAAGGAACAGGAGGTCGTCCTGGGCATCCAGGCGGCCCCCGAAATGGCGCAGCAGTTCGGCGGCGAAGCGCCCAACCCGGAGGCCCAGGCGCAGCTCGACCAGGTCTGCCAACGGCTGATCGAGAACAGCGCCGCCAGCCAGACGGAGTGGCCGTTCGAGTGCACCCTGCTGGCCGACCAGGAGACGATCAACGCCTTCGCCCTGCCCGGCGGCCCGCTGTACATCACCGCCGCCCTGTTCCAACAGTTGGAGACCGAAGGCCAATTGGCCGGGGTGATGGCCCATGAGATCGGCCACGTCGTCGCCCGCCACGCCGCCCAGCAGATTGCAAAGCAGCGCCTGACCCAGGGCCTCACCGGCGCGGCCGTCATCGCCGCCTACGACCCCGAAAATCCGACCAGCCAACAGGCGGCCCAGATGGCCGTCTTGGTGGGCCAACTGGTGAACATGCGCTTCGGCCGCCAGGATGAGCTGGAGTCCGATCGGCTGGGCGTCCAGTTTATGGCCGACGCCAGCTTCGATCCCCGTTCGCTGATCCGGGTGATGGAGATCCTGGACGCGGCCTCGGAGGGCAACCGGCCGCCGGAGTTCTTCAGCACCCACCCCAACCCGGAAAACCGCATCGCCGAGATCCAGGCGGCGATCAGCCAGGTCTTCCCCCAGGGCGTGCCCGAAGGGTTAGAACCCTAAGCGAGGCCCTGGGGCCGGCTAATACAGGAGACGCCATGTCCCAAGCCCCAAGCTTACGCGCCGGCGTGCGCCAGTTGTTGGATTGGCGCGCCGCCATCTGGGCCGGCCTCATCGCCGGCGCCGTCCTTCTGATTGTCCTGCTCGTCGGCTATCCGCTTTTCACCGGCGGCTCGCCCGTCATCGTCCTGCGCTACATCAGTTCGCTGCTTTTGGGGGATGAGGTCTTGTTGCCCGGTGAGGGCTCTGACGCGGCCGTGGTGGTCGTTGCCCTGATCGTGCATTTCGTCCTGTCTGTCCTGTTCACCCTCCTGCTGGCCTTCATCATCTACCGCTGGGAGCTGGTGATCGGCATCCTGGGCGGGGCGCTGTATGGCCTGGCGCTGTACGCCATTAATTTCTTTCTGCTGACGAACGTCTTCGACTGGTTCGCGCCGGCCCGCTCGCTGCCTTTCGCCTTGGCGCTGGTGCTGTATGGCGCGGTTGCCGGCGGCGTGTACGAGCTGCTGGAGGACGAAGTCTACGTCCCGGCCGAAAATCGGCCGGAATTGGGGCATTAGGGGTTTTTGGGATTCACCTGCCTGAGGTTGGAGACCTCATCCCCAAATCCCGGCCGGACCTTCCGCCCTTTACGCCTTTCCCAACACGGCCGCCAGCAGCGCCATCCGAATATACATCCCGTTCCTGACCTGCCGAAAATAGGCCGCCCGCGGGTCGTCGTCCACCGCGTAGTGGATCTCGCCCACGCGGGGCAGAGGGTGCATGACCACCATCTGGCGCTTGGCGCGCGCCATCAGCTCCGGCCGGATTTCGTAATGGTCCCTGACGCTCTCGTACTGGGCCATGTCGGTGAAGCGCTCCTTCTGCACCCGCGTCACGTACAGCACGTCGGCGTTCTCAATGACGTCGGCCACGTCGTGCGTCTCGCGCACCTTCTTGCCGGCGTCAATAACCTCGTTCATGATGGTCAGCGGCATGCGCAACATCTCCGGCGAGACGAAGCGCAGGCTGACGTCGTAGTGGAGCAGCAATTTGGTCAGCGAATGGACGGTGCGGCCGTAGCGCAGGTCGCCGACCATGGCGATCTTGAGGCCGTCCACCCGGCCGAGCTCGTCCTGAATGGTGAACAGGTCCAGCAGCGCCTGGGTGGGGTGCTCGCCGGGGCCGTCACCGGCGTTAATCACCGGCACGGCGGCATAATCGGCCGCGATTTGGGCCGAGCCGATCTCCGGGTGGCGCAGGACGATGACGTCGCTGTACTGCTCCAGGGTGCGAATGGTGTCGGGCAGGGATTCGCCCTTGCTCACCGAGCTAAATTGGACGCCCTGGGTGATGGGGATGACGCTGCCGCCCAGCCGCTCCATGGCGGCGATAAATGAGGCGCTGGTGCGCGTGCTGGGCTCGTAAAACAGGCAGGCCAGGACGCGGCCGGCCAGCAGCTTGACGCCGCCGACGCTTGCCACCACTTGGCGCATCTCGTGGGCGCGGGCGAAGATGTAATCCAGGCGCGGCTTGTCGAATTGAGCCACCGACAGGATGTCCATGCCCGCCAGGCCGTTGGCCTTTTGCCTGGCCGCGCCATTGCCGGCCGTCAACTGTTCCAGCTCAAACAGGGGGTCAAGGTTTTTGGCTTGCACGAGCTCTCCTTTTCGCGTAGCGACACTTCAAAGTGAATCAAGGGGCTTGGGCGCGGCTAAAGCAGCCGGCCGCTGCCGGGCGGGGCCAGCACCCGGCCCTGGTCGTAGACCACCTGGCCGCGCAGCACGACCCGCCGCAGCCGGCCGCGCACCTCCCGGCCGGCGAAGGGCGTCCAGCCGCATTTCGTGTAGAGACCCTCGTTGCCCAGCTGCCAGGCCGGCCCCAACTCGACCTGGATGCAGGTCTCCGGCTGTTCGGGCAGGCCGTAGAGCCGGCGCGGGTTATCGGCCATCAGGGCCACCAACCGCTCCAGCGACAGCCGGCCGGCGTGCACAGCCGTCAGCAGCAGCGGCAGGGCCGTCTCCAGGCCAGGCACGCCAGGCGGCGGCTCGGCCGCCGCTTTCTCCGCCAGGGTGTGCGGCGCGTGGTCGGTGGCGATGCAGTCCACTGTCGTCTCCAAATGCTCCCACAGCGCCTCCACGTCCTCCGGCCGGCCCAGGCGCGGCCGCATGTCGCCTAGCCGGCCGAGCCGCTCGGCGTCGGCCGCCGTCAGGAACAGATGATGGGGCGTCACCTCGCAACTGACCGCCAGCCCGCGCCCCTTGGCGGACGCAATCAGCTCGATCTCCTCCCGGCGGCTGATGTGGCAGAAGTGAACCCGTCGGCCGTAGCCGGCTGCCAGCCCGATGCCCACAGCCACGCTCTGGCCTTCGGCGTGCATGGCGATCAACTTGTCGGGCGGCCACGCCTCAAAACAGGCTTGCAGCGTGGCCAGCTCATCAACCCGCAGCCGGCCGAACGTGTCATTCAGGTAGATCTTGAGCGCCTGGGCAAAGTCGGCGCAGGCAGCCAGCTGGCCGACCTCGGCCGGGCTGGCCCCGGCGAACAGGCCCACGTCGCAGCGGATGGCCCCGCCAGCCTGGGCGCGGGCCGCCTGGAGCGCGGCCGGCGTGCTCAGCGGCGGCGTCGTGTTGGGCATCGCCAGCACGGCCGTGAAGCCGCCCGCCAGGGCCGCGGCCGTGCCGCTGGCGAAATCCTCTTTGTGCTCGCCGCCAGGCGCGCGCAGGTGCGTGTGGACGTCAATCAGGCCGGGCAGGGTCACGCTGGTCATGGAGCACAAAAAAAGCCCGATCCCCTGCCAGAGGATCGGGCTGTGGCGGGCGCCTTATCGGGCGGTATCGGTGCGGATCTGTGCCAGCCGGTAACGATCTTCATTCGTGTTTCCCGCCAGCCACAGCCGGCGGCGTTTGCGCGCTGGGATCCTAGGTTATCACCGCCGGCCGGCCGGGTCAAATTGGCCCCGCGCCACAAAATTGGCCGCCGGCCGAGGAAATCACGCTCACCCACTTTGTGGGACGGGCTTCCAGCCCGTCGGCGGGCGCAGCCCGCGTCACCACCGGCCGGCTTAGAAAGGAATCGTGTTCGAGGCCGCGCCGCCTTCCTCTCCGGGCCTACGGCCCGGCCGCGGGCAAGCTGCCCGCGCCACAAAATCGGCCGCCGGCCGACGCGTAGGGGCGGGCCCCCGTGACCGCCCTGGTTCTGCAGCCCGGCCGGGCTCAAGGGCCTCAGCCCAGGCCGCGCCGCTCGCGGTCGAAATTCAGCCCCAGGAAGGCCGGGGCGCGGGCGCGCCGAAACGTGAAGACCATCACCAGGATGGTGGTGATGTAGGGCAGGGTGAGCAGCAATTGATAGGGGACGGCGCTGCCGGCGATCTGGGCCCGCAGGGCCAGCACGTCCACCGCCGAAAAGAAAAGCGCCCCCAGCAGGATCAGCAGCGGCCGCCAGCCGCCGAAAAAGGTCAGCGCGATCGCCAGCCAGCCGCGCCCCTGGACGATGCCCTCGGTAAAGGCCCCGGTGTAGACCATGGGCAAATAGGCCCCCGCCAGGCCCATCAGGGCGCTGCCCAAAATCGTGGTCAGGTATTGCAGCCGGGCAACCGGCACCCCCAGGCTGTCGGCCGCGCGCGGGTTCTCGCCCACCGAGCGCAGCGCCAACCCCCAGCTCGTCTGGTAGAGCCAGTAGTACAGCCCCAGCGACAGCAGCACGCTGAAATAGAAGACCCAGTTTTGGTTAAACAGGATCGGCCCCAGCAGCGGAATCCGGCTCAACAGCGGGATCGCGACCGGCTTCAGAGTGGGGATGAGCGGCGGCGAGAGCGTTACCCCAATCACCAGCTTGTAGGCCAGGCTGGACAGCCCCAGGCCGGTGAAAAAGAGGGCCAGGCCCACCACGAACTGGTCCAGCTTCAGGCTGACGGTGAAATAGGCCAGCGCCAGGCCAAACAGCGCCCCAACCGCCGCCGCCGCCAGCATGCCGGCCGCCAGGCTGCCGCTGCCCTCGGCCGCCAGAAAGCCGATCGAGGCGCCCACCAGCATGACCCCCTCCTGATGAACGATGAAGATGCCCGTCCGCCCGGCCAGCATCGTGCCCTGGCTGGCGAGCACGTAGGGGGCCAGGGCCAACATCACCAGCCCGGCGAAGCTCAGCAGGGCTTCCAGACCTTCCAATCCTCAGCGCCTCCGCAGCCACTCGGCCAGCAAGACAAACACCAGGATCAGCGCTTCGGTGATGGTCACGATGCCGGCCGGGATCTGCAAAGTGCGCTGCAGGGCGCTGGCGCCGACCTCCAGCACGGCGATGAAGAAGGCCACTAGCGGCACGGCCGCGTGGTTGCCCTTGGCGATCAGGCCGATGATGATGCCCAGCAGCAGGAAGTTCGATTGCAGGCCCTCAATCAGCCGGTAATGGACGCCGCTGACCTCAATCGCCCCTGACAGCCCGGCCAGGGCCCCGCCCACAATCAGCGACAGCAGGAAAACGCGCCGCACGCCGATGCCGAAGACACGCGCCGCCCGCGGGTTGGCTCCGGTGGCCACCAGCTCGTAGCCGGCCGAGGTGCGGCCGACGTACAGGTACGCCCCCAGCGCGATGATCAGCGCCAGCAGCAGGCCGGCGTGCAGCCGGGGGCTGGCGATCAGGTCGGGAAGCTGGGCGCCGGCTCCAATCGGGATGGTCGTCGGGTGGCCGGCGACCGGATCGCTCCAGGGCCCCGTCGCCACATAATCAATCAGGCTGAAGGAGACGAAGTTGAGCAGGACCGTGGTCAAAATTTCGTTGATGTTGAAGCGATACAGCAGCCAGGCGGGCACGGCCGCCCAGGCCGCGCCCAGCAACACGCCGGCCGCCAGTGCCAGCGGCAACAGGGCGACCGCCGGCCAGTCGGCCAGCAGAATGCCGACGCCGGCGGTCCCGATGGCGCCCAGGATCAATTGGCCTTCGCCGCCGATGTTGAATTTGCCGGCCGCCAGCGGCACGCTGAAAGCCAGGGCCTGCAAGAGCAAGGGCACGAATTTTTGCAGCGTCTGGACGAAGCCGTTGGCGCTCCTGAAGGAGGTGAATAGGATCGTCTCGTAGGCGCGCAAGACGTCAAAACCGAGCAGGCCGATAAAGACCCCGGTGGCGGCGAAGGCCGCCAGCACGGCCACCAGGTAGGGCAGCCAGCCGCCGCGCAGCCGGCCGCTCAGCCCGTGGGCGCGAACGACGCGTTCGCTCACGCCGGCCGCCTCAAGCCGCCCCGCTCATCAGCCGGCCGAGGCGGAATTTGTCGAACTCGGCCCGCTCCAGCACGCCCACGATCCGGCCGCGATACAGGGCCGCCACCCGGTCGCAGAGCAGGAACAACTCGTCCAGGTCCTCTGACAGCAGCAAGATCGCCAGCCCCTCCTGGCTGCGGGCCAGGAATTGGTGGTAGACGAACTCCATCGAGGGGATGTCCAGCCCCTGGGTCGGGTTGTGGGCGATGAGCAGCGCGCTGGCCTGGGACAGGGCGCGGGCCAACAGCAGCCGCTGGACATTGCCGCCGGATAAATTGGCGGCCGCTTCGTCCGGCCCCTGGGTCTTGATGTCGAAGCGCTCGATCAGGCCGCGGCAGGCCGTTCGGATGGCGCGCCAATCCAGGAAACGGCCGTTGCCGTAGCGCCGGCTGCGCTGGGCGCCCAGGATGATGTTTTGGGCCAGCGTGGCGGCCGGCAACACGCCGTCGGCCCACTTGTTCTCTGGCACGTAGGCCACGCCGCGGGCCAGTAGGTCGGCCGTGGCCCCGGCGCCGGCCGGCCGGCCGGCCAGGGTGGCCTGCCCCGCCGCCAGCGGCCGGATGCCCAACAACGCCTCGACCAGCTCGTTCTGGCCGTTGCCGGCCACGCCCGCCACGCCCAGGATCTCGCCCGGCTGCAGCGCGAAGCTGATACCCTCCAGCAGCGCCAGGCCGTCGGGCCCCTCCACGCGCAGCCCTTCCACGGCGGCAACCGGCGCCCCGGCCGGCGGGGGCGCTTCGCGAACCGCCCCTACGGGGCGGCCGGCGAACAGCAGGCTGCGCTCCACATCCAGCTCCTCGCCCACCATGGCCCGCACCAGGTCGCCCTCGGGCGCTTCGCTGCGGCTGAGCGTCAGCACGTTCCGGCCGTGGCGCAAGACCGTGATGCGGTCGCAGACGCTCAGCACTTCGCGCAGCTTGTGGGTGATAAAAATGACGCTCAGCCCCTCGGCCAACATCGCCTTGAGCGAGGCGAACAGCGCCTCTACCTGCTGCGGCGTCAGGTTGGTGGTTGGCTCGTCCAGGATAAGGATGTGGGCGCCGCGATAGAGCGCCTTCAGGATCTCCACCCGCTGGCGGACCCCCATCGGCAGCTCTTCGACGCGGGCGCGCGGGTCTACCGCCAGGCCGAAGCGCTCGGCCAGGGCCATGACCTTGCGCTCCTCGGCCGCCAGGTCGAGCCGTGGCCGGTTGGCCAGCGGCAGCCCCAAGACGATGTTCTCGGCCACGCTGAAGTTGGGCACCTGCAAGAACTGCTGGTGCACCATGCCGATGCCCCGCGCCAGAGCGTCCCTGGGCGAGCGGATTTCGACCGGCCGGCCGCCGATCTGGATGCGGCCGGCATCCGGCCGGTACAGGCCATACAGGACGTTCATCAGGGTCGTCTTGCCGGCCCCGTTGCCGCCCAGCAGGCCCAGGATCTCCCGCTCCTCCAGGCGCAACGAGACGCCGTCCAGCGCCTGCACCGGGCCGAACGCCTTGCGGATGCCCTCCATTTCCAGGACGGTGGCCATGAGAGGAAGCCTCGCGCCGCCAAAGCGGCCGCGAGGTCGCGGCAGCCTATTCTTCTATGGGCTCAGCGTTCTTGACCACCTCGATGTCGCCGGCGATCAGCTGGTCGGTGATCGCCTGCACCTCGGTGTTGACCTCATTCGAGACGTGGTTGAGCGGGAACTGGAGCGCCACGCCGGTGTCGAAGCCAAGGGGGTAGTAGCCGCCGCTCTCGCCGGCCTGGATCGCGGCCAGGATCTCCTTGAGTGGCCCCTCATAATCGTAAATCAGCGAGGTGATGTACTGGTCAGGGGCGAACTCGGCCTTGTCGGTGTATTTGGCCGTCACCCAAACCGGCTTTTCGGCCGCCTTGACCGCCTCGAAGATGCCCAACATACCCAGGTTCAACGAGCCGACGATCACGTCCACGTCCTCGGCGATGAGGGCGTCGGCCAATTCGCGGGCGCGGGTCGGGTCGTTGAAGTCGCCGGCCCAAACGGGCTGCAACTCGACGTCGGCGCCCAGGTCGGCGATGGCCTGCTCCATGGCGTGCACCTCGGCGAAGGAGAAGGGCAGCGTCAGCCCGCCCAAATAGCCGACCTTGCCCGTCTGAGTCTGTTTGGCCGCCAAGGCTCCCAGGGCGTAGAAGCCAACGTGGAAGTTGCGGTCAATGAGCCAGAAATTGGGCGGCGCACCCTCGATGGGGGCGTCCGATTCGGCGATGAAGTAGACGTCGGGGAATTCGGCCGCCAGCGTCTGCGTCTGGGAGATGAACTGGCCACCGTGGCTGAAGATTACGTTGTAGCCGTCGGAGATGTACTCGCGCATCACCCGCTCCACGTCGGGCACGGCCACACTCTCCGAATAGGCCATCTCGACCCCCATGTCTTCCATCACCGCCTGGCCGGCCACGTAGCCAAGGGTGTTGTAGTCGGCGTCGGTGATGACGCCGGGCAGGATAATGGCCAGGCGTAGGGCCATGTCACCGGCCGGCGGCTGGCCCTCGGTGGCGGCCGGTTCCGGCGTCGTCTGCCCGCCGCAGGCCGCCAGGCCCAGCAGCAAGAGCAGCAACAACAGAGAGTGCAAGGGCTTGGGACGCGTCATTTCCTACCTCCTCCTCAGTGGGTAGGCCGATTGTAGCGCCCCGGCCGGCGGCGGCAAAGCGCCCCTTGAGTTAGAACAGTCGTTCTGATATAATATGGCGAACGTGGAGGATGGCCATGGAGCCTTACGACTACGACCTTTTCCGTAACAATTTGCTCGACAAGCGCCAGGCGGTACAGGAGCTATTAGAAGGCGCGCCGGCCGAGGAGCGCCGCGAACGGCTGGGGCCAAACGGCCGGCCGCCGGCCGAGGCCCATCTCGACGTGCTGGAGACGGCCGTCGAGGAGGCAGATGAGCAGACCCTGGGCCTGTGCCAGGTGTGCCACCTGCACGTGGACCGGGACCAACTGGAGATTGACTACACGGCCCACATCTGCATTGACCACCTGTCGGCCGACGAGCGCCGCCAGCTGGAGTTTGAGCTGGAGCTCTCCCAGGAGGTGCAGAGGGCGCTGCTGCCCCGGCGGGCGCCGGCCGCGGCCGGCCTGGACGTGGCCGCCTTCAGCCGGCCGGCCCAGATCGTCGGCGGCGACTTTTTCGACTTCTTCCGTTTCGCCGATGGCGCCTTTGGCCTGGCCATTGCCGACGTGGCTGGCCACGGCATGGCTTCAGGCCTGCTGATGGCCAGCCTGCAAACGGCCCTGCGCGCCCTGGCCCCGGCGACCAACTCGCCGGGCGACCTGGCCGAGTCGCTGAATGATTTCTTCATCCACAACATCCGCTTCACCAGCTTCGTCACCCTCTTCCTGGGCAAGGTCGAGCCGGCGCTCGGCCGGTTGACCTACACCAACGCTGGCCACAACCCGCCGCTGCTCTACTGCGAGGGGGCGAACGGCCGCGGGCCGATCTCTTGGCTGGAGCCGACCGGGCCGGCCATTGGCTTGGCCGAAAACTATTTTTACGCCCCGGAGACAATTGAAGTCACGCCGGGCGACAGCCTGATCCTGTACACCGACGGCGTGACCGAGGCGCTGGACGGCGGCGCCGAGGAGTTCGGCCAGGGGCGGCTGGCCGAGGCCGTCATCGCGAACGCCGGCCTGCCGGCCAGGGAATTGGTCAGCGCCTTGCGGCTGGAGTTAGAGCGCTTCAGCGGCGACTTGCCGCTGGCCGACGACACGACCATCGTCGCCTGCCGTTTCTCGGCCGGCGGCGCGTAGATCAGCCTGGGGGCTGCGCCTGGGCCAACCAGCCCGGCAGGTCGCCGATGGCGGCCAGCTCGACGAAGCTGCCGCGCTCCTCGTCCAACAAGTCCACGTGCTCGTGGGCCCAGGTGAGCGGGTAGGGGATGTAGACCGCCCGGCCGCCCAGCGCGACGACCGGCAGGACGTCTGAGCGCAGCGAGTTGCCCACCATCAGGAAGCCGGCCGGAGCCAGGTCGTGGCGGGCCAACAGGGCCGTGTAGCTGGCCCGAGTCTTGTCGCCGACGATCTCAACGCTGCGGAAGTACGGCCGCAGGCCGGAGCGCTCGATCTTGGCCTCTTGCTCGAATAGGTCCCCCTTGGTGATCAGCATCAGCGGGTAGCGTTCGGCCACGGCCGCCAGCGCCGGCTTCACGCCCTCGATCAGCTCGACCTCAGCGCTGACCATCTCCTTGGCCAGGTCAATCAGGGCCTGGACCTCCGCGCCCGAAATCCGGCCGTCGCTCAGGTCAATAGCCGTCTCGATCAGCGACAGCACGAAGCCCTTGACCCCGTAGCCGAAGTAAGCCAGGTTGCGCATCTCGGCCTGGAACAAGCGCTCGTCCACCAGCTCGGCCGTGTGATAGGGCGCCAGCAGTTGACGAAAATGCGCCTGCACCCGCACGTAATGATTCTCGGTATGCCACAGGGTGTCGTCGGCGTCGAAGGCGATCAGGTCGAAAGGGCGCATCTGGGCGCTTAGGCCCCCGGCCGGTTCGGAATGTCCGAGAGCCTTGCGGCCGCCGGCCGGCGATCCACGGCCCCCAAGACGAGTGACCAGACGAAGCCGCCCAGCACCTTGGCGGCGAACTGCCCCAGGGTGACCAGCGGCATCAGGCCGCCGAAGGCCAGGGTGGGAAAGACGAGCGAATCCACGGCCGCGCTGGGGATGTTGCTGCCGTTGATGCGCAGCCACCTGGGATAGCCGCCTAGCAGGTGGTAGACGACCGCGTCGGTGCTGGCCGCGGCCGCGAAGGCCACAAAGGAGGCCAGCGCCACCTGTCCGGCCGCCCGGTTCAAGAGCCAGGAGAGCAGCGAGCCGGCCGCGATGAGCAGCGCCATGCGCCAAAGGAGGCCCCGGCCGCGCCAGGCGTCGTGCAGCCGGTCGCGGGCCGTCAGATCGAGGCCGATGAAAAGGAAGGCGACGACGTAGACGGCCTCCGGGCCGAAGCGGGCCACGGCCAGGTTCGCCAGCACAATGGCGACCAGATAAAGGAAGACGTAAAACATGGCGCTGCTCCTTTCTAAGGCGGGGGGCTTCGGCCGCCGCAGTTTTGATGAGCCGGGTAGGGGCTGAGCGCCCCTTGCTGCCACCGGCCGGCTTATTGTAGCACAAAGGGGCCGTTCCCCCTTTGGAGCGCCCAGCCACTTCCGCTAAACTGGCCCCATGCCGCTGGGCATCGCCGCGGACATCGCCATCATCGTCGTCGCCGCCCTGCTGGGCGGCATCGTGGCCCAGCGCCTGCGCCAGCCGCTCGTCCTGGGCTACATCGTCGCCGGCATCCTGCTCGGCCCCTACACCGGCGGCCTGACGGTCAGCAACGTCCACGACATCGAGCTGCTGGCCGAGATCGGGGTGGCCCTGCTGCTGTTCGCCCTGGGCATCGAGTTCTCCTTCAAGGAATTGCGGCCGGTTCGCCTGGTCGCCCTGCTGGGGACGCCGATCCAGATCGCGCTGACGGCGCTGCTGGGCCTTGCCATCGGCCGCGCCCTCGGCTGGAGCTGGAACGACGCCATCTGGTTCGGCCTGCTCATCTCTCTGTCCAGCACCATGGTAATCCTCAAGACGCTCATGAGCCAGGGCTGGCTGGGCACCCTCTCCAGTCGCATCATGATCGGCATGCTCATCGTCCAGGATCTGGCCGTCGTGCCCATGCTGATCATCTTGCCCCAGTTGGGCAACCTGGAGGCGGGGGCGGCCACGCTGCTGGCGGCCGCCGGCCGGGCCGCCCTGTTCCTGATTGCCATGTTCCTGCTCGGCACGCGCCTCATCCCACGCCTGATGGCGGCCGTGGCCCGCTGGAACTCGCGCGAGTTGTTCCTGCTGGCGGTGACGGCCATCGGCCTGGGCGTGGGTTACGCCACCTACCTGTTTGGCCTGTCGTTCGCCTTCGGCGCCTTTGTGGCCGGCCTCGTCCTCAGCGAGTCGGAACATGGCCACCAGGCGCTGAGCGACGTCCTGCCGCTGCGCGACCTGTTCGGGCTGCTCTTCTTCGTCTCGGTAGGCATGTTGCTCGACCCGGCCTTCTTCCTGGCCAACGCCGGGCTGGTGCTGGGCATCGTGGCGCTGGTGGCGGCCGGCAAGGGCTTGATCCTGGCCGGCGTCACGCGCCTGTTTGGCTATGGCAACGTGGCCCCCCTCGCCGTCGGGCTGGGCCTGTTTCAGGTGGGCGAGTTCGCCTTTGTGCTGGCTCGCGTCGGCCTGGCGGCCGGCTCGATTAGCGCCGACCTGTATGCGCTGATCCTCTCGATCGCCATCCTGACGATGGTCTTGACGCCGCTGGCCTCGCAGCTGGTGGCGCCGTTGTACAGCCTGCGCAAGCGCTGGTTTAGGCACGAGCCGTTGGACAGCGTCAACCTGCCGGCCGAGGGGCTGCGCGACCATGTCATCATCGTTGGCCTGGGCCGGGTCGGCTGGCACGTGGCCGCTGTCTTCCAGCGCCTGAGCCTGGACTTCGTTGCCATCGAGATCAACCAGCAGCGATTCGAGCGCGGCAAAGCGGCCGGCCTGCCGATCATCTACGGCGACGCCTCACACGTCCACGTGCTGCAAGTGGCCCAGGTCGGCGCCAGCGAGCTGCTGTTGGTCACCTCGCCGGCCGCGGCCGTTGCCCAGGCTGTGGTCAGCAGCGCCCGCGCCCTTAAGTCAGGGCTGCACATCGTGGCCCGCGCCGAAGGGGTGGAGCAGATGCGGGCTTTGCAGCAACTGGGCGTCTACGAGGCGGTCCAGCCAGAGTTCGAGGCCGGGCTGGAAATGGCGCGCCAGGCGTTGCTGCACATGGACGTCCCGGCCGGCGAGATCGAGCGTTACGTAGATGGCGTGCGCCGCGAGCTGTATGCGCCACTCTATGAGCTGCACGGCGACTACGAGGTGCTGACGCGCCTGCAGCGCGCCCACCACCTGATGCAACTTAATTGGCTCCAGGTGCCGGCCGGCAGCCGATTGGCCAAGCGCACCATCGCCGAATGCGACATTCGCGGCCGGACCGGCGCCTCCGTCGTGGCACTGGTGCGCGACGAGCGGCTGGTCACCAACCCGGGGCCGGGTGTGCGCCTGCGGCCGGGCGACTACGTGGCCGTTCTGGGCGACAAGGCCGAATTGGAGGCCTTTGAGCGTCTGGCAAGCGGATCAGCCGAGATGCCCGCGCTGGAGGAGCGGCCGGGATTGGGGGATTAGCGGATTTTCTGACTCGGCCAGGCGCAGGGACAGCCCCGTGTGGCAGCCCGGCCGCCAAATTCCTCAGCCGGGGTTCAATAGGTCGGCCGGAAACGGGCCTCCAGTTGGGGCAAGTCCACCTTGTTTAGCGCCACCGTCACAACCGTGTCGGCCGGCAGCGCCTGGCGCAGGTGCAGCTGGGCCTCCAATGCCAGGCCGGGCAGCAAAATGGTGTGCTGCCGGCCGCGCGCCTCCACCACCACCGCCTCGCCCTGCCAGCCCGGCCGGCGGCGCAGGTAGACCAGAGTCCAATGCTCGTTGGAGCGCCGCTCGGCCCAACGCACCGAGCCGCCCACCGCTTCGGCCGCGCCCACGCGGGCCATCAACCCGGCCTCGTCAAGCGGCCGCCGGCCGGCCAGCCAGGCGCGCAACTGCTGGTGGACGACCAGATCCAGGTAGCGGCGCAAGGGGCTGGTAGCCTGGACGTAAGCCGGTAGCCCTAGGCCGGCGTGCGGCCCGGCCGCCGCCCGCTGTTGGCTGGGCTTCATGCTCCGCCGCAGGCCGACCATCTCGGCCGGCGTGACCACGAAGGCGGGGTCGGCCGCCGGCGGCTCCTGGAGGGTGAAAGGCAGCCGCAGGCCCTCCGCCAGCGCAAGTTGAGCCACCGCCTCGCCGGCCATCAGCATGGCCTCGCGCACCAGGTCGCGGCTGCGCAGCGGCGGCAGCGGCCGGATCACCACCTCGTTGGCCTCGACCCGCACCTTGACCTCCGGCAATTCGATGAAGGTCGCGCCCGCGGCCCGCCGGCGGGCCATGTTGGCCTCGGCCAGGGTCATCAGCCCATGCAGCGGAGGCTCTTCCAAGTGGGCCTCGGCCTCCTCGTAGCTGAGGCGCGTCACCCGCACCCAGCTGGGCACGACCTCCAGCCGGGTGGGCCGGCCGCTTTCGTCTAGGTCCAGACCAAAAGAAAGGGCCGGCGAAAGCTCGGCCAGGCCCAGGGCCAGCGATTCGGTCACGGCCGGCGGCAACATGTGCACCGAGCCTTCGGGCAAGTACAGTTTGGCGCCCCGGCCGCGCGCCTGCAGGTCGGCCGGGCTGTCGGGCGCAACCAGGGCGGCCACGTCGGCAATGTGCACCCACAGCCGGCCGGGCTCCAGGCTCAGGGCGTCGTCGGGGTCGCGGCTGCCGGCGTCGTCAATGGCCAGCGCCGGCAACGCGGTCAGGTCGCGCCGGGCTTCTTCCGGCAGGGGCGCGGCCGGCGCCTCCGGCGCGTCCAGGGACAGGCCGGCCCGCGAGGGATAGGGGTTGACCGTCTCATCCCAAAGCCCAAGGCGAAGCAGCCAGGCGTGGGCGTTTTGGGGCGTCTCGGCCGCCCCCAGCGCGCTCAGGACGCGGCTGCCCTCGCGCCGGCCGAGGGCCAATTCGACCACGTCGGCCAGCCGCCCTTCGTCCTCGGCCAGCACTTCGCCTGCCCGCAGCCGCGCCAGGAAGGCGGCCCAGGCCAGTTGGCTCGCCTGGCGCTGCTGACGGGCGGCCGCCTCGGCCGCCACTTGCTCGGCCGTATAGACCCGGATCGAGTTGGGCAGGCCGCTGAAATATAAGCCGTCGGCCACCGCCTGCCAGGCGGCCCAGGCGGCCGCCGGGGTGAAAGCCCCGTAAGCCAGCTCAGCCAGCTCGGCCAGACGCGTCGTCTGGCCGGCAAGCAGCTCCCAGGCGGTGGCCAGCTCGCCCTCCGCCGGCCGCAAGCCGTCCAGGCTGCCAAGCGGGCCGGGGTGCAGCAGAAGCACATCCTTTGGGCGCACGGCCGGCCGGCCGCCGCCCTCCAGCTCGATCTGCACCTTCTTGCCGGCCGGCCCGATGACGCGCGCCGGCCGGCCCTTGTACACGACGAGGCTATTGGGGGGTGGGTCAGGGCTGGTCATCGGCCGCGCCATTTTACCTCTGACGGCCTGCGCGCCACGAAACGACCGGACGCTCCGGAACCGCCGGGGGTTTTAGGCCGGCCGGCCTTTACGCGACTTTCACCGCCGGCCGGCTACAATGGATTAGAACATTAGTTCTATTTGATGGCCCTCTCCACCGGATTTCTTGCCCTTGACCGGGCGCTGGGCGGCGGGCTGCCGGCCGGCGAAATCGCCGAGTTCGTCGGCGCGCCGGCCGCCTCCCTGGCGGCGCTCGCCCTGCAGCTCATCGCCCGGGCCCAGGCCGCCAACGGGCTGGCCGTCTACCTCGACCTGGGCCAGGGCTTTGACGCCGCCGCGGCCGAGGCCAGCCGCCTGGATCTGAACGCGCTTATCCTGGTGCGCCCGGCCGACTTCGACCAGGGGCTGGCGCTGTTGAAGGAGTTTGCCCTGGGCGGGTTGGACCTGGTGGCCTTCGACCTGCCGGCCGGCGCATTGGCCGAGCCGCGGCCGGCCCAGTTGTTGGCCGAGACGCTCGGCCGGATCGCCGCGCCCCTGCGGCGGGCCAACTGCAGCCTGCTGTTCCTGAGCCTGCTGCCGGCCGGGGTGGCCTACCCGGCGCTCTCGCCCTTGCCGGCCTGCGCCGCCCTGCGCCTGCTCATCCGGCCGGGCGCCCAGCCGGCGGCCGAGATCCTCAAGAACCCGGCCGGCCCGGCCGGCGTGCGCGTTCCGCTCGCTTTGACTGGAACCCAAAAACCGGCCGCAGCTTTGTAAGGGCTGCGGCCGGTTGGTTTGGGCTGGCCGGCAACGGGCGGCCCATGCGCCGCGCTACTCGCCCAGCGTCGCCTCAAGCTGCAACTCCTCGCCGTCGCGTAGGATGGTCAGGCTGACCTCGTCGCCGGCCGCCAATGCCTCCAGCCTTGCCACCAGATCTTCGACCGAACTCACAGCCTGCCCATTGAAGGCTGTGATGACGTCGCCGCCCAACAGCACCGGCCGGCCGGCCAGCGTGCCCGGCTCGTCTCCCCCTTGCAGGCCGGCCTCGGCCGCCGGGCTGCCCGGCTGCACCTGAATGACGAGCACGCCTTGCTGATCGGCCGGCAGGCCGCTCGCCTCGACCAGCTCCGCGTCCAGGGCGGCCCCGAAGATGCCCAGCCGCGGCCGGTCAGCGCCCGCTTCTGGCTGGCCCTCCGCCTGCTGCACGGCCGGCTGGTCTGTCTCCGGCCGGGCCGCCAGGGTCAGGGACAGGATCTGCTGTTCGCCGTCGCGCAGGACGGTCAGCTCGACCGTCTGGCCGACCTGGGTGTGGCGGGCCAGGTGGACGATCAGGTCATCCATGCTCTCGATGGGCGCGTCGTCCACGGCCACGATGACGTCGCCGCCCACCTGAACCGGCTGGCCGTCAATTTCGGCCTCCTCGCCGCTGCCTTGCAGGCCGGCCGCGGCTGCCGGGCTGTCGGGGCTGACCTCGGCCACCAACGCGCCGCGCTGGTCGGCCGGCAGGCCCATCGCCTCGGCCAATTCGGGCGTCAACGTGCCGCCGCTGATGCCGATATACGGGTGCGCGTACTCGCCGTCCCTGATGAGCGCCGGCGCCACCCGCTCCACGATGGCGGCCGGGATGGCTAGGCCGATGCCCGACGAGCTGCGGCTTGGCGAGATGATGGCGGTGGTCACGCCGATCACCTGCCCCTGGTCATTGAGCAGCACGCCGCCGGAGTTGCCTGGGTTGATGGCTGCGTCGGTCTGGATGACGTCGGGGATGTTGTAGCTGGGCGCGAAGGGGCTGTCCCCCTCCACCGGCAGCATCCGGCCGAGGGCGCTGATAATGCCGATGGTCATCGTGCCCTCCTGGCCGAACGGGTTGCCGATGGCGATGGCCACCTGGCCCACGCGCAGGCTGGTCGAGTCGGCCAGCGTCACCGGCCGCAGCCGGTCGGCCGGCACGTCCACCCGCAGCACCGCCAGGTCGCTGGCCGGGTCGGCGCCGACCAACTCGGCGTCGGCCCGGCTGTCGTCGCTGAAGATCACCGTGATCGCCTCCGCGCCGGCCACGACGTGGTTGTTGGTCACAATATGGCCCTGGCTGTCCCAGACAAAGCCGGAGCCCTGGCCGCCGCCAAAGCCCTGGCGCACCTGGATGTGGACAACGGACGGGTTGACGTCGGCGTAAATCTGCTCCAGGCTGCCCCCCAGTTGGGCCGCCACTTCGGGCAGCCCAACCTGGGCTAAGACGTCTAGATCAGTTGCGGCCGCCTCGGCCGGCGGCGCGGCCGCCTGGCCCTGGCTGTTGGCCAGCAGATTGACCAGGCCGCGCCCGGCCGAGGCCAGGCTGGCCGGCGAGCAGGCCGTCAAGAGCAGGCTCGCCAGCATGAAGGCCCACCCGAAACGGGCCACTTTTTGGATTGGTCGCATTGGCTTCGCTCCTTCCATATGCAGGCAATGTGTCAGCGCCGGCCGCCAACCGGCCGGCCGATATTTCCAGCTTTAGCCTACTACAGAAGGGGGCGTGGGGTCTTTAAGCCCAGCCTATGGCCAGCTTAAGGCAACCTTATGCCGGCCCTGGGGCTAGGGCATGGCGCGCTGCTCGGCGGGCGCGGCCGGCTCGTCCGAAAGCGAGCTGGGCGCGTCAAGGTGGGCGCCCCGGTCCACGCCGACGCGCAGGCGGTAAACCATCTCGCCGCCCAGCCAGGCGGTCACCAGCGCCAAGGCCGCGCCCAACAGGCTGAGCACGAATGCCAGGGTCGTCGGCGCGGTGCCCGGCTCGCCCCGCCGCAGCAGCCAGCTCAGGGCAAACAGCAGGACGACCACGACGTTGCCGATTCCGTGCCACAGGCCGACCGACTTGGCCCGCGTCTCGCGGGTGACGGCCAGCCAGTCGAGGAAGCCGAAGATGGCCGCCAACAGGCCGCCCACGACGCCGGCCGTGATCAGCCAAAAAGAGACGGTCGGGAAGGCATCGTTCGGGGCGATCAGGTTGAGGATGTCGAAGATGACGGCCGTCGCCAGCAGGCCGAGCGGGAAGACGATCAGGATTGGGTGGATCGGGTGACCGAGGATCTTAACTTTGCTTTCCATGGCTTTTCTCTCCTACTGCCAGCGCTCCCTGGGGAAAGTCTAAGCCAAGCGCCGGCCGGCCTCAATGGGGTAAAACCCGACCCCGGCCGGCGGCCTCGCCAGCTGGAGCGTCGGCGACCTCCGAGAGGTTGATTCAGAAAACCCCAAATTCCCCAATCCCGGCCGCTCTTTGCCGGTTTACAGTTGGTACAGGCCGCCGAACTTGTCGCGCAGATAGCGGATGTACGGCTCGATGGTCAGCGGCCGGCCGGTGATGCGCTGCACCAGTTCGTCGGCCGTATATTTCCGGCCGTGGCGGTAAATGTTCTGGCGCAGCCAGGTGTGCAAGGGGACAAAGTCGCCGGCCGCGATCTGCTCGGCCGTGCCCGCCCCGGCCTGCAAGGCCTGGTCGTAAAACAGGGCGCTCATCACGTTGCCCAACGTGTAGCCCTGGAAGGCGCCGCCGATGAAGCCGGCGTACCAGTGCACATCTTGCAGCACACCGTTGCGGTCGTCCGGGGCGCGCAACCCCAGGTCAGACAGATAGCGGGCGTGCCAGGCCTCGGGCAGCTGGGCCACGGCCAATTCGCCCTCTAACAAGGCCAATTCCAGGTCGAAGCGGATCATGACGTGCAGGTTGTAGGTCACCTCGTCGGCGTCGGTGCGGATCAGCGAGCGTTCCACCTTGTTGATGGCCCGGTAAAACTCCTCCGGCGAAGTCCGGCCGAGCTGGTCAGGGAAGGCGGCCTGGAGCCGGGGAAAATAGTGCTGCCAGAACGGCCGGCTCCGGCCGACCAGGTTCTCCCACAGCCGCGACTGGCTCTCGTGGACGCCAGAGGACGTGCCGCCGGCCAGCGGCCCGCCCTCATATTCCTGGTCAATGCCCTGCTCGTACATGGCGTGGCCCGCCTCGTGTAAGGTGCTGAACAGGCATTCGCCCAGATAATCCTCGCGCACGCGCGTCGTAATCCGCACGTCGTTGAGAGAGAACTTGGTCATATAAGGGTGGTGGGTCTTGTCCTGCCGGCCGCGGTTGAAGTCATAGCCGTACTCCTTGATAACCTCGACGCCGAAGGCGAGCTGCTCGGCTTCGGGGAAACCACGGCGCAGGCAGCTGTCATCGGCCTCCGGCTGGGCCGTAATGGCCTCGGCGATGGGGATCAGCGCCTGGCGCAATTCGGCGAACAGTTGGCGCACCGACTCGCTCTTCATGCCGTAATCCGACAGGTCAATCAGCGGGTCGGCGATGTGGTCGTAGCCGGGGAAGAAATCGGCGTAGCGCCGGCTGAAATCCAGGGTGCGCTCCAGGTACGGCCGGACGGCGGCAAAGTCATTTTCCGGCCGGGCCGCCGCCCAAACCTCGTAGCTTTCGGCCGCGTGGGTGTAGAAGTCGGCCACAAAGGCCGGCGGCACTCGGCTGGCCTGCTCGAAGTCGCGCCGGGCGACGCGGATCAGGGCCGCCTCGTCGCTGCCCTCCGGCCGCTCGCCCCCGTCGCTCTCCAGGGCGTCCAGCAGCCGGCCGATCTCGGGGTCGGTCTGCTTCTCCTGGGCCAGCCGGCCGAGGGTGGCCAGCTGGCGGCCGCGGGCGGCGCCGCCGGCCGGCGGCATGTAGGTGGTCTGGTCCCAGCTCAACAGGGCGGCGGCCGCGTTCAGGTCGTTAATTTCGCGTAGCCGAATTTTCAGTTCGGCAAGCTCATCTGCCATGCTCTGGGTTTCCTCCTCTTGGCTGGCCCGCGGGCCACCTCGGCCGCGGCGCTGCGCACTTTATACCAACGGATTGCGACTTCCCCAAAACTCGACTACATTTTCGTTTGTCCAGGAGGATCCCGATGCCCGCCGCCCCCGCCTTTCCACCGCTTTCAGGCTTTGAACCGACCCGCCAGACGCTCCAGCTTTACGGCCGGGCGCTGGCGCTCATCCCGCGCGCCCACGCCAAGCGCCAGCCGCACTGGTGGCGCCTCAGCCTGAAGCTTCAGCCCGGCGGCCGGCTGGCGACCGAGCGCGGGTCCTTGCCGGCCGGCGGCCAGCTGTGGGGCCTGCTCGACCTGGCCCGGCATGAGATAAGCCTGCTCACCGACGAAGGCCCCTACCGCCACTTCGACATGGCCGCCGGCCGGACGGCGAGTGAATTCGGGGACACGCTGCTGGCGGCGGCCGGCGAGCTGGGCCTGCACGGGCGGTCTTCAATCTCAGCGCTGCCAGCCTTAACCGGCCGGAGGCTCGGCCCGAATAAACACAGGGCGTCAGCCCCTGGCCGCGTGAGGACGAGCCTGCGGCTACCTCGCGGCCAGGGGCGCCCATGAATTAACGAGGAGAAGGCACATGGAAATCGGCATGATCGGCCTCGGCCGGATGGGCGGCAACATGACCCAGCGCCTGCTGGCCGGCGGCCACCGGGTCGTCGTCACCGACCTCAGCCCGGCCGCGCTGGCCGAGGCCGTCCGCGAGGGGGCCACCGGCTGCGCCACGCTGCCCCAACTGGTGGCCGAGCTGCGGCCGCCGCGGGCCATGTGGATGATGGTGCCGGCCGGCGGCCCGACCGAAAGCGTGATCAACGCCCTGGCCGACCTGGCGGCCGCGGGCGACATCGTCGTAGACGGCGGCAACAGCAATTACCAGGACAGCCAGCGCCGGGCGGCCCGTCTGGCCGAAAAGGGGATCGAAATGCTGGATGTCGGCACCAGCGGCGGCATTTGGGGCCTGAAGGAGGGCTACAGCATGATGGTCGGCGGCCGGGCCGAGGCCGTCGAGCGCCTCCGGCCGGCGCTGGAGACGTTGGCGCCGGCGGCCGACCAGGGCTGGGGCCACGTCGGCCCCAGCGGCGCGGGCCATTTCGTCAAAATGGTGCACAACGGCATCGAGTATGGCCTGATGCAGGCCTACGCCGAAGGCTTCGAGATCATGCGCGCCAAGGAGGCGTTCGCCCTCGACCTGCACCAGATCGCCCAGATCTGGCGCCAGGGCAGCGTGGTGCGCTCCTGGCTGCTCGACCTGACCGCCAACGCCCTGGCCGAGGACCCCGACCTGGCCAACATTCGTGGCTGGGTGGCCGATAGCGGCGAAGGGCGCTGGACGGTCTTCGAGGCGATTGACCTGGACGTGCCGGCCCCGGTGATCACCCTGGCGCTGCAAATGCGCTTCGTAAGCCGCCAGGAGGAGCGCTACGCCGCCAAGCTGCTGGCGGCCCTGCGCAACCAGTTCGGCGGCCACGCCGTCAAGCCGGCCGAGGACGAATCGGCCTAGAGCCAGCGCGCCCCTGAAACGGCCAATTGGGCCTTGGCATCAGATGATTGATGCGTTAACATCAGGCTTGAGGTTTGAGTGAGATGGCATGCGCACCACCCTAGATATTGACGAAGATGTGTTGAGAGCCGCGCGCCAACTGGCGCGAGAGCAAAATGTGAGCCTGGGCAAAGCGCTCTCTACGCTCGCCAGGCAGGCTCTGGTACGTCAGGTCGAGCTGGCCGCCCGCAATGGCGTGCCGCTCTTTCCCCGGCCGGCGGACGCCAAAGTCGTTACCTTAGAGCTGATTAACGAGCTGCGCGACGAGCGGCCGTGACCACGTATTTGCTAGACGTCAATCTCTTGCTTGCCCTCAGTGATCCGATGCACGTCCATCATGACGTCGCCCACCGCTGGTTTAAGCAGACCGGCCGGCTTGCTTGGGCAACTTGCCCCCTAACAGAGAACGGTTTTGTGCGCATCGCCAGCCATCCCAGGTACCCTAACCGGCCGGGAGGGGTTGAATTCGTCTTAGACCTGCTGCGACAATTTTGCGCCGTGGAAGGCCACCACTTTTGGGCTGAGGGGGTTTCCATTCGCCGGGCGCTTGGCTCTGACGTGATCATCACCTCTGACCAAGTCACCGACGTTTACTTGTTGGCCTTGGCCGCGCATAGGGGCGGCAAATTGGCAACGCTCGACCGGAGCATCCCGGCCGCCGCCGTGCCGGGCGGCGCCGCTGCCCTGGAACTAATCGAACCGGCCGGCGCTAGACGTTGAAGCGGAAGTGGATCACGTCGCCGTCGCGGACGACGTACTCCTTGCCCTCCTGGTGTACCGCCCCGGCCGCCCGGGCCGCCGCCCAGCTGCCGTGGCCAACGAAGCTTTCGTAGGCCATCACCTCGGCCCGGATAAAGCCGCGCTCGAAGTCGGTGTGGATCGTCCCGGCCGCCTGGGGTGCCCGCGAGCCGGCGCGCACCGTCCAGGCGCGGGCCTCCTTCTCGTTGAAAGTGAAAAAGCTGATCAGGCCCAGCGCCGCGTAGCTCTTGCGAATGACTTTGTCTAGCCCCCCTTCGCTCACCCCGGCCAGGGCCAGGTATTCGGCTCGCTCGGCCTCGTCCAGGCCGGCCAGGTCGGCCTCTAACTGGGCGCACAGCTTGAAAGCCTCGGCGCCCTCCTCGGCCGCCAGTTGGCGCGCCTGTCGCGTGCAAGCGTCATCCGCGCCCAGCCCGGATTCGTCCACGTTGGCCACGTAGATGACCGGCTTGGCGCTCGAAAGGCGCAGCTCGCGCAGCAGCCGGTCGAGGGCCTCGTCCTCCCCGGCCGGATGGCTCGAAACCGGCCGGCCGGCCTCCAGCTGCGCCCGCAGCGCCTCGGCCCGCTCCAGCAGCGCCATGGCCTTCTTGTCGCCTTTGGCCTGGTCGGTCAGCCGGCCGATCTTGCGGCCGAGTTGCTCCAGATCGGCCAGGATCAACTCCGTCTGAATCAGCTCAATATCAGCCCGCGGCTCCAGCTTCTGGTTGACGTGGACGACGTTCTCGTCCGCAAAGCAGCGCACCACGTGCAGGATGGCGGCCGTGTCGCGGATATGGCCCAGGAATTGGTTGCCCAGCCCTTCGCCCTGGCTGGCCCCGCGCACCAGGCCGGCGATGTCCACAAACTCAACCGTGGCCTGGGCGACGCCGGCCGCCCCCGTGGCGCGGGCCACCGCCTCCAGCCGCCCATCCGGCACCGGCACAACGGCCCGGTTCGGCTCGATGGTGCAGAAGGGGTAATTCTCGGCCGCCGCCAGTTGCGTGCGCGTCAGGGCGTTAAATACGGTGCTCTTGCCGACGTTGGGCAGGCCGACAATGCCGATGCTAAGGCCCATGCGCGCTCAGGGCCCTACTCAATCGTGATCTCGAGCGTGTAATTGATCGCCGGGGCGGCCCCGAAGCTGCTGACGAGCAGGCTGTATTCGCCGTCGGCCGGCAGCGCGTACTCGATCAGGTCTGGCTCGACGGCCCAGCGCAGCAGCTCGCCGGCCGCGTCTTTCAGCAGGACGGTGAAGGCGCCCGGCGTGTCCGAGCTGATCTCGACTGTCAGCGCCTGGCCGGCCGCCGCCTGAAAGCTGTATGCGACGACGTCGCCGCCGGCCGCCAGCGCGCCGCTGACCGTGTCTGACGTGGCCCCGGGGTCAAAGACGATGGGCGTCGGCGCCAGCGGCGGCGGCAGCGGGGCGATGAAAATGTCCAGGCTGTAGGCAACCGGCGTTTCAGAGGTCGTCGCCACCTGGATGGCGAAATCTTGGGTCAGGCTCACGACGCCCAGCCAGTGCGTGTCGCTGTTCTCCAGCCGCTTGTACGGCTGGCCGTCGGTCAGCCCCGCCAGCGAGAAGTTGACCGAGCCATCGGCCGAGGTCACTTCGATCTCCATCGTCTGGCCTTCCAGGGCGCGCAAGACGTAATTGTCGCGCTCCGGGAACTGAACCATGCCCTCGACCACGGCCGAGTCGCCGCCGGGCGGGAACTCGATGCGCTTGGGCTCATCCGGGCCGCCCGTCGCCCCTGGCTCTGGCGTGGCGCTCGGCGCAGGGGTGGTGCTGGCGGCCGCCGTCGCTGGGCCGGTCGGCTCCAGGGTCGGCGTGGCTGCTTCGGCCGTCGGGCTGGCCGGCACGGGGGTAGAGGTTGCTTCCGGCACGGCCGGTTGGCAGCCAGCCAGGCCGGCCAGCAAGGTCAGCCCCAAAGTGCTCTTAAGGATTCGTTCAGGTGTCAAACGAGTAGACATTCTGATTGCTCCCGGTTCTGAGGGGTAGAGGGCCCATTATACCCCGCGCCGGCCCCGCCCGCCGCGGCCAGCGCCGACCCCGAACAACATTCTGGCCGGCCTTAGCCATGGCCATAAGCCACCTTAGAGGCCGGGGCCGGCGGCCGCTTGCCGGCGAGCGGCCGGGCTGCATATACTTGATACATGCTACGGCGCTTGGTCGTCAAGCTGGGCACCAGCGTCCTCACCAGCGGCACGCCCCGCTTGGCGCGCGAGGGGATGGTTGACCTGGCGCGCCAGTGCGCCCAGGTGCACCGGGACGGGCTGGACGTTATCATCTGCACCTCCGGCGCCATTGCCGCCGGCCGCGAGCGGCTCGGCTTTCCCGACCTGCCCGCCACGGTGACCAGCAAACAGATGTTGGCGGCCGTGGGCCAGAGCCGCCTCATGTTCGAATGGGAGCGCTTTTTTGAGATCTACGGCATCCACGTCGGCCAGCTTCTGCTCACCCGGGCCGACGTCATGGATCGGCGCCGCTTTCTCAACGCCCGCGACACCCTGCGGGCGCTGCTGGAACGGCGCATCGTGCCGGTCATCAATGAGAACGACGCCGTGGCCACGGCCGAGATCAAGGTCGGCGACAACGACAACCTGTCCGCGCTGGTGGTGCTGCTGGCCGAGGCCGACCTGCTGCTGCTTCTGACCGACCAGGCCGGGCTGTTCACAGCCGACCCGCACACCAACCCGGCGGCCGAGCTCATCCCCGAAGTCCAGGCGATTGATGCCACCCTGCAGCGGCTGGCCGGCGGCCCCTCCAGCCAATTAGGCGTAGGCGGCATGGCCACCAAGCTGCAAGCGGCCGACCTGGCCCGCCGCGCCGGGGCCGAGGTGGTCATCGCCTCCGGCCGGCTGCCCGACGTCATCCCGCGCGCTGTGGCCGGCGCGGCCGTCGGCACCCGCTTCCCGGCGCTGGGTACGCCGCTGGAGGGCCGCAAGCGCTGGATCTTTGCCGCGCCGACCCCGGCCGGGCGGCTGGTCGTGGACGAGGGCGCGGCGCGGGCGCTGCGCGAAGCGGGCCGCAGCCTGCTGCCGGCCGGCATCGTGGCCGTCGAGGGTGACTTCGAGCGCGGCGACACCGTCACCATCCTGGCCGACGCCGGCCACCAGGAAGTGGCGCGCGGCATTGCCCGCTACGGCGGCCGCGAGCTGGCCCTGATCCTGGGCTGCCACTCCGACGAGATCGCCGGCCGGCTGGGCTACGCCTATGGCCCGGTGGCCGTGCATCGCAACGACATGATCGTGATGTAGAATCAACCCCCATGACTGACTTGATTGCGATGGGCCAGGCGGCCCGCGCGGCCGGCCGCGTTTTGGCCACGCTGTCCACCGCCCAGAAGAATGACGCCCTGCTGGCAATAGCCGCCGAGTTGGAAAGCCAGGCCGAAAGCGTGCTGGCCCAGAACGCGCTCGACGTGGCCGCCGGCCGGGCCCGCGGCCTGAGCGACGCCCTGCTCGACCGGCTGGCGCTCACCCCGGCCCGCCTGGCCGGGCTGGCGGCCGACACGCGCCGCATTGTCGAGCTGCCCGATCCGGTCGGCCGCGAGCTGGACGAGCGCCTGCTGCCCAACGGCATGCGCCTCAGCCGGCGCCGCATCCCGATCGGCGTGATCGGCGTCATTTACGAGGCACGGCCCAACGTCACCCTTGACATCGCCACGCTGTGCCTCAAGACCGGCAACGCCGCCATTCTGCGCGGTGGCAGCGAAACGCTGCGCAGCAACCTGGCGCTGGTCAAAGTGATCCAGGCTGGCCTGGAACGGAGCGGCCTGCCGCCCACGGCCGTCCAGTACGTTGACGATCCCGGCCGGGCGCTGGTGGCCCAGTTGCTGCGCCTGGATAAATATGTGGACATGATCATCCCCCGGGGCGGCGCGGGCCTGCACCAGTTGTGCAAGGAGCAGGCCACCATCCCGGTCATCACCGGCGGCATCGGCATTTGCCACATCTACGTGGACGAGAGCGCCGACCTGCGCCGGGCGCTGGACATCGTCGAGAACGCCAAAGTGCAGCGGCCGAGTGTCTGCAACGCGCTGGACACCCTGCTGGTGCACCGTACGGTGGCAGCCAGCTTCTTGCCCCCTTTGGCCGCCCGCCTGGCGCAATCGGGGGTAGAGTTTCGCGCGGCCGGCGAGGCGCTGGCGTTGTTGGCGCAGGCTGGCAACGCCGCCGTGCTGCCGGCCGGGCCCGACGACTTCGATCAGGAGTGGCTGTCGCTGAAGCTGGGCGTGAAGCTGGTTTCCGGCCTGGACGAAGCGATTGAGCACATCCAGCGCCACAGCACCGAGCATTCCGACAGCATCCTCACCAACAGCCGGGAGAACGCCGAGCGCTTTGTGGCTGAGGTGAATTCGGCCGCGGTCTACGTCAACGCCAGCACCCGTTTCACCGATGGCGGCCAGTTCGGCCTGGGCGCGGAGGTGGCGGTCAGCACCCAGAAGCTGCACGCTCGCGGGCCGATGGGGCTGGAGGAGCTGACCACCTACAAGTGGATCGGCATCGGCGACGGCCACGTCCGCGAGTAAGGCCGGCGGCCGTCGCACGCCTTCATTTCGCGTCTTCCTCGGCGCAAGCTGCTTTTTGACCTGGCCTCGGCCTTCGGCCGGCGGATCTTCAGCGGTCCCAAACGCCTGAAACCCCCTAATCCCGGCCGCCTTCTCAGCCCCGCTTGATCAGGATCAGCTCGTTGCCTCCGCCTGGCAGCGGCCGGTGGCGGACCTCGTCGGTGAAGTGGCGCATGAAATGCGCGCCCAGGCCGCCCGGTTGCCTAGCCTCGAGCGGCAGCGACAGGTCGGGCGCAGGCGCCTGGGTTGGGTCGAAGGGAGGGGCCTCGTCGCGCAAACGCACCTCCAGGCCGTCAGCGCCGCGCTGGACCTCGGCCGTCAGCGCGCCCGGCCGGCTCGCGTAGCCGTGGGCCAGGATGTTGGTGACAGCCTCATTGACGGCGATGATCAGGTCGGTGACCGCCTCCGGCTCGCCCCCAAGCGCCAGCGCCGCGCCCTCGACGAACTCCAGCACGGCCGGCAGCGCCTCTAACTTCAGGGCCGGAAAATGGGCCTGGGCCACGGCCGCTAAAACGAGGCCAGCGCCTCGCTGAATTCCGAGTACACCTCCAGAAACATGTCGAAGCCGGCCACACTGAGCGCCTGGCGCGCGTGTTTGCCCGGCTTCAGCAGCTTCAGGTGGGGCGAGCTGTAACTGCCGGCGATGATGCCCCGGCGCTCGGCTGCATCGTCCCCGGCCGGGTCGCCGTCGCGCAGCAGCCTGTACAGCACGTGCAGGGCGCGCAGGCCGGCGCTGCTGATATAGGGCACTTCGCTCAGGTCGAGCAACAGGTCGCGCATGCCGGCCGCGTGGGCCTGCTCTGCCCGGCTCTGCAGCGGCTCCTCGCCGCTCAGGTCACCCTTGAGCTTGAACACCGTCACCGGAACGCGTCCCTGGGCCTGGGAAACCACGATCTCCATCTTCCCTCTCCTTGCCTGTGCGCCTGGATTAGCGGCCGGCGCTCCTGATTATGGTAGCCAGATTCGATCGGCCGGTCAATTTGGCCGCGCTTGTTGCGGTTTGGCCCAATCAGCGCCTATAATCTAGGGTGTGCCATTCGTGGGGTAGGATCACCCACTGCAACAAGCGCTTCAAAAAGGAGGGATCGCCATGAAGCCAAGACATCGTCTGCCTTTGCTCGCCCTCGCCTGTATCGTCTTCGGGCTGCTGTTTGTCCCCTTCCTGACCTCGGCCGCGCCGAGCGGCGGCCGGCTGGTCAACCTGCTGCTGACCCCGACCGTGTGGCAATATCTGCCCTACGTGGTGCGGCCGGTGCCGCCGACCGCCACTCCGACCCCGCCCCCCACGCCGACGCCCGGCCCACACTGGGTGACCATCAAAGCGGAGAATTTCGAAGGCGCCTTCCCCAACCAGTGGCTCGTGGCCGACCTGGACGATGGCAGTGGCGAGTATTTTTGGGGCAAGCGCACGTGCAAAGCGTTTGCCGGCCAATTCGGCGGTTGGGGTGTGGGAGCGGGTGCCAATGGCTCCCAGCTTGGCTGCGGCAGCAACTACCCCGACAACGCCTTCAGCAGCATGAGCTATGGCTTATTCAGTCTGGCCGATGCCAGCGACGCCGACCTGACCTATCAGTTGTGGCTGGAAAGCGAGGTAAACTATGACTTCTTTTGCAGCATCGCCGTCATCAACGAGAATGATGCCGACGGCTGGTGCTGGTCTGGCGATTCCGACGGCTGGTTCTTTGACGAGCTGGACCTAACTGACCTGCCAGACCTGGGCGACATCACCGGCCAGCCAGAGGTGCTGATCGCGCTGCTGTTTGCCAGCGATGGGAGCATCAGCAGCGGCGAAGGCGCTCACGTGGACGACATCCTGCTGCGCAAGTTCGTCGGCGCCCAGCAGGCCTCGGCCGAATTGGCCCCGGCCCGGCCGGCGGCCGGCAGCCCGACCCTGGCCCGCCACAGCCTGCACAGCCTGCCGGCCGAGGTGCAGGGGCGCATCATGGCGCAACTGGCCCAGTTGAGGTAGGGCGGCCAGGCTCAGATCAGTTGGGTTCGGGCTCGGCGCGCAGCGGGCCGCGGGCCACGGCCGCCCGCGCGGCCGCCAGATCGCCCGTATCCGGCGGCACGTACTCCACCCACCAGGTGGCCCCGGCCGCGGCCAGCGACCGGATGTAGGCGCGCTCCTCCTCCCAGTCCGGCCGGCGCTGGCTGCCGCCGATGGCGATTTCGTAGCCCGCCAGCGTGCCCCTGGCCTCCAGCACGGCCGCCCGCAAGGCGCGCACGTCGTCCGGCGTCATATAATGGCCCTGATGCTTATACAGACACGCGCCGTCCCAGCGCGCCGCCCGCCGGCTGGGCCCAGGCAGCGGCCAGCCGCCGCCAACCCAGATCGGGATGCGCGGCCGCTGTACCGGCCGGGGCAGCAGCTTGACCGCCTGCACCTGGTGGTGCCTGCCCGCATAGCTGAACGGCTCGCCGCTCCACAGCCCGACCAGCACGTCCAGCGCCTCGTCCAACATGCGCGCCCGGACGCGGGCGTCCCGCTCCTCGCCAAAGGCGTTAAAGCTGGCGTCGGTGCCGGCCGACTCGCCCGTGTCGCCCAGCCCGACGCCCAGGATCACCCGGCCGTTCGACAAATGGTCGAGCGTGACCGTCTCGCGGGCCACCTTCCACGGCCGGCGGCGCGTCAGCGGCGTCACGCTGGTGCCCAGCCGGACCCGGCTGGTGCGCATGGCCATCGCCGCCAGGGCCAGCCAGGGGTCGTAAGTCGGCGTCTCCTGCTGGTTTTGCCAGACGATGTAATCTTCCAGGAAGACGCCGTCCCAGCCGGCCGCCTCGGCCAGTTCGGCCAGTTCGGCCAGGCTGGCGGCGTCGCCCCACTCGCCGCCGTTGGGCAGGGTCAGGCCGTACCTCATGGGCTGGCCGAGCTCGCCGGCTCCTCAACTTCGGCCACGCGCACCGGCCGGCCTTCGCGCAGCGAGCGGCCGGCTGCCAGCGCCAGGGCCACTGCCTGCCGACCGTCGCGCCCACCCACCGGTGGCGGCCGGTCCTCGGCCAGGGCCCCCACAAAGGCGCGCATCTCCGCGACGTAGGCGGGCAAGTAGCGCTCCAGGAAGAAATACAGCGGCTTGGCCGAGTGCACGCCCCGGCCGTCGGCCCGCGTCACCGCGTCCGGCGTTAGGTTCTCGGCGGCCGCCATCCCCTCGGAGCCGAACACCTCGGCCCGCTGGTCGTAGCCGTAGACGGCCTGGCGGCTGTTGTCAATCAGGCCCAGGCCGCCGTCGCTGAATTCGAGGCTGATCGCGGCCGTGTCAATGTCGCCGGCCGCGCCAATGGCCGGATCCACCAGCACCCGGCCGACGGCGTAGACCCGCTCCACCTCGCTGCCCATCAGAAAGCGGGCCATGTCGAAATCGTGGATGGTCATGTCCAGAAAAAGGCCGCCGGAGGTCGTCACGTACTCAAGCGGCGGCGGGGCGGGATCGCGGCTGGTGATGCGCAGCAGGTGCGGCCGGCCCAGCTCGCCGGCCGCCACCAGCTGGCGCAGCCGGCCGAAGCTGGCGTCAAAGCGCCGGTTGAAGCCGACCTGGAGCTTCACGCCGCCGGCCGCCACGGCCGCCAGGGCGGCGTCAATCCGGGCCAGATCCAGGTCGAGCGGCTTTTCGCAGAAGATGTGCTTTCCGGCCGCGGCCGCGTCCTGGATGATCGGGCTGTGAGTGGCGGTGGCCGAACAGATGGCGACGGCGTCAATGCCTGGCTCATCCAGCAGCTGGCGGTAGTCGGCGCTGACCAGCGGGACGCCGTAGCGCCGGCCGAGCGCCTCGGCCGCCTCCAGGTTGACGTCGGCCACGGCCGCTAGCTCGGCCGCCTCGACGTGCTGGATGATGCTCTGGGCGTGCACTGCCCCAATCCGGCCAGCGCCGATCAACCCAATCCGCACCCGTTGCATAACCTCTTCCTCTTCCGCGGCCGGCTACAGGCCCAAGCCCGCCAAATAAGCTCGGTTGCGCCGGGCGCTGGCCAGCGGGCTGCCCCTGCCTGGCAGCACATCCTGCTCGACCACCACCCAGCCCCGGTAGCCGATCTCGCCCAACGCTGCCAGCACGGCCGGGAAATCCACCTCGCCCTGGCCCAGCTCGCAAAAAACCCCTGCGCGCACCGAGCGAATGTAGTCCCAGCCCAGGGCGCGCGACGCGGCCGCCACGCCCGGATGGCAATCCTTGAAATGCACGTGCCAGACGCGCCGGCCGTAGCGTCGCAGTCCGGCGGCCGGGTCGCCGCCGCCAAAACGATAGTGGCCCGTGTCGAAGCACAGGCCCACCAGCGCCGGGTCGGTCAGGGCCAGCAGGCGCTCGACCTCGGCCGGCGTCTCCACGTAGCCAGCGCAATGGTGGTGGCAGGCGGTGCGCAGGCCGGTCTGCTCGCGCACGGCGGCCGCCACGCGCTCGGCCCCGGCGGCGAAGGCCCGCCAGCCGGCGTCGCTCAGGCTCAGCTCCGGCCCAATCCGGCCGGCGTTCTGGTTGCGGGCCGGGTCGCGGCCGTTGTCGTCGGCCAACAGGATAAAGGCCTCCGGGCCGGCGACGGCCGCCAGCAGGCGGGCGGTGCGCAAGGCTGTCTCGACGGCGGCGGCGTGGCTGGCCTCGTCGGCCAACGCGGCCGGCACGAAGGCTGCCAGCAGGGACAGGTCGCGCCGGGCCAGTTCCTGGCGCAGGCCGGCCGGCTCGGTCGGCATGAAGCCCCAATCGCCCAGCTCGGTGCCGGCGTAGCCGGCTGCCCGCATCTCGTCGAGCACCTGGGCGTAACCGGCCGGCTCGCCGGCCAGCTCAAACTCCAGCACCCCCCAGGAACAGGGGGCGTTGGCGACCTGGATCATTGCCATGCCGGCGGCTGCTTAACCCGTAACCTCGCTCAGGGCCACCGGCCGGCCCTCGTCGAACGAGCGCGTGGCGGCAATGGCGATGGCGGCCGCCTGGCGGGCGTCGGCCCCGCTCACCGCCACCGGCCGCTCTTCGGCAAGGCAGCGCACAAAGGCCTGCATTTCGGCCGTGTAGGCTGGCCCGAAGCGCTGCATGAAGCCGGGGATGGTGTCGTGGGCGATCTGGCCCCGCCGCAGCGTCCAGGTCATCTTGCCCTGCAGGCCGCCCACGAAAACGCTGCCCTCCGAGCCGACGACCTCGGTGCGGATGTCGTAGCCGTAGATGGCGTTGCGGCTCAGGTCAACCCCGCCAACGGCCCCGTTGGCAAAGCGCAGGTTGACGACGGCGTTGTCAATGTCGCCCACCTCGCCCAGCTCCGGGAAGACCAGGCAGCCGCCCTCGCTGCTGACCCGTTCCACCTCGCTGCCCATCAGCCAGCGGGCCAGGTCAAAGTCGTGGACGCCCATGTCGGCGATCAGGCCACCGCTGACCTCGCGCCGGGCGTAATCCAGGCTGGTGCGCCAGGGGTCGCGGCTGACGCTGCGGAACAGCACCGGCCGGCCAATCGTGCCGCCCACAATTTGCTCCTTGGCTGCCAGATAGGCGTCGTCGAAGCGGCGCATGAAGCCGACTTGCAGCTTGACCCCGGCCGCTTCGACGGCCGCGATGGCCTGGTCGCAGCCGGCCAGCGTCAGCGCCAGCGGCTTCTCAGTGAAGATGTGTTTGCCGGCCGCCGCCGCCGCCAGGATGACCTCGACGTGGCTGCTGGTGGGGGTGGCGATGACTACCGCCTGGACGTCGTCCCGAGCTAGCAAGGCCGCGTAATTCGTGTAGACGTGGGGCACGCCGAAGCGCCGGCCGGCGGCCTGGCCCGCCTCAGCGTCCGGCTCGGCCAGGGCGATGAATGCCGCCCCCGGCACGGAGGTGGCCAAATGCTGGCCCAGCACGCTCCCCATCCGGCCGGCGCCGATGAGGCCAACGCCGACCGTCATTCGGGCTTGCCGCCTCGCTCGAACAGCTCCTCGCCCTCTTCCAGTGAGGCGGCCAACTGCTGCTCCGCCCGGCCGAGCTCGTCGGAGTGGAGCGCGTCGGCGCGGGCGAACTCGGACAATTCGGGGCCCAACGCGTCTAACTCGTCGGCGCCCGACATCATGCGCACCATCTCCTCGCGGCTCAGCTCCGGCCGGGTGAAGGTGCCGGTTGTGCGGCCCCGCTTGAGAATCGTGAAGCGATCGCCCACGGCGTAGGCGTGATGCGGGTTGTGGGTGATGAAAATGACCGCAAGTTGGCGGGCGCGGGCCTGAGCGATGTAGCGCAGCACGGTGCCAGCCTGCTTCACGCCCAGGGCGGCCGTCGGCTCGTCCAGGATCAGCACCTGGGCCCCGAAGTAGACGGCCCGGGCGATGGCCACCGATTGGCGCTCGCCGCCGGAGAGCGTGCCCACCGGCTGGGATGGGTCGCGGATGTCAATGCCCATCTTGCCCATCTCTGCGCGCGCCACCCGGCCGGCGCGATCAACGTCGAAGCGCTTAAAAGGGCCCCGCCCTCTGGTTGGCTCCGAACCCAGGAAGAAGTTCCGCGAGATGCTCATCAGCGGGATCATGGCCAGGTCCTGGTAGACGGTGGCGATGCCGCGGGCCAGGGCGTCGCGCGGCGAATGAAAGGCCACCGCCTGCCCGTGGACGAAATAGGCGCCCTGATCCGGCTGATGGACGCCGGAGAGGATTTTGATCAGGGTGGATTTGCCGGCCCCATTATCACCTAGCAGGCACATCACTTCGCCGGCGTGGACGTCCATTGAGACGTTGTTGAGGGCGATGACGTTGCCGAAATACTTGGAGACGCCCCGAACTTCGATCATCTGCGTGGCAGGCACGTTCATCGCCTGGCGGCCTCCGCCCGCTTGCGGATGTAATTGTTGATCAGCACGGCCACAATCAGCATGGCGCCCATGAAAACCGAGAACCAGTCGGCGTCCACCCCGGCGTAGACCAGCCCCTGGCGTACCATGCCGAAAATCAGGGCGCCCAAGACCGCGCCCACGGCCGAGCCATAGCCGCCCGTGAGCAGATTGCCGCCAATTACGGCCGCGATGATGGCCACAAACTCCTGCCCCTCGCCGCGCTTGGTGTCGGCCGACTTGACCACCGCGATCTGGATGACCGACACCAGCCAGGCGGCAAAGGCAGTCAGCATGAACAGCCCTACCTTGAGCCGGCGCACGGGCACGCCCACGTTGCGGGCCGCCTCCTCAGCCCCGCCGACTCCGAAGATCCAGTTGCCAACCGGCGTGCGCAGCAGCACCCAGGTGGCCAGGGCGGCAAACAGCAGCCACCAGAAGATCGAGATGGCGAAGTTCGCGCCCCCGATGGTCACGTCGCTGCCAAAAATGCGATCCAGCACGGCGTAGCCCGGCGCGTCGTCCAGGCTGCCGATCTGCGTCCGGCCGGTGATCGCCCGCGTCGAGACGATGGTCAGCCCGCGCAGGATAAACAATCCGCCCAGGGTAATGATGAATGAGGGCAGCCGGGTGCGGATGACCATGAAGCCGTTGACGAAGCCGATCGCCAGCGCCAGCGCCAGCGACACCAGCGCGCCGGCCCACAGCGGCCAGCCGGCCACCGTGCCCAGCATGGCGGTGACCACGCCGCAGAAGCCCAGGATCGAGCCAACGGACAGGTCGAACTCGCCCCCGATCATCAGCAGCGCGACCGATATCGCCAGGATGCCGATGTGCGACGAGACCTCCAGGTAGCTGGAGGTGCCCAGCAGGCTCAGCCAGGCGTCGGGCGCCGCGGCCGCGAACAGCACCCAGACCAACAGCGCGCCGCCCAGAGCGCCCAGCTCCGGCCGGCTGAAGATGCGCTTGAGCAGGCCGGCTTCCACCAGCCGCTCATCGGCCGCGACTGTTCCGGTTGCCGTAGCCATGTCGCCTCCTCCGGAAGACCAGAAACCGGGTTCCGGCGCGAAACCCGGTTTCTGGCCCGCTAATGTGCCTTAACGCGTGCCGCCGGCACTCAGGTCAATGACCGCGGCCGCCGTCTCCTGGGTCACGAAGCCCGGACCCGTCATCAGCACGTCGTTGGCGATCGTGTTCAAGTTGGTGTTGAAAAGCATCAACAGCACCACCGGCAGGTAGCCCTGGATGTACTGCTGCTGGTCAATGGCAAACAGCATATTGCCGTCGCGCACCGCCTCCAGCACCTCCGGCGACAGGTCGAAGGTGGCCAACTGGATCTCGCCCAGCACGCCCATCTCCTCCATCGCCGCCAGGGCCGGGGCGGCCCCGGTCGGGCCGAGCGTCAGCACGCCGTTGACCTCCGAGCTGGCCGTCAGGGCGGCCGCGATGCGCTCCTGG
>JBOGUG010000084.1:0-2643 GCA_050696115.1 Promineifilaceae bacterium (SeqCode) | reverse complement strand
TAGTAGAGGTAGCGGTCGCACAGGCGCACCAGGCCCTGGCTGGCGGCGTGGCTCAGGCCGACGCCGACGACGCGCTTGCCGCGCTTGCGTAGGGCGTGCACCAGGGGGGCGAAGTCGCGGTCGCCGGTGGCCAGGGCGTAGACGGCGTAGTCGTGGCCGTCCACCAGCGTGCCCATGGCGTCCACCACCATCTGCATGTCGGCCAGGTTCTTGCTGCTGGCGCTCAGGCGGACGGTGGACTGGAGCTCGAAGCCGGCCGCGGCCAGCTCCTTGATGAGGTCGGCGCGCTGGCGCCAGTCGCCGTAAGCGCGGCGCAGCACGAGGCGGCCGCCGGCCGCTTCGGCCAGGGCATCTAGCAGCAGGTGGATGTCAAATTTTAGGTCGGCTTCGGCCGCCCCGATGACCAGATTGTCGAGATCGAGGAAGACAGCTACATCATGATCCATGCCGCGTCATATCACCCGCCGGCCGGCCAGGGCCGGACGGCCGCTTAGATTGTACCACGCTCGCGGCCGAATTTGTGGCGGAGGGCAGGCACGGGGGCGGAGGGCAGGCACAGAGGCCTGCCCCTACAATCCCCGTTAGGCGCAAATCCCCTAACCCCGACCGCGGCGCGACGCCTCGTAGAGGCGCACGTAATCGTCCAGCGGCGTGCTGGCGATGGTCCGGCCGATGAGCTCCAGCGGCAGGTCGTCCAGGCGCTTGAAGTGGACGCAAGATTTGCCCATGTCCAGCTTCTTGCCGGCCGCGGCGTAGTCGCGCTCGAATTCTTGCCTGGAGGCCTCGTCGGCGTAGACAGAGTTGAGGTAGAGGGTCATGTAGCTCTTGTGCGAGCCGAGGGCGGCGTAGCCGAGCGGCTGGCCGTTGTAGGTCTTGGGGTAGCGCGCCAGGGGCACGTAATAGCCTATCATACCGAACTGCATGCCCTCCTCGTAGCCGGCCGGCAAATTGTCAAGCACGATCTGGCGCACGGCCGCGATCGCTTCGCGCCGGTCGGCCGGCATGGAAGCCAGGTATTCATCAACGCTCTTCGCCCCTTTGTTCGCCAATTTCCACCTCCGGGTCTGCTTGGCCTCGACTGGCGCCGATTATAGCCGCGAGCGGCTGTTGTTTCACGTGAAACACGGCCGAGACGCGGGCCGAGCCTGGGCCGGCCGGGGCATTGGCAGGCGGCCAAAGCGTGCTAAGATACGCCGGTCTCACGTGTAGTTCTCCTGGAGGAAACATCATGAACCCCTGGCTGTGGCAAGGCAAGCCGTGGCAAGCCTTCAAGAATTTCGCCCTGCTCTTCTCCTTCGCGATGAACCTTGGCCTGCTGGTGGCCCTGATCCTGGCGCTGACCCACGCCGGGCCGGGCGTGCGCCAGATCGCCACGCCCCTGGTGGCCGGCCTGAACGACAGCTTCGCCGCCATGGGCGAAGCGCGCATCACGCGCACCATCGCCGTCGAAGACGCGATTCCGATCGCCTTTGAGCTGCCGGTGTCCACCCAGACCAACGCCACCCTGGTGCAGCCGGTGCCGCTGAGCGTGCCGACCACTTTCGTCTTCCCCGACGGCGGCGGCCAGATCAACGGCACGGTCTTCCTGGAGCTGCCGGCCGGTACCAGCCTGCCGGTGCAGTTGGCGATCACGGTGCCCGTCAGCCAGAGCGTGCCGGTCAACATGGCCGTCGGGGTGGATATCCCCCTGAGCGAGACGGAGCTGGGCGGGCCGTTCAGCGACCTGCAGCAGCTGTTCGCGCCGCTGGAGCGGCTGCTGACGCACATGCCGGCCGACGACGGCCAGATGCTGGAGCGCGTCCTGGGCCAGCCGGCCGGGGCGGCCGATCCGGTCAGCGCCCGTTAGCGGCCGGGCAGGGGCCATGGGCCGGCCGCCCGTCCTGGATTACGAAGGCTCCGACTACCGCACCCGCTTCTGGCAGGACCAGGGGCGCGCCTACGAAGACCGCGTCGAGCGGGTGGCGCTGCGCCGCCTGCTGCGGCCGGCGGGCGACAGCCTGATTGACATCGGGGCAGGCTACGGCCGGCTGGCGGACGAGTTCGGCGGCTACCGGCGCGTCGTCCTGTTCGACTACTCGCGCTCGCTGCTGGCGGAGGCGGCCGAGCGGCTGGGGGACGACCCGCGCTTCATCTTCGCGGCCGGCGACTGGTACCGGATGCCGTTCGTGGCCGGCGTTTTTGACGCGCTGGTGCAGGTGCGCACCATCCACCACGCGGCCGACGTGCCGGCCCTGCTGGCCCAACTGGCGCGCATCGCCCGGCCGGACGGCCACTACGTGCTTGAGTTTGCCAGCAAGCGCCACCTCAAGGCGATTGGCCGCTACTGGCTCGGCCGGCAGGCGTGGTCGCCCTTTGACCCGCAGCCGGTGGAGTTCGCCCGGCTGAACTTCGACTTCCACCCTGGCTGGATGGCCGCCCAACTGCAGGCGGCCGGCTTCCGGCCGGGGCGCCGCCTGACCGTCTCCCACTTCCGTCACCCGCTGTTCAAGCGGCTGCTGCCGGACGGGCTGCTGGTCGGGCTGGACAGCCTGGCCCAGTTGAGCGGCGACTGGTGGCAACTGTCGCCCTCGGTCTTCCTGCGCAGCCTGGCGCCGGCCGGCAACGCGGCGGCCCCGGCCGGGGCGCTGTTTGCCTGCCCGGCCT
>JBOGUG010000083.1:0-7783 GCA_050696115.1 Promineifilaceae bacterium (SeqCode) | reverse complement strand
GCCCAGCACAGCGGCCTGGGCGGCCGGCTACTGGCCGAGGCGCGCCGGCTGGCGCGGGCGGCCGGCTACCGGCGCCTGGCGGTCATCAGCGCCATCGGCACCCGCGAGTATTACGCCCGCCACGGCTTTGAGCCGGACGGGCTGTACATGTCGGCCGGGCTGTAGCGACGGGCGCTGAGGCTGGGGTTCTTAGGGCCCGAACTCGAAGGGGCAACCCCTTGGGGTTGCCAGGTAGGCTATTCGGGCTTGGGCATCTCGCCGACGGCGAAGAAGGCCGGCCGGGGCGCGCCCTCCAGGTCAATGACGCTGTAGGGCACGGTGTCGTCGCTGGGGCCACTGCCCTTGTTGCCAAAATCATAGTTGAACAGGAAGGCCAGCCACACGTCGCCAGTGGCGTACATCCAGGCGTAGCCGCTGACGATGTACTCGGCCTGCTCCTCCAGCGTGTTGTCCAGGGCGAACTCGAAGTTTTCAGGATAGGCGTCGTAGCCTTCGCTGCTGGCCCAGCCAAACTCGGTCACGCACAATTGCATGGCCGGGTCTATGGCCTGCACCTTCTCGGCGTAGGTGGTCACGGTGGTGGCGAAGCTCCAACTGTGGTGCGGGTTGCCGAAGGGGCCGCGAAACACGGCCGTCTCGGCCTCCGGCAGGCCGGCCGCTTCGTCGAAGGGGACGTCGGGCGGGATGTTGTAGCCATTGTGGTGGACGCCCACGCAGTCGGCCGAGTCGAGCATGCCGGCCGCCAGCGCCTCATCCAAGTAGACGAAATCGTCCATGGCCGTGACGCGGTCGTCCAGGCCGGTGGGCGACAGGGCGCCGCTAATGACGATCACATCCGGGTCCTGCGCCTTCACCGCCGCGTAGGCCAGCTCCAGGAAGGCGACGTAATCTTCGGCGCTGAGGCCGGCGGGCGTGGCCCACTCGCGGTCCAGGTTTTGCTCGTTCCAGACCTCGATGGCGTGCACCTGGCCCGGAAAGCGCTCCAGCACGGCCGCCAGGAAGTCGGCGTACTGGCTGTAGTCATCCGGCGGGCCGTTTTCGCCGCCGGCCGCCCGCGTCCAAGCCGGCGCGCCGACGACGCTGAACATCAGCCGCAGGCCGAAATCGGCCGCCTCGTTGACCGCGCCCTCGTAGTAGAACCAGTTGAAGGTCTCCGGATCGGGCTGCACCAGGGCCCACTCAAGCTGCACCTTCACCCAGTCCATGTGCAGCTGGTTCTTGATCACGTCCATGGCAAAGGCCGGGTCGCCCACGATGGCGTGGGACTGGACGCCGTAGCCGAAGCGGTCGGCCGGCCAGGGCTCGCTCAGGTCGTCGGTTGTCGGCGAGGCTTCGGCCTCCGGCGCGCCAGGGGTGCCGGCCGGGGCAGTGGCCGGCTCGGTCTCGACCACGGCCGGCGGCAGGGTGGCCGTGGCAGTGCTGCTGGCGACCACCGGCGGCGTCAGCACGACCGGCTCCTCGGTCGCCGGCGCTTCGGCCTGGGCGCAAGCGGCCGGCAGCAGGGCCAGGCCGGCCAGCAGGCAGAGGGCGCGTACTTTGAGCACAAGCCTCCCTTGCCGGCTAACCCATCACCTGGGCCAGCAGGTCGCAGGCAGGGCAGGAGCCGTTCGGCCGCAGGATGGCGTAGCCGGCCTGGGGATCGTCGCCCCAGACGGTGAAATCCACGTTAAAAATGATCATCATGCGCACCCGGCCGCTGTTGGCCGACAGGCTGGCGGCCTCGGCCAGCCATTGGGCGTGCTCGCCGACCGAGGTGCCGGCCGCCCAGGAGAAGCGCGACGGCACGCCGCCGAAGTCCTCACCGGACAGAAAGCCAAGCTCGGTGAAGCAGACCGGCCGGGCGCCGCCGAAGGCGTTGTAATACAGGTTCAGCGTCGGCCAAAAATACCAACTGTAATGGCCGCCGCCGGGATGGCCGCTGGTGGCGTTGGGCGAAGTGGCGCCGGCGTTGTAGTGCACGCCGACGCAGTCCATGTAGCTGCCGCCGCCGGCGGCCGCCATGCCGGCCATGTAGCGGGCGTCCGACCAGGCGTTGGTACCATTGTCGAAGCCGGTGGGGGCCGGCGCGCCGCTGATAACCATGACACTGCCGTTGGCCGATTTGATGGCGTTGTAGGCCGGGGCCAGCATGTTGTTGACATAAGAAGCGGGGTTGATCTGGCCGGCCGGCCATTCGAAATCAATGTTCTCCTCGTTCCAAACCTCGATGGCGTTGGGGCCAAGGGCGGCCACGCCGCGCAGGAACTCCACGTAGCCGCCGAAGTCAATGCTGCCCGGATAGACCGTTGCGCCGGGGATGCTCAGCAGCACCTTGAAGCCGTTGGCGTGGGCCTGGCCGATTCGGCCGGCGACCGCGTCGGGCGAGTCGCCCGGGCTCCACTTGTGTTGGAACTTGACCCAGTTCATGCCGGCCAGCCCCATGAGCGACGGGTTGGCCAGGGTGTGGGTCTGGCCGCCGAGCTCAAAGCTGCCGCCAGCCGCCGGCGGGATGACAGGCGGCGGCGCGCCGCCCCCGCCGCCATTGCCGCCGGACGGCGGTTCGGGCGGCTCGACTTCGACCACGGCCACGCCGCCCAGGTCCAGAGCGTCGTTTACAGTCACCAGGTCGCCAAACAGCCAGCCCTGGCTGCCGTCGTTCAGTTCGACTTGCAGCCAGCTGGCGGCCTCATTCCGGCCGATGAGGTCGGCCGTCTGGCCGGCCCGCAGCAGGGTGAGGATGGCGTAGCCCAGGCCCGGCCCTTCGCGCACGTTAACATCCGTGTTGGCGATCAGGTCGGCCTCGCCCGGATCGGTCGCCGGGGCGACCTCTGGCTCAGCGGTTGCCTCGGCCGTCGGCTCCGGCGTCGGGCTGGCCTCGGCCGTCGGTTCGGCGGTGGGGGTGGGGCTCGCCTCGGCGGTGGGCGTGGCCGGGGACTTGACGGACAGGGCGACCTGGCCCAGGCTGGCGATGCGCTGGCCCTGGGCCAGCTCGGCGCTGACGACGTAGTCGCCCGGCTCCTCCGGCGCTTGCCAGGCGCCTGAGAATGCGTCGCCGCTGCCGCTGTCAATGACGGCCCCGTCGGCGTTCTCCAGCGCCCAGACGATGGCGGCGCTGGCGGGTTGGGGCGCATCGGCCGCGCCCAAGTAGCTCTCCAGGGCGGCCGCGTAGCCCGCGCCATCCGCCACGTTGCCCAGGCCGCGCACGGCCAGCCCGGCTAAATTGTGGCGGCCGGCCAGGCGGCTGCGCTGGGCGAGCAGCGCCTCGCTGGTCAGCCAAACGGTATGTGTCTGATCGACTTCTTCGTAGCTGTACTTGTAGGAAAGGCTGGCGGCGTCCCACTCCAGCTTGCCGGCCGAGCCGGACAGGGCCAGCTCGATTGCCTGGCCCGGCTCAAGTTGGGGCGAGCCGGCCGTCAGGGTGAGCTGGCCGAAGTTGGCCACGGCCTGCTCGGGGCTGACCTCGCGCAGGCTCTGGCCGACGCCATCAATCGCGTTGACGCTGAGCAGGGCGTGGAGCTTGGCGCGGCTCACCTGGCGCGTGGCCCAGGCCAGCAACTGGTCGGCCGGGCCGTCGTTGGCATAGGCGGCCGGGTCGAGCGGCAGCTGGGCCAAAACGGCGTCGGCCGAGCGGCCGACGCTGGCCCAATCCTGGCCGGCCGTGTCCCAGCCGTTGCTCGTCTGCAGCGGCGTTTCCAGGGTGACTGCGAGGAGCTTGTCCTGGCCGTGGAGGGCGGCCGCCAGTTCGGCGACGAAGGCGCTGAAGGCCTCGCGCTGGGCCGCTCCAACCCCTTGATAATCCAGGTTGACCCCCGCGTAGTCGCCCACGGCCGCCTGTTCTACCAGGGCGCGGATGTTGGTTTGGCGGGCATCGGTGCTGACTAACAGGTTGCCCAGCGAGACCGAGTCCACCACCGCGCCGGTGTTGGTGGCTCGCAGCCAGGCGCGCTGGTCACCGGCCGGCGGGGCGACCGCCTCGCCCAACAGAGCGCCGTCCTGGCTCAGGGTCAGCGTGCCGGCCGAGATATCGGTCAACAGGGGCAGGACGTCGGCCGGCAGCTCCTGGGCCGGCAGCAGCTCGGCCACCACGGCCGGCTCGGCCCGGTCGGCGGCCTGCAGCAGCCCCAGCGCCACGGGGTAGGGGCCGGCGGCCGACACCACTTCGGCCCCATCGGCCTCGACCTGGCTGGGCGTGAAGGCCCAGGCCGCGCCGTCCCAGGAGTACAGGTCGAGCGCCTGGGCCGGGGGCGCGCCGGCCGGCACGCTCAGCCGGGCCCGGCCGCTGGGGGCGGCGTTCCCATCGTGCTCGATGGCGTAGACGCTGCCCACCAGGCTCAAATTTTCGGGCAGAGCGCCGGCCACGGCCGCCCATTCGTCACCGGCCGCGCCGCTCAGGAAGGCGTCGCGGGGCACGGCGCTGACCGTCAGCGCCTGGGCTGGGTCATCTGGACTGAGGCTGATTTCGCCCGGCAGCGAGTGTCTGGGAGCGGCCGCCGGCCCGGCGACCAGGCCGAGCTTGTGGGCCAATGAGAGGGGCGGCAGCAGCGCGCCGACGACCCCCAACACGACCAGCAAGGCTACGCCGCCGACCAGCAGCCGGCGATCTGACCCCAAGCGGCCGAAAATGCGGCCCGGCCGGCGCGCGGCCGCAACCGAACCATGTTGCTCTAGTGCCTGACCCTCTTCGCTCATCGCCCTCTTCCTCCTGAGCTGGCATAACCAGCACCAACAAGCAAACGGCGGCCGTTCTGCAACGCCGCCGATACTCGCTGCCCAATCTGCGAACAGCGGCCAAATTCTAACACATGCTTAAGGTCGGTCAACCGCGGTCGGCGCGCCCATTTGGAGCCGCCGGCCGGGCTGGCTATACTCCCGCCCGCCCCAAAAAGCGGGCTTCAGCCCCTACAAGGAGACCTCTTTTATGCCGAATGTAGCGGAGTTAATGCAGCGACTGCCCGAAAACGTTGATGCCTCGGCCCTGGCGGATGTAAACGCGACCCTGCAGCTCGATCTGAGCGGCGCGGGCGGCGGGCAGTGGGTGGTGCGGCTGGCGGACGGCAAGGTGACGACTGAAGAAGGCACAGCCGCGGCGCCCGACGCCACCCTGCACATGGCGGCCGAAGATTACGAGGCCATGCTCGGCGGCCGGCTCAACCCGATGACTGCCTTCGTCCAGCAAAAGATCAAGGTCGAGGGCGACCTGAGCACGGTCATGAAGCTGCAATCGCTCTTTAGCTGATAGCCGTCTGGTAGTCGGCCGCCAGCTCGACGTATTCGCGCGGCTCGGCCGCGGCCGGGTCAACGCCCAGCAGCGCCAGCAGCTCGGCGATCAGGCTCGCCTTGCGCTCGGCGTCGCTGCGCGACCAGGTGCGCGACTTGATCTCCAGAAAGTAGCCCGGCATGGCCGGCTTGAGTACCTTGTCCAGATTGAGGGCAAAATCGGTTCCCCGGTAGATGATGTGCCAGCGGCGCCGGTCTTTGTGAACCTCGACTTCCTGCTGGGGGGCAAAATACTCGCGGTAGAAGCGCAGGCTCTGTTCGGCCGGGGCCAGGTAGCGCGAACGGGAGAGCATGACCGCGTTGGGGAACTCCTGATCCCTGGCCTGGCCCAGCAGCGTCAGGCGCGAGCGGGCCTGGCTTACCTTGCCGGCCTCGTCCACAAACTCGTCCTCGCGGTAGCGCAGGCGGGCGGCGTCTGGCTCCGGCCGCTCAAAGACGAAGTAGCTGTCGTATTGCAGGTAATGGGAGGCGCGGGTGACCTCCACCTGGTCGCCGGCCAGGGCCTCTAGAATGGGGGCGTCGTCTTCGACGGCCGCCTTGACCTGAACCTCGAAGCTCTCCTGGCGCTGGACGCCGGCCAGCAGCACCAGCTTGTTGTAGGGGCTGGACTCGCGCCGGGCGACGAAGGCGTCAATCTCGGCCGCGACGGCGGCCGCTTTCTGGCGCACCTGGGCCTCGTCCACGGTCAGCAGTTGGCGTTCGCGCATCAGCCAGCGGCCGTTGCACAGCAGGTGGGCCACATCGCTGCTTTTGGCGGCGTACACCAGGCGCGAGTAGATCGCGTCCGGGTTGTCCTGGAAGTGGGGCGTGTTGTGCAGCCGGGCCATGTCCACCACGGCGATGTCGGCCCGCTTGCCGGGCTCCAGGCTGCCGGTGAGATGGGCCATGTGTAGCGCCCTCGCGCCGCCGATGGTCGCCAGCTCCAGCGCCTGGCGCGCCGGCAGCACGGTCGGGTCGTTGCTGACCGTTTTGGCCAGAATGGCCGCCAGGTGCATCTCCTGGAACATGTCCAGGTCGTTGTTGCTGGCCGCGCCGTCGGTACCCACGCCGACGTTGAGGCCCATCCTAAGCATTTTGCCCACCTGGGCGAAGCCGCTGGCCAGCTTCAGGTTGCTGCTGGGGCAGTGGGCGACCCCGGCGCCGGCCTTCTTCAGATCGTACATCTCGCCCCGATCAAGGTGGACGCAGTGGGCTGCCAGCAGCTTGGTCTGCAAGATGCCGTGGCGGGCGTTCCAGGGCACAACCGGCATATTGTGCTCGCGCTTGCTGTTCTCCGCCTCCAGGGCGGTTTCGGCGATATGGGTGTGCAGCGGCACGTCGTAGGCGCGGGCCAGGTCGGCGCAGGCGCGCAGCAGGTCGGGCGTGGCGGTGTACCAGGCGTGGGGGGCCACGGCCGGCTGGATGAGCGGGTGGCCGTTCCAGCCCTCGATGAAGCGGCGGCAAGCCTCCAGCGCGTCTTCGTAGGTCTCGGCGTCTGGCGCGGGGAAAACCAGCACCGTCTGGCCCAGCAGGGCGCGCAGGCCGACCTCGGCCGTGGCCTCGGCGATGCGCTCTTCGAAGTAGTACATGTCGGCAAAGGCCGTCACGCCGGAGCGGATCATCTCGGCGCAGGCCAGTTGGGCGCCCAGTTGGACGAATTCGGGCGTGACGAACTCGCGCTCCAGCGGCATCAGGTAGCCCAGCCAGACGTCGAGGCGCAGGTCGTCGTTCAACCCGCGCAGCAGGGCCATTGGGGCGTGGGTGTGGGCGTTGATCAGGCCGGGAATGATGGCCTGACCGAGGCAATCCACCGTCTCGGCGGCCGTAAAAGCGCGGGCTATCTGGTCGGCCGGGCCGACGGCGACGATGCTGTCTGCGCGCACGGCGACCGCGCCGGGGTTGAACAGGTCGAAGCGGGCGTTCATGCTGACGGCCGCGCCGCCGGTGAGGATGAGGTCGGCTGTTTCTTTCACTTTAGTAGCAGGCGCAATCGTTGATGGGATTACTCGAGCCATTATAGCGGTTCGGGATGCTGGCTGTAAATGCTATAATCGCCAAGAGTATCCCCCGACCCTGTCAGCGATTGATGATGCGCAAGAAGAGGCGAGTAACCACGGTAGCTGAGCGAATGCGCCGAATCAAGGATCGCGACACAGCGCCGGAACTGGCTTTTCGTAGGGCTTTGTGGAGAAGGGGCATCCGCTATCGCCTGCACGTTTCTGGATTGCCCGGCAAGCCAGACATAGTCATTAGTTCTCGTCGGGTCGCCATCTTTATTGACGGTGACTTCTGGCATGGTAATCAGTGGAGAAGCCGAAAACTTGCATCGCTAGAGGAGCAGTTTAATGACAGTAACCGCGGGTACTGGACCAGGAAAATCCGTCGCAACATGCAGAGGGACCTCGACTCCACTGCCAAATTGGCCCAGGAGGGCTGGAGGACGCTTAGATTCTGGGAGAGCGACCTGATGCATAATCTTGAAGAGTCAGTGGATTTTGCGTCGAAGGTAATTGCCGATGGCGCAGTCGAAAAGAGGGTAGACCCGATC
>JBOGUG010000082.1:0-1858 GCA_050696115.1 Promineifilaceae bacterium (SeqCode) | reverse complement strand
GTTCCTGAACCCCACCACCGAAATCGAATATCTGGGCGGCCGCCAGGCGCGCAGCACCCACCACGCCCGGCCGGTGGCCTACCTGGACGGCGGCGGGCTGCGGCCGATCGCCACCGACTGGCAGGACGGTGACGGCAATTGGCCCCACGCGATCACGGCCGCGCCGCTGCTGGTGACGGCCGCGGCCGACGGCCGGCGGCGGCTGCACCCGACCCGCGAGCAGGGCCGCTACCTGGAAGTCGGGCCGCCCCACGTGCTGGCCGGCGGCGCCTGGCAGCCGGTGGCCCTGGGCCAGCCCAGCCGCCAGGCCAACCGCCTGATCTGGACGACCCCAGCCGCTCAGGCCCAACTGACCATGCTCGGCCACGGGCTGAAGCTGGACATCGAGCTGCTGGCCGGCTACCGGCCGCCGAACGACCAATTCGCCTTCCCAGTCGGCCTGGCCGGGCTGACGCGCAGCGGCGGGCTGCTACTGGCCGACGGCCGGCCGGTCATGCGCCTGCGCGCCCCGCTGGTTTACGACCTGGACGACCCCGACGACGTCCGGCCGATCGCCCACGACTTCGTCAGCCTGGGCGGCCAGGTCTACGTGGTGCTGACGTTGCCCGATCTGGCCGGCATGGGCCGGCCGAACGTGGACCCCAGCCTGGTGCTGCAGCCCGACGCCACGGCCGGCCTGGACAGCTACATCCGCGACACCGAGCCGGCCATTAGCCGCGGCGGCAGCGCCCTGCTGCGGGTCGGCGAGCACGGGGCGGTGGCCCAGCGCAACCGCGGCCTGCTGCGCTTTGACCTGAGCGCGCTGCCGGCTTCGGCCGCGGTCAGCGCCGCGGCGCTGGAGCTGTTCTGCACGGCCGAAAACGCCAGCAACGCCCGCAGCCTGGGCGTCTACCGGCTCAAGGTCGCCTGGGACGAGGCGGCCGTCACCTGGAACGAGCGCCAGAGCGGGGCGGCCTGGACGGCGGCCGGGGCCTTCGACCCGGCCGACTGCGAGCAGACGGCGCTCGGCAGCCGGGCCATGAGCGCGGCCGAGCCGGTCAACGAGTTCAAGAGCATCAGCCTGGCGGCCGCCAGCAAGGCCGACCTCGACCTGAGCTTCGGCTGGCTGCTGAAGGCGGACACCGAGCTGGACGACAGCCACGACTTCGCCTCGTCGGATCACGCCACGGCCGCCAACCGGCCGCGGCTGACGGTGAGCTACAGCCTGGCCGCGGCCGCCAGAAGCAGGCTTTACACGGGCCTGGCCTTGGGATTATGATCAGGGCCGAAGGGTGAGACGTGAGGGCAGGCCGGCGCAGGGGCGCCAGCCGCCAAGGAGCGCTGAGCATGATTCACATTCAATCCCCGGTGGCCAACTGGCTGGACGCGGTCGCCCAACTGCCGGCCGGTTATCCGGTCAAGGCGGTGGACGGGGTGCAATTACTGGCCCAGGCCAAGGCCCGCAACCCGGCCATCCGCACCATCCTGCGCCACTGGTACGACCCCGGCCAGCTTTTCGGCGGCAGTTGGCAGGCCAACCTTGACCGGGCGCGCCAGTTCTTCGCCACCTTCATTGACGGCACGTTCATTCAGTTGGCCGCGGCTGTTGACCTGGTCGAAGAGTGGAACGAGTATAACGCCACCGGCCACAGCCCGGCCGAGCGGGCCGAGCGCGAGCGCTGGGCCCAGGCGGCGGCCGAAGTCTGGTACACCGAGTACAAGAGCCGGCCGGAGCTGGCCCATATCCATTTGGTGATTGGCAATGTGGCCGTGGGCAACGACATCTTCCCCGGCCAGGCCGAGGCGGCCGCCCACTACGGCGCATACGTCGGCTACCACGCCTACTGGCTGGTGCGCAACCACACCGTGCCGTCGCCGC
>JBOGUG010000081.1:0-3258 GCA_050696115.1 Promineifilaceae bacterium (SeqCode) | reverse complement strand
CCCGCGCCCGGCGCGCGGCCGGCCGGCCGCCGGCCGATCCGCGCCTGGTTTGGCGCGACGGGGTCATCAGCCTGCTGCCGCTGCCGGACGGCAGCCAGACGGCCGTGGCCGCCGTGGAGACGCTAGGTGCGCTCGTCCAGGAGGGCGACCGGCGGACATTGTTGCGCGAAGCCGGCCGAATTCTGGCCCCCGGCGGGCGGTTGCTGCTGGCCGAAATGGTGCGCACCAAGACCAGCCTGAAGCTGTTGGGGCCGGCTGGCCTGGGGCTGAAGCCGGCCGAGCATTGGCTGGCTCTGGTGGAGGCTTGCGGTTTTGAGCTGGGCGATCGGCTGATCCTGGAAGATAGCTTGCTCGTGCTGCGAGCTAACGCGGCCGACCCCAATCTGGCCCGCCAATTGAGCCTGAACTTATAATCCGCCCATGTCCAGGCTGCGTACCTTTCTGGAGATGATTCGCTTTGAACACACAGTGTTCGCGCTGCCGTTCGCCTATTTGGGCATGCTCTTGGCCTGGGAGGATTGGGAGAACGCCAGCTGGTGGGATTTCATCTGGATCACGGTCGCCATGGCAGCCGCCCGCACAGCGGCAATGTCCCTGAACCGCTATGTGGATCGCTACCTGGACGCAGCCAACCCGCGCACGGCCAAGCGGCCGATCCAGACGGGCGCGATCGGGGCCGGCAGCGTGCTGGCCCTCGCGGCTCTTTCGCTGTTGATCCTGGCGGCGGCCGCCCGGCTGCTCGATCCGCTGGCGCTGATCCTGTTTCCTGGCGCACTACTCTTCCTTGTCGGATATTCGTACACCAAGCGCTTCACCTGGCTGTGCCATTACATCCTGGGCTTCACCGATGGCCTGGCGCCCATGGGGGCCTGGGTGGCGGTGCGCGGCTCGGCCTTTATGGCCGCCGACCTGCCTGCCTGGCTGCTGTTGGCGGCCGTTACCGTTTGGATCGCCGGCTTCGATATCCTGTATGCCTGCCAAGACGTGGCGTTTGATCGGCAGGCCGGCCTGCATTCGATTCCGGCTCGTTTTGGTCTCCGGCCGGCGCTGGCAGTGGCCGCGCTCAGCCATGCGGCGGCCGTGCTACTGCTGGCCGGCCTGGGGTTGGCCGTGGGGCTTGGCTGGCCCTACTGGCTGGGCCTGGCGATCATGGGCGCTCTTTTGGCCTACGAGCACACACTGGTGCGGCCGGACGACCTGAGCAAGCTGGGGGTCGCCTTCTTCAATGTCAACGGCTATATCAGCGTAGCGATTTTCCTGGCGACGCTGACGGCCGTTCTGCTGGGGTAAGCAGAGGCCCGCATGTGAGGCTGGGTAACGTTCTGAGGAAGGCGCAGCCGAGGCATTGAACCCGGCCGCGGCCGTTAAGGGTAACTGGGCGGCGTTGGCTGCGGCGCGGGCGGCGGAGGCGGGGCCGGATAACCGGCCGGAGTGGCCGTCGGTGCGGGCTCAGTCGCCTGTCCAGTGGGCGAAGCGGCCGGCGTGCTGGTCGCCTGGGCCGTCCCGGTCGCTGAGGGCGTAACGGCCGGCGAGGCGGTGGGGGTCGCGGCCGGGGTTCCAGGGGCCGTCGGCTGCGGCGTCGCCAGTCGAGTAACGGAGGGCAGGCCCGGCGGGCCGGGAGAGGTCGCGGCCGGGCTGGCTTCGGGGCTAGTGGCCGGCGGCGGGGTAGTAAAAGAGCCGGCGCTGATGGGGGCCGGGACGATGACCAGCGCGGCCGCGCCGCCGCCGGGTTCAAAGACGAGCGGGTTGGGCTGCACAATCCGCAGCGCCTCAAGATACCAGGTTTGGCCGGCGGCCGGCTCCTTGCCGCAGCCAAGCGGCCCAGCGTAAAAACGGAAGAAGCCGTCGAGGGTGAAAGTCGTCTCTGGCGCGACCCGGCCGGCCAGCCCGACAAGGCTGAGCACGTCCAGGCGCAGCTCCTGGGCGACCAGCGCCCAGGCGAGCGGCGGACCGGCGCTGGGATAGCAGCCGGCCGGCGGCAGCAGGTAGCCGACCGCGGTGACGCGGATGAAGTGGTCGCGGTAGGCGGCCGGGTCAGCCTGCAACTCGTCAAAAGTGACCAACTGTGGCTGGCCGCCGGCCGGCACGGCCGGGGGAATGGCCGGCCGGAGCGGCCGGAGCTCCCCCTGGCCCCTGGCGCAGCCGGCCAAGCAAGCTAACACGAAGAGCACAGCCGAAAAACGGCGCATCAGGCGCCCCGCCGCCGGCCGGCGAAGGGCGGTAGGGCGAGCCGGCCGGGCAAGGCCGGGCCACGATGGTAGACCCACCACTCCACGACCAGGAAGAGCCCGGCCGCCAGCGCCAGCCAGGGCCAAAGCTCAAGCTGGCCGGCGCGCTCCTGGGCGGCGCTCTGCACTTCGCTGGTACCAAGACGAATGGAGGCGGCCGGCGCGATGGCGGACTCGGCCGGGGCGAACAAGTTAACCGCAAAGGCGCCAAGGGGCCGGGCGCTCCCATCTTCGGCCACGAGCGCTACCTGATACAGGCCGGGCTGAGAGGTTTGGTCGAAAGCGGCCGGGCGGCCGGCCGCGGCCGCGCTCCACTCCGTCCCATCGGGACGGGTGATCAGCAGGTCGGCGGCCGCAGGCGGAAGCTTGAGCGCCACGGCATCGCCGGGCAGCAGCGCGTCTGCGGCCTCGAAGGCCCGGCCGGGGGTGAGCCAGGCGGTCAGGTTGGCCATCAGCAGCGGAAAGGCGATCTGAAGTGGCAGGTCGGAGTCCTGGAGGCGGAAGGCGAGGACGGCGACCCGCCGACCGCCGCTTTCGCCGGCCAGCAGCAGCGGGCCACCTTCGGCCGCCACCAGCGGCTCCGCCCAAGGCGCGGCCACAGAGACAGCCTGGCGCACGTGGACGTTGCCCCACTCAACAAATTGCAAGAGGGGGCTCTCGCCGATGCGGGTGACGGCCGTCTGGGTGAAGGTCGCCGCGACGCTCAGGTCCAGGGGCGGCTCTTCCTCGGCTGCGGCCGGGGGCTGTGGGTTGATAAGCAATAGGGCCGGGCCGGCCGGCAAGTCGGGCACTGGCTGGCTGTCGAAGACGATCAAGTTGAACCCACCGGCCGCGATGACTGGACCCGCTTCGGCCGGCGCAACCCGCACCAATTCAACCTCTGGCAGCAGCCCGAAGGCGGTTTCCAGGAAGCGGTTGCCCGCGCTCACCAGCAAGACCCGGCCGTGCTGGGCTGCCTGGGCAACCGTCCAGGCGGCATTGTCCGCCGCCAGATAGTCTTCAGCTTGCTCGGAGAGGCGGGCTGCTACAA
>JBOGUG010000080.1:0-4419 GCA_050696115.1 Promineifilaceae bacterium (SeqCode) | reverse complement strand
CGGAGCGCCTCTAACCGCAGACCCCCATAGCGCCCGCCGGCAGCTTGCGCCGCCGGCGGCCCAGCATGTCCCGGCTGAAAGCATTTCGCGCCGACGCCCTCATTCTCGCCGGCCTGCTCCTGCTGCCCCTGCTGCTGTATTGGCCGGTGACGCTCGGCGGCCGGACGATGGTGCCGGCCGACAACCTGAGCCAGTGGCAGCCCTGGGCGGGCCCGGCCGGGGCAGCGCCGGCCGAGCCGCACAACCACCTGCTCGGCGACCTTATCCTGGAGAATTACCCCTGGAAGCGTTTTCTGGTGAACAGCCTGCGGGCCGGCGAGCTGCCGCTGTGGAACCCATACTTGTTCGCCGGGGCGCCCTTCCTGGCCACCGGCCAACATTCGGCCTACTACCCCTTCAGCCTGCCCATCTTCGGCCTGCTGCCGCTGCCCCAGGCCTACGGCTGGTTTACGCTGAGCCAGCTGTGGTTGGCTGGCGTCTTCGGCTACGCGCTCGGCCGGGCGCTGGGGCTGCGCCGCTTCAGCGCCGCCCTGACCGGCCTGGTCTTCCAGGGCTGCGGCTTCATGCTGGCGAGCGCGGCCGTCTTCCCCATGATCCTGGCGGCCGCCATCTGGCTGCCGCTGCTGCTGGCCTGCATCGAGAAGGTCGTGGCCACGGCCGGCGCCGGCCGCAGCCTGCCCTGGGTCGCCCTGGGCGCGCTGGCGCTGGGCTTCCAGGCGCTGGCGGGCCACATCGAGATCACCTATTACAGCCTGTTGGTGATGGCCGCCTTCGCCGCCTGGCGGCTGGCCAGCCGGGCCAGGGCGCGCCGGCCGCTGCTCCGGCCGGCGGTCTGGCTGCTGGCGCTGGTGGCCGTCGGCTTGTCGATCGGGGCGGTGCAGCTGATCCCCTTCGTCGAGGTCGGCCGGGCCAACTTCCGCGAGGGGGCCGCCAGCCTGGAGCAGGTGCGCGGCTGGGCCTTCCCGCCGCGGCGGGCCCTCACCCTGCTGATGCCCGACTTCTACGGCAACCCGGCCGACCACGATTACCGCGACCTCTTCAGCGGCCGGCAGACCCCGTTTAGGCTCAACGCGGCCGGCCAGCCCAACCCGCGCGGGGCCGGCACCAGCGACTGGGGCATCAAGAATTACGTCGAGGGGGGCATCTACCTCGGCATCCTGCCCCTCTATCTGGCCGGGCTGGGGCTGTGGTCGGCCTGGCGGGGCCGGCCGGAGCGCCGGCCGGCGGTCGCCTTCTTCGGCCTGTTGGCCCTCGTCTCGCTGGCCTTCGTCTTCGGCACGCCGCTGTACGCCTTGCTGTACTACGGCCTGCCGGGCATCAACCAGCTCCACTCGCCCTTCCGCTGGGTCTTTCCGCTGTCAGTCAGCGTCGCGGCGCTGGCGGGCTACGGCCTGGATTACGGCCTGAACCTGGCGGCCACGCCGCCCCTCTGGCGCTGGCGGCGCGGCGCGGGCGGGCTGGCCGGCCGGCTGCGGGCCCTCTTCACCCTCGGCGGCCGGCCCGCGGCGCTGACCTGGGCGGCCGGGCTGGCCTTCTGGCCCGGCCTGCTGCTGGCGGCCGGGCTGCTGGCCTCGCGGCCAGCCTACCCCCAAATCGCCCCGGCCGTCGAGCGCCTGTTCAAGGGGTTGGCACTGGCGGCCGACGCCTTCCCCGACGCGCGCGCCTTCTACAGCTACACTGTCGAGCAGGCTGGCCTGCTGGCCCTGCTGCTGCTGGGGACGGGCGTCGTGCTGCGCCTGGGCCAGACCCACCGCGACCTGCTCGGCCGGCCCTTCTGGCCCCTGCTGGCGCTGGGGCTGGCGGGGGCCGACCTGTACCTGGCCGGCTACGGCTTTAACGCGGCCGTCGAGCCGGAGCTGCTGGCCGGCCGGCCGGCGCTGGTCGAGTGGCTGGCCGAGCAGGAGGGGCTGTGGCGGCTGACCACCTTCAGCCCGCAGGGGGACAAGCCGCTGAACGCCAACACGCCCTGGCTTTACGACCTGCAGGACGTGCGCGGCTACGACTCGATCATCCTCAAGCAGTACAGCCGCTACATGGCCACGATTGAACCCCAAGCTGAACTGGAGTTCAATCGCATTCAACCCGTGCGCAGCCTGGCGGCGCTCGACTCGCCGCTGCTTGACCTGCTGGGGGTTCGCTACGTGGTCACGGCCGCGGAGATCCCGCTGCCCAAGTACGCGCTGGTCTGGCAGGGGCCGGCGCTGCGGGTCTACGAGAACCTGGCCGCCATGCCGCGCGCCTACACCTTGCCGCGCAGCGCTACGGCCGTTGTGGCCGATCCGCTGGCGGCCATGCAGGCGCTCGACCCGCGCCACTACGCGCTCATCCAGGCAGGCGCGTGGGATGGCGACGCCCCAGCTGAGGCCCAATCGGCCGCGCCTGGGCCGGCCGAGGTGCTGCGCTATTCAAACATCGAGGTCGTGGTGCGGGCCGAGCCGGCCGAGCCGGCCTGGCTGATCGTCAACGACACCTATTTCAGCGGCTGGGACGCCTTCGTCCGGCCGGCGGCCGGCGGTGAGGAACGGGCCCTGCCGGTCGTGCGGGTCAACGGGAATTTCCGCGCCGTGGCGCTTGAGCCCGGCGCCTGGGAGGTGCGCTTTCGCTACAGCCCGCTCAGCTTCAAACTGGGCGCGCTGACCAGCTTCATGGGGCTGGCAATCTTGCTGCTGGCGGGGGTCGTCTGGCTGTGGCGGCGCGTATACCGGCCGGCGCGGCCGTTGAACGCGGCCCGCAGCGTGGCTAAAAACAGCCTGGCGCCGATGGGCCTCAATTTGTTCAACCGGGCGATTGACTTCGTCTTCGCCGCCTTCTACCTGCGCACGCTGGGCCCGGCCGACGCGGGCAACTACGCCACGGCTATCATCATCGCCGGCTGGTTTGAGATCGTCTCCAACTTTGGGCTGAACACCCTGCTGATCCGCGCCGTGTCGCGCGACAAAGACGATGCCGGCCGCTACCTGCTCAACACGTCGGCGCTGCGCCTGCTGACCAGCCTGCTGGCCGCCCTGCCGGTGCTGGCCTACCTGCTGGCGCTGCGGGCGGCCGGCGACCCGCTCAGCGCCGAGACGGCCGCGGCCGTGGCCCTGCTCATGGTGGGTATGCTCTTCTCCGGCGTCTCCCAGGGACTGACCGGGCTGTATTACGCCCACGAGCGGGCCGAATACCCGGCCTCCGTCACCAGCGTGACCACCCTGCTCAAGGTCGGCTTTGGGGTGCTGGCTTTGCTGCTGGGGGCCGGCTTCGTCGGCCTGGCGGCCGTCTCGATCCTGGTCAACCTGATCACGCTGGCCGTCCTCGCCCTCATGAGCCGGCGCCATTTTAGGTTGGCCTTGCCCGGCCGGCTGGACTTCGGCCTGCAGCGCCAGATGCTGGCCCTGAGCTACCCGCTGATGCTCAACCACCTGCTGGCGGTGCTTTTCTTCCAGATAGACGTGCCGCTGCTGAACCAGATCAGCGGCTCGGAGGCGGTCGGCTGGTACAACAGCGCCTACAAGTGGATCTTCGCATTTAACATAATCCCGTCGTTCTTCACCTTCGCCCTGTTCCCGGTCATCTCGCGCCAGGCGGAGGAGTCGCCGGCGGCGGTGCGGCCGACGCTCCGGCTGGCGGTGAAGCTGTTGTGGCTGCTGGCGCTACCGCTGGCGGCCGCGACCAGCCTGCTGGCGCCGGGGTTGATCGGGCTGTTGGGCGGGGCGGCCTTTCTGCCCCAGGGGGCGGTTGCGCTGCGCATTCTGGTCTGGTCAATCCCCTTCGGCTGGATCAACAGCGTCACCAATTACGCCCTGATCGCGCTCGGCCGGGAGCGCCGCCTGACGTGGGCGTTCGTGGTCGGGGCGGGCTTCAACCTGGTCGCCAACCTGATTTTTATGCCGCGCTACAGCTACGTGGCAGCGGCCGCCATAACGATTGTCTCTGAGCTGGTGTTGCTGGCCTGGTTTATGGGCATGCTGCGGCCGGCGCTGCCGGATATGGGCTGGCTGCGGCTGCTGGGCGGGGCGTTGCCGGCCGCGGCCGGCCTGGCGGCCGGCGTCTGGCTGGGCGGGCAGCTGCACCTTCTGGCCGGGCTGGCGCTGGGGCTGCTGCTCTATCCGGCCGGGTTGTGGCTGACCGGGGCCCTGGGCGAGGAGGAGCTGGGCCTGCTGGCGGGCATCCTGCCGCGCAGCCTGTTGCCGGGATTGGGGGATTAGGGGCTTCGATCCCCGGGCCTGCGGCCCGGCCGCGGGCAAGCTGCCCGCGCCACAGAATGGGTGACGCCGGCCGGTCTGGTAGGGGCGGGCCCCTGTGCCCGCCCTGGTTCTCGGCCGCGGCACGCCGGGGTTGGGCAAGCGGTTGGGCAGCCACGGGGGGCTGCCCCTACAGAATGTGGGACGGGCTTCCAGCCCGTCTGCGGGCGCCAGCCCGCGTCGCCCCGGGCCTGCG
>JBOGUG010000079.1:0-1662 GCA_050696115.1 Promineifilaceae bacterium (SeqCode) | reverse complement strand
GTCCAGGGCGTGGGCGGTGACGTGCTGTCTTCATAGCTGGTTTCCACGTGGGCGATGGTGAGGAAGCCGATGAAGGCCGGATGGGTCACCCGTTCGCGAAGCGGGTGCGCAGCACCATCGCCAGCTTGCAGTTGTTTGAACTCGTCCCTCGTCATGGTTCAATACTCCTGCGGGAGCAGCACGGTCGTGGCGCTGCGATCGGCTTCGGTGATGATCCAGATTCGCGCCGCCCGGCCGTAGGCGGCCGGCACAGAGTACGCCGAGAGGATGCGCAGCCCATCTTGGACGGCCTGGACGTTCTGGCGCACGTCAAAGGCGTCCAGGTCGCCCCAATCGCCGGCGACGTGGCGAGCCAGATAAGGCCCAAAGTCCACGCCCAATGCGGCCACGCCCGGCGTCATCACGATAAGGCCGAGTCCGAAGAGCGGGTTCCTGTCCGGCTTGCTGCCCAGAGTTGCCTTGGGCAGTTTGGCTAACTGGCGCCTGGGTTCGTCCATGGATGCCTCCCTGAGTTGACGGTGGAGTACCGTCGCCATTGGGCGACGATTGTTCGCCAAATGCCAAGCGTTAGCGGAAATTGCCTGGCCATTGGATGCCCGAATCCAGGAATATTCCCAGGCGCTTATATCAGGCAGCTTATGCCCGGCGTGTCTGAGCGGCGCTGTAAGAAACGAATTGGGGGAATTCGCTGGGATTTCCGCTAAAGGCGGTGGCCGGCGGCTCAGGGTCAAGCAGCATAGCGGCTGAGCCGGGTGTACCTGTCATCGTCGCCAGGCAGCTATGTGTTGTTGTCCACAGACCTGAGCGTGCGGGGCGTATAAGGGACGTGCAACAGGGAGGCCGCCTTATGCCGGGCGCGCTGGCCACGGCGGTCATAGCGGCTGGTGGTGGCCGGGTCGGCATGGCCGGCCATCTTTTGCACGGTGACGATATCGGCCCCGGCATCGAGCAGATCGCCAACAAAGGTCCGGCGAAAGTCATGCGGGGAGAGCTTGGCGACGCCAGCCATCTTCGCCCGCTTGCGCAGCATGGTGTAAACGGCCTGGTCAGTCAGCCGGCCACGGCGGTTGCGGTTGCCCAGCCCCCGGAACAGTGGGCCGTTCTCCCGGCCGCGGATCGCCAGCCAGTCATTAAGCGCCGGTGCCGCGTTGCCCACCGGCACCGCCCGCTGCTTGTTGCCCTTGCCTCGCACGATGAGCTCGTTCTCTTCCTTTATATAATGCTCCACATCCAGCGCCACCAGTTCGGCCCGACGCAGGCCGCAGCCGTAAAGCAAGGAGAGGATGGCCGCGTCGCGGATGCCCAGCGGCCGCGGCTCGCAGGTGTTAAGCAGTGCCACGAGCTCGCCACCGGACAGCGCCCGCCCGGCCGGCACGGTCTCGCCGCTCACGCTCTCCACACTGGCCGCCTTCTGGTACTCCTCGGCCGACATCAGCCCCAGCTTCCAGGCTGCTTTCAGAACGCCTCTAAGCGCCGAAAGCATCCGATTGGCCGTCGAATGAGCGTAACGCTCGGCCAGAACGCTTCTGAGGGCCTGGGCGTGTTGGAAGCGCAACCGGTGCCACGGGATGTCGACCGGGGTGGCTGCATCGTCGCCGGCGAGGATCTGGGCGATAGCGTCCAGGGCGCCGCGCATCGTGCGGCGGGAGCCGGCGCTCAAGC
>JBOGUG010000078.1:0-5979 GCA_050696115.1 Promineifilaceae bacterium (SeqCode) | reverse complement strand
GCCTTGAGGCCCGGCGACAACGGCTGGGCTTGCGGCTGCTCACAGTTGCCGACGTTCTGGCCCTGCTGGCGGCCGATTACGCTCCAGGGAATTTCTACACACCCGTTTACCGCCGCCGCTCACGGCTTGCGCTGCAACCCGGCCGGGCCAACACGGAGTGACCGGCCGCGTTGCCAGAGACAAGCTTGGGGCGTAAGATTGCGGCAGATCCATTTACCCATTCAGCTAGGGGAGGGTTGACGTGCCAGAAGAAGCCATGGAAGCGAGCATTAGCCCAGAGTTTGTTGACCTGTTGCGCTGCCCTCAGGCAGTTCACGAACAGGACAAGTATGGGCCAGACGCCGGCCGGCTGCGGCTGGTGCACGGCTGTTGGCTGGTCAGCGACCATTCGGGCCTGAAGTACCCGGTGCGAGACGGCATTCCCACCATGTTCATTGAGGAAGGCGAGAAGTGGAAGGACACGGCCGAGGAGGATCTCCCCGTGCCGCCACCCGTTTAGCCGGCCAAAGCCGGCTCTACTGCGCGTCGCTGCCTGCCCCGCAGCCCAGCCCGGGATGCGGGGTTTTTTTTGCTCCGTCGCCAGTCAGCGGAAGCCATACCAGTACTCCCGGCCGCTATCGGAACAAAGTCAAGTTGCTTATACTAAGACAGAAGAGATGCAGTCGCGTGATGCTAGGAAATTCTGAGTAGGAGGGCATGGGCATTTCCGGCCGACTGTGGCAGGCTTCTAAAGCGCGCCCGAAGCGAGCTGTCATGTTGCTCAGCGCCGGCGGGCTCGTCTTAATCAGCCTGGCCTTAATCTCTACGCTTGCCCTGCCCGGGGCCGGCCGGGGCCGCGCTGGCGAGGCGCTGGCAAGCGCGGTCGGCAGCCCAACGGCAACGGGCTCGGCCGAGGCGCTCGTAGTCTTGGACGCCGTCTTCCCGGTCTTGCCGGCCACGGCCACGCCACGAATTATCACCTGGGCGCAGCCTGAGCCCGCGCCGCCGGCCGCGTTGCTTCCGTCAGTGGCTTCAGTTGGAGACGCGCCCACTGCCCTTGGGCCGGCCGGCTTCGACCGGCCGACGCGATTGGTGATTCCCTTTCTAGGCGTTGACGCGCCCATCGAGCCGGTGGGCGTGCGGCGAACTTTTGTTGATGGCCAAGGCGTCATGCAGTGGGTTGTTCCCAACGGCTACGTCGTTGGCTGGCACGCGTCCAGCGCGCCACTGGGCGTGGCGGGCAACACAGTTCTCAACGGACACAACAACATTTACGGCGAAGTGTTTCGCGACCTGATTGACCTTCCCGTTGGTAAGGAATTTACGGTCTTTGCCGGGGAGGAGCCTCGGCGATACGTCGTGGACGAACACAAGCTGTTCCCAGAAAGCGATCAGCGCCTGGCCGTTCGGCTGGCAAACGCGCGCTGGATTGAAGCGACCGGCGACGAACGCGTGACGCTCGTGTCTTGCTACCCGTACAGCACCAACCGGAATCGGATAGTCGTCGTCGGCCGTCCCATGTCGGTATCGGACTCTTGATTTAATGGAGGTGTAGATATGCTCCGCATTCGGATCGCCATCTCGCTATTGCTTGGCGCGCTCATATTCGCCGGGGTCGCCGAGGCCGGTACCGGCCGGCAAGAGGAGCTGAGGGGCTCCATCCGCGGCACCGTTTACGAGGACCGCAACGCGGATGGCGCCTGCGTCGGCAGCGGTGAGCCCGTCATGGCAGGCGTCAACATCGAGTTCAGCAGCGGCGATGGAAGCACAACGGTGTTCTTGCAATCTGGGCTTGACGGCACTTACGGCCTGGCATCGGTCGGGCTGGGCACCTGGCTGGTGACCGCCCGGCCGGACGCCGGCCTGCGGGTCACGTCTGAGAATCCGCGCCAGGTCGTACTGACCAGCGAGCAGGCGCTGGCTGAAGGCGTGGACTTCTGCATCGCCCGCGGCAGCGCCCCGGCCGGTACAGGCACGCTTTTACCCGAGTCTGGCGCTGGCCTTGCCCCTACGTTGGCGCTGGGCGTCCTTGCCGGGCTCGCTCTGATCTCGGCCGGCGCCTTGCTCAGGCTGCGCCAGCGCCGGAGCAGTTAGGGCGGCTTTCAACAGCCCGAAAATTCGGCCGGCGGCCGGCCGCGGTTTTAGCGCGCCTTGGCTGAGAGGGCGCGGCGGCCAGCGGCCGGCCTTTCGATTGCAGCCATGCTCTTGACAAAGCACCATTTCGGCGTAAAATTTAGATGCGTCGAAATATTGATTTAGTCCCGACTAACTATGTGCCCCGATTTAGTGATGGTTGAGAGCGGCTCCTCGTCGCAACGCGAAGGGCTGAACCACCAGGCGATTGAGGATTACTTGAAGGTAATCTATCAGCTTGAGCAGGAAGCAAGCCCGGTCAGCACGTCGCGCCTGTCGGCCGCCAGGGCAGTTAAGCCCGGCTCGGCCACAAGCATGATCCAGCGCCTGGACAAGCTCGGGCTGGTGAACTACACCAAGCACGGCGGCGTCACGCTGACGCCGGCCGGTCAGGAGATCGCCTTAGAGGTAATTCGGCATCATCGTTTGGTCGAGCTGTATCTGATCGAGGCGCTGGGCTTTGGCTGGGACGAAGTTCACGAGCAGGCGGACATTTTAGAGCACGTCATCAGCGAGCAATTGGAAGAGCGGATGGCGGCCGCCCTGAATCATCCGCAATATGACCCTCACGGCGACCCTATTCCCAGCAAAGAGGGCAAGTTGGCAGCGGTAGACAGCCGGCCATTAAGCGCAGTTCCGGCCGGCCAGCACGTGACCGTGGCCCGGGTTCCGGACGACAGCAACGCCGAAATGTTGCGCTATCTGGCCCAGCTTGGCCTGCGGCCGGGGGCGCGGCTCAAAGTCGTGGCACGAGCGCCCTTCGAGGGGCCGCTAACGGTATTGGTGAATGGCGAGGAAATCGTCGTCGGCCGGCGGGTGGCGGAAGCCATTTGGGTCAGCGATAGCGATCCCGCCCCTGACGGGGCAGGCCACTAAAAGTTCAAAGAGTACAGGCAGATGAGCAAAGACAAAGGGATTTCCAGACGAGATTTTATCAAGTTCAGCGGCGCAGGATTGGCAACCCTGGCGGGCGCCGGCAGCCTGCGCGCCTTAGCCCAGGAGGGAAGCGGCGCAGACCAGCATGGCGAACACATCCCGGCCGAACACGAACATCAGATGGGCACGGTCGGCGAGGTAGATCACGCCACTAACGGCTTTGACCCGCATGAGATCCTGACCGACTTCGACTTTGGCGACGTGCGCCAGGAGAACGGCCGGACGGTGCGCGAGTGGCGCATGTTGGCGCTGGACAAGGAGATCGAGATCGCGCCGGGCGTCTTCTTCCCCGGGTGGGTTTACGGCAGCGCAACCAGCGCCGAATCGCGCCGGGCGGGCCACACGGTTGGCCGGGTGCCCGGCCCTACGCTGCGCTGCGTGGAAGGCGACCTGCTGCGCATCCACCTCACCAACGTCGGCTCCCATCCCCACACCATGCACTTTCACGGCATCCACTCAGCGCGCATGGACGGCATTCCTGGCGTGGGCGACGGCCTGATTCAGCCTGGGCAAACCACGATCTATGAGTTCGAAGCCCGGCCTTTCGGCTGCCATCTGTACCACTGCCACGCCCTTCCCTTGAAACGCCACATCCACAAGGGGCTGTATGGCGCCTTCATCATTGACCCAGACCCGACCAAATACAGCGGCGAGGAAGCCGCGGCCGCCCGGAGCCGAAATCATCTGTACCCGGAGAACCGGGAGATCCATGAGATGGTCATGGTGATGAACGCGTTTGACACCAATTTTGACGGCGAGAACGAGGTGTACGCGGTCAACTCGATCGCCTTTGGCTACATGAAGCGGCCGATCCAGATTCGCGCCGATCAGCACCAGCGCCTCTACCTGGTCAACATCACCGAATTCGACCCGATCAATTCTCTGCATCTGCACGCGAATTTCTTCGACTACTACGACCACGGCACAACGCTGACGCCGACACTCAAGACGGTGGACACCATCATGCAGTGCCAGGCGCAGCGCGGCATCCTCGAGTTTGATTTCAAGGGTTTTGAACCTGGGCCGTACATGTTTCACGCCCACCAAAGCGAATTCGTCGAACTGGGTTGGATGAGCCTGTTTGACGTCACCAACTAAAAATTAGAAGCTGGAGCTTGTAAGCCATGGAACGGACCGAATCGATTTCACAAAGCAGGATCAGCGTGCCGCGTTGGGCGCTGGCGCTGGCGCCGCTCGTGTTGCTGGTCGGCCTCATCGGCGTCTTCCTGCTGGCCAACCCATTGCGCGCCTTCAGCGGCGCCTTCCCGCCGATAGAGGAGTTGACCATCCAGCAGGCTCGCTTCCCGGCCGCGGGCGAGATTGAGCTGGAGGTGATCAACGGCGGCCCTGACCCGATTACGATCGCCCAGGTGCTGGTTGACGACGCCTATTGGCCCTTCCGCATCAGCGTGCCTGACCGCCAGCTGGACCGGCTCGAGCGGGCGACCATCGGGCTCGACTACCCTTGGGTACAGGACGAACCGCTAACGTTCCTCCTGATTTCTTCGACCGGCGTGACCTTCGAGCATGAAGTGGAAGTGGCTACCGAGTCGCCCCAGCCGGGGGCCGGTGCCTTCCTGCGCTACGGCCTCTTGGGCATCTATGTAGGCGTGATTCCGGTGGCCCTCGGGCTGCTGTGGTACCCCTTCATACGCGGCGTCGAGCGCAAGTGGCTGAACTTCGTCCTGGCGCTCACCGTGGGCCTTTTGGTCTTCCTGTTCGTGGACACCGTCTTAGAAGCGTTGGAGATCGCGGCCGTGCTTGCCGAAAGCTTCCAGGGCGTGCCGCTGGTGGTCTTCGGCATCCTGCTCAGCCTTGGTGTCCTGCTGGCCGTCGGCCGCGGCCGCGGCGGCCAGCGCTCGCCGCTGGCCTTGGCCAGCCTGATCGCGCTGGGCATCGGGCTGCACAACTTTGGCGAAGGGCTGGCCATTGGGGCCGCCTTCGCCAGCGGCGCGGCGGCATTGGGCTCGTTCCTGGTCATCGGCTTCACCCTGCATAACGTCACGGAGGGTATCGGCATCGCGGCGCCGTTGGTGCGCGCCGCCCGGCCGAGCCTGCGCACCTTTTTGGCTCTCGCCTTGCTGGCCGGCGGCCCGGCCGTGCTGGGCGCCTGGATCGGCGGCCTGGCTTTCTCGCCGCTGCTGGCGACGCTGTTTCTTAGCATCGGCGCAGGGGCGATTTTGCAGGTGATCTGGGAGGTCGGCCGGCTACTGGTGGGCGAGAGCCGGAGCGCCGACGAGCCGACGCTCAACTGGCTCAATTTTGGCGGCCTGGTCGCCGGCATCCTGGTGATGTACCTGACCGCCTTCCTAGTGAAGTTTTAGCGGCCGGGGTAATGGGCCGGAGCCAGCCAAATCAGGCGTCTCTAGCCTCACTAATGGCGCTTGACGACCCAGGCTTCCTCAGGCAGTAGGGCCCGGACTTTAGCCGGCCGGATCTTGCGGTAGACCTCGGCCGGCCGGCGGGAGCGGCCGTGTACCTCTAGCAGCGCCGCCACCGGGATGGCAAACAGGCGGGCGTTCTCCTCCAGATAGGGCAGCATAAGCGCCCAGTCCTCGCCGCTCAAGGCGCCTAACTCGCCGCCATTTAGCTGGTCAGCAGTCACCAAGCCGCGCGGATCGCGAATGAAGACGGCCCCGCCCGAAGCCAGCGAAAAGAGATTGCCGCCTGGATAGGGTTCAGGCAGCTCCTCGATCTGGCCGCCGGCTGTCAGCGCAATCCCATTCAAGATGACAAAGCCGCCACCCTTGTGCGGGTCGCCGGCCATGAACGATTCGGCCAGGTAATCCAGGCAGGTGCCGTTGATCACGACGCGCGGCCGGCCGACGGCGTTAATCAGCGGCCGGCCGGCCGCGTTGCCCAGAACGTAGGCCTCGCCGCCCTTGGCGCCATACATGAAAGTCTGGCCCACGTCGCCGTGGAGCACCAGCT
>JBOGUG010000077.1:0-2800 GCA_050696115.1 Promineifilaceae bacterium (SeqCode) | reverse complement strand
ACGTAGGCCGGGCCACGGCCGGCGGCGGCTCGGTCGGCCTGCGGCCGGTGCCGGCCGGCAGCCCGTTGGCCGACCTGAAGTACATCAGCTTCAAGACCGGCCACTACGCCGATCAACCCTTGCTAATCGGCGGCAAAGGGGCCGGGGCCGAAATGACGGCCGCGGGCGTCCTGGGCGACATGATCGCCCTGGCCCGCCTGAATCTCGCTTAGGTTTAATAGCTTCCGAACGATTGAATGAATGCCGGTTACGGCGTCGGGCTGGCGGCCGGGGTCGCCTCGGCCGGGGTGGGCGTGGCCTGCCTGAAGGGGCCGAAGAGCAGCTCCGCGCCGCGAATGAAAAGCTGCTGATTGCTCTCCAGGGGGTCGCTGACCGGGTTGCCGCTCCAATCCGTCACCGCCTGGGGGACGACCTCATACCAGGTTGCCAAATCCTGGACCGTCACGCCGGCCGCCACGTCCTCCGGCGTCACCACGTAGAGCGCCCCGTTGGCCGGCGGGATGTGCAGGGCCGCCTCGCCGAAGGGCGCGCCGGTCAGCGCCTCGATGTTGGCCTGAATCACGGCCGTGGGCGTCAGGCCGAACTTCTGCCCCAGGCAAAATGGCCCTTCGTTGGGCTGCGGCGTGTATTCGATGACCTCTTCGCGCGCCGGCTGCTGGCTGCAATCGGGCGCCTGGCCGCCCTGGTCGCCCGCCGGCATGACCAACACCGTGCCCGGCGGCAGCGCCTCAAGCGAGCCGTGGGACGCGATGGTGGCGATGTTGGCGATCAGCAGGGCGTCCAGATCCGCGTCGCACAGCAGCGCGATGCCTGCCAGGGTGTTGCCGACCAGAATCTCGTGGGCCTCGCACAGCGGGATCTGCACCTCGTCGCCGGCAAAGAGGACAAAATCATCCAGGCTGGCGTAGCCGTTGGCCAGCAGCAGATCGTCCAGGCTGACGTCAAATTCGGCTGCGATGGCCGCCAGCGTATCGCCCGGCTGGACGGTGTAGAAGGTCGGCGTTGGCCGGGGCGTGGGGGTGGGCGAAGGCTCCGGCGTGGGGGTGGCGGTGATGGGCGGGGTGGGCGAGGCCGGCTCCGGCTGGGGCGTATCGCTGGCGGCCGGGCTGGGCGTGTCGGTGGGCGCGGCCGGCGCGGTTTGGCTGGCCTCGGCCGTGGCCTGCGAGGTAGGCGGCAGTAAATTCTGGCAGGCTGCCAGCAGGATCAAGGCGCAAAGCCCCGCAAGCAGGGCGCTACTCCGTGGCGGCCGCAGGTTGGCAACGCTCATCTCTCTCTCCCGCGCTGGCGCTGGAATGGGCAGCAGCGCTTGCCCAGCGGCCGGCAATAATAGCCGCCGGCCGGCCGATTGCCAATCACGGCCCGGCCGCCTGCGCCGCCCCTAAGATGCGGATCAGCAGGCGCACCGGCGCCTCCTCGCGCTCCAGCGGCGCGTCCGGCCCGTCGGGGAATTCGAGCTGGCGCAGGTCGCCCGCGTCGCGGTGCAAGGTGAGGAAAAGCTCATCTCCGGCCGCCACCCCGTCCAACTGGATCACGACGTCGCGGTTGAAACCGGCCGCCAGCCATTCCTGGCCGACGATCTCTCCTGGCAGCCCGTCCGCCCCGGCCGTCTGGGCCACCAGCCAGGCGTCAGCCTCAACCACCGCCAGCGTGACGGTCAGGCTGTCTTCCGGGCCAAGGGGCTGGTCGGCCGCCAGCAGGTAGCTGCCCGGCTCGGTGTTGAGATAGATCGGATTGGGCAGCCGCTCCTGGTAATAGACCGGCGGGTCGCCGCCGGGGAAATCAAACTCGCCCAGCGGCTCGCGATCCTCGTGCAGACGGATCAAGATGACCGGCGTCACGGCCGACTGGGTCACGCTGAGGGTGATGCCCTGGTTGACCCCATCGCTCAATTGGGCCGCGCCGAGCAGGATGCCGGGCAGGCCGTCTACGCTGGTGAAGGCCGCCAGCCAGCCAGGGCCGTCGCTGTAGGCGCGCTCAACCTGAACCACGCCGTTGAGCACAGGCTGCTCATAGACGAAAATGTCCGGCGGCAAGGTGATCTTGAAGCTGGCCTGGGCCGGGCTGCCTTGACCGATGAAGGGCGAGTCCTCGTCCGGGTACTCAAAGTGACCCGGCTCGCCTAGATCCTGGTACAGCACGGCGTGCAGCCGGGCCGTCGCCTCGCGCCAGGGCAAGCTCAGCATAACGTCATGGCTGGCCCCGGCCGGCAGCGGCCGGAAGCTGACCATCCGGCCGGGCGCGCCGCCATCGTCCAGGTGCAGGCCCAGGAAGCCCGGCGCCGGCAGGCTGACCCGCTCGACGCGCACCTGGCCCTCGCGGCCGACGGGCTGGTCGGCCACGCGAATGGCGGCCGGCTCAAAGCGCAAGTCGGCCAAGATCGTTTCCAGGACCTCTTCGCCGCCGGCCTCGGCCGGCCGGTCGGCGCCGGGCACTTCAAATTCACCCGCCTCGCCGCCATCCACGTGCAGGCGGATGTGCAGCCGCGCCGTCGCCTGGAACGGATCCAGGCTCACGATGAGCGAGGGCGTTTCACCCTCCTCAACGGCCGCGTGGCCCAGGACGGCCCCCGGCCGGCCGCCGTCGTCGGCGTAAACCACCACCCAGCCCGGCTCGAGCGCCTTGACATGGGTGATGGTCAGTTCGCCGTCCTCGTCCAGGGGTTGGTCTTCGGCCGTCAGCTCCGGCCGGGGCGGTTCGGGCGTTGGGCTGGGCGCGGCCGTCGCCTGGCGCGTCGGCCGGGCAGTTGGCTCGCCGTCGGGCGCGCCTGTCGGCCCGGATTCGGCCGTCGGCGTGCCGGAGT
>JBOGUG010000076.1:0-2074 GCA_050696115.1 Promineifilaceae bacterium (SeqCode) | reverse complement strand
GCCGGCGCCGGCCGGCCGGCCGGAGGTTGCCCTGGCCGGGGTGGACGCGCCCAGCCGGGTCGGGGCAGGCGAGGGCTTCTCACTCAACGTGCAGCTGGACAGCAGCGCCAGCGCCCAGGCGCGGCTGCAGGTGTTGGCCGGCGGGGCGCTGATCTACGACCAGCCGGTCAGCCTGACGCCGGGCGCCAATCGCTTCAGCATCGGCCTGCAGGCCGGCGAGCCGGAGTTCGCTCGCTACCTGGTGCAGGTGACGGCGGCCGAGGACGGCTTCTACCAGAACAACCAGTTGGCCGCCTTCACCCAGGTGACCGGCCCGCCGCGCGTGCTGCTGGTCTCTTCGGCCGGCGAGAGCGACGACCAGGGCCGGCCGATCCTGGACGAGACGCCTCAATTGGTGGCCGCCCTGGAGGCGACCGGGCTGCAAGTGGAGCGGGCCACGCCAGCCGAGCTGCCGGCCGACCTGCCCGGCCTGAGTGACTACGCCGCCATCCTGTTGGTCAACGTCAACGCCAAGCGCCTCTCGGACCGCAAAATGGCCGCGCTGGAGAGCTACGTGCGCGACCTGGGCGGCGGCCTGGTGGCCGTTGGCGGGCCGGAAAGCTTCGGCATGGGCGGCTATTTTCGCACCCCGCTGGAAGAGGCGCTGCCGGTGGATATGCAGATCAAGGATCAGGAGCGCTTCCCGGCCGTCAGCATCGTTCTGGTCATGGATCGCTCCGGCAGCATGACGGCCGAGGAAGGCGGCGTCACCAAGATCCAGCTCGCGGCCGAAGGGGCCGTGCGCGTCGTCGAGCTGCTCAACGACTTCGACGACATCACCGTCATCCCGGTGGACACGCTGCCCAGCAACCCGATTGGCCCGGCCGCGGCCAGTGAGCGCGAGGCAATTATCCCCCAGATCCGCCAGATTGGGGCCGGGGGTGGCGGCATTTACGTGCGGGCCGGCCTGGAAGCGGCCGCTGAGGCGCTGGCCGAGAGCGCCAACCAGGTCAAGCACATCATCCTCATTGCAGACGGGGCCGACTCGGAACAGAAGGAGGGCGTGCCGGAGCTGATCGAGGCGCTGACGGCCGAAGGCGTGACCGTCTCGGTGGTTGCCATCGGCGATGGCCAGGACGTGCCCTGGCTGCAAGAGATGGCCGAGCTGGGCGGCGGCCGCTACCATTTCACGGATCAAGCCGCTAACCTGCCGGAGATCTTCACCCAGGAGACGACCTCCATCCAGCGTAGTTACCTGGTGGAGGAGCGCTTCTTCCCCCGCCTGGCGGCCGATGGCTTCGCCCGCGCCCACCCCATTTTTCGGGCCATGGAAGGCTCCGGCATCAGCCTGGTGCCGCCCCTGTTTGGCTACGTCGCCACGGCCCCCAAGCAGACAGCCCAGGTGATTCTAGAAACGGAGCTTGGCGATCCGCTACTGGCTGCCTGGGAGTACGGGCTGGGGCGAGCCGTCGCCTGGACTTCGGACGCCACCGGCCGCTGGGCCCAACAGTGGGTGCGCTGGCAGGGCTTCCCCACCTTCTGGTCGCACGTCGTGCGCTGGAGCATCGTGCCCGGCCGGGAGGGCAACGTCGAGACCCAGGTGCGCCTGGAGGAGGGCCAGGCGCAATTGACGGTGGACGCCCGCGACCCGCAAGGGGAGGCGCTCAACAACCTGGCGCTGGAGGCCAATGTGGTCCCGCCGCAGGGTGAGACGCTCAACCTGGATCTGCGCCAGGTGGCGCCCGGCCGCTACCAGGCCAGCTTTGCGCCGGAGCAGGAGGGCGCTTTCCTGCTGCGCGTGGCCGGCCGGGGCGAGGCAGCCGTGGGCCAGACGGCCGGTTGGGTGCTGGGCTACTCGCCCGAATACCGCCAAATGGAGCCGAATCCGGCCCTGCTGCACAGCCTGGCCGAGATCAGCGCCGGCCGGGACCTGCGCTCGCTGGGCCTGGCGGCCAGCGCGGCCATCTTGCAACACAATTTGACCAGTCAGCCGGCCGGCCGGCCGGTCTGGCCCTGGCTGTTGGGGCTGGCGGCCGGGCTGCTGCCCTTCGATATCGGCGTGCGCCGGCTGGCGCTCGGCCGGCGCGACCTGGCC
>JBOGUG010000075.1:0-4859 GCA_050696115.1 Promineifilaceae bacterium (SeqCode) | reverse complement strand
GGCCAGGTCGCGGCCAAGCGAGTAATGTTCGATGTACGCCAGCTCTAACCGAACACGCTCATCTAAATCTTTACTGGTCCGGCCGGGGCCTACCAGGCCCGGCCGAACGGCCAGGCGCCGCCGGTGCCAGTCGGTGTAGCCTGCGACGACGCTGGGCCGCTCCGGCCACGGCCCAACAAGGCTCATGTCGCCACGGAGCACATTCCAAGAGCGGGGCAGGGTATCCAGTCGCCAGCGGCGCAGGAAGCGACCCAAGCCAGAGCCGAAGCGCCCGGCCGGCCGGGTGCGCCAGGCAAGCAGGCGAAAGCGGCGGCCACCAGCCCCAACACGCTCCTCGCACGAGAGCAATGGCCCATCCATTCCAAAACGGAGCGGCAACAGGATAAACGGGGCCAAGACGGCCATCATTCCCAGTCCGAGCAGGCCACATCCCACATCCAGGCCTCGTTTGGCCAGATATTGGCCGCCGCTAATGGTTGAATGGCGGCCGGTGATGCCTGGCTTCGGCCGGAGAGTGCCCCAGACGTATCCCAGGCCCAGCGCCGTGGCTCGGCCGAACAGTATCAGCGGCGACAACAGGGCCAGGCCGGGATCTTTGCGGCTGGCCTTGGCGATGAATGGAACCGTAGTCATCATAAACAGCAGCAGCGCCGCTGCCAATGCCAGGCGGGCGCCAAGTCCCAGCCAGGCCAAACCGCCGGCCGCCAGAGCCAGTCCAGCCAGGCCCATCTGGACCTTCATCACCTGGGGCGTATGGGAGTCGGATAGGCCGCGCTCCGGAAAACGGCGCACGACCTGGGCCTTCCAGTAGCCTATCATTAATTTCTTGCGCAAGTAAGCGGCTAACGAGTCCACGTGGCGGTGGTGGACGACCGCGGCCGGCTGGAAGACCAACTTGTAACCTCGCGCCGTGAGCCGAAAAGATAGCTCCTGGTCTTCAGCGAATTGCACCTGTTCGTCGAAGCCGTTGTTGGCCACCAGCACCGCTCGACGATAGGCGGCCGAATAAGTGTCTATGAAATTAATGTACTCGCTCTGGCTCAGCCGATCGTACTTGTCCTCGTACTCCAATTGGACGAATCGGGCGATCCGCTCAGGTTGGCGCGTGGCGTAAATACCCTTGCAGCCGCTCACTTCCGGCCGCTCGAGCGGAGCGATAAGCTGCTCGACCCAGTCCGGCCGTGGGGCGCAGTCGGCGTCCGTGAAGCAGATGAGCTCGCCAGTGGCCGCGGCGATGCCCGCGTTGCGGGCGGCCGAAGCGCCCAGATGGGGCTGGCGCAGCAGGCGAACTTTGCAATTGGCGGCTATGTCGGCCGTGCAATCACTCGACCCATCGTCTACCACGATCACCTCATAGAGGTGGCCCTTGAAACTTTGCTGCGCCAAGGCAGCCAGGCACTCGGCCAGGGTCGCGGCCGCGTTGTGCGCCGGCACGACAACCGACACGGACGCGGGACTGATTTCAGCCAATTTGCTTGAGCGCAAGCGGCAGCCGGAAATGTAGCCGCGCGGCCGCCGCGCTGCCCAGCAAGATCGGCGGCAAAATCGCCACCAAATGAAAGGTCAAGGCATAACTCAGGCCCATAGCTGGCTTGTCCAGGCCGAAATAGCCCAGCGCCAAGAGGGTTAGCGCCTCGAAGACGACCAGCTTGCCCGGGGTCGAGGGCGGCGCTGAGCCAATGGTGACCGCCAGATTGAGCGCGAGGGCCTCTCCCAGACCAAAGGGCAGCCCGAAGGCTTTAAATAAGAACCAGGGTGTAAGGACCGATAGGACGAGGATTCCCATGGAGGCCAAAATCAGAGCGGCCAGGCGCCGCGCCTGCCGCAACGTCTGAAGGCCATCCAGGCCCGCCAAGACCAGTTGCTCCAGCCGCCGGCCGAGCCTTGTCGGCAGTCGGCCGAACCAGGGCGCGAGCCAGCCGCTCACCCGGTCGGCGTGCCGGGCCAGAAGAATTAGGCCGGCCAGGAGCGCGGCCGTCAGCCCGATCAAGCCCAAGGCATTACCCAGAAGGTCCTGCGGTAAGAGAAAGGCGGGCAGAAGGGCGAGCGAGGCAAAGACCAGCACGAGCAAGTCGAGCGTCTTCTCGGCCACCAGCGTGCTGAGCGCCGTCGTCTTTCGCAGGCCGGTTTGCTGTTGAAGCGCGTAAACACGGGCCACTTCGCCCAGACGCAACGGCAAGAGCAGGTTCGCAAGCATGCCAATGGCCAGGGCTCTCAGCAAATGGGCCAGGGATAGGGGCGCCGAAGCGGCGAAAAAGAGCCGCCAACGGCCCGCCTTCGCGATGATGACCAATACCACGCTGGCGAGCGCGGCCGTAATGAGCGTCGCGTTTGCCTGGGCCAGGGCGGCTGGGACGGTCTCCCAGTCGAAGCTCAGCGCCAGCACGTAGATTCCAGCCAGTGCCAGGGCCAGGCCCAGCGCCAGGCGCAGCCACGTCAGTCGAACAGGTGGGGACAGCCGGCCGTTGATCACGAGCTTGCCAGCAGGTCGCCCGGGCGTCGGATCAGGGCGCTAGGGTCGCCGAGCAGGCCGAAAGTGTCACTCACCTCGCGCAGGCTGCCAACGCTGCTCGTGTCCAGCCCCTGTTTAGCCCTCACCAGGGCGTCGCCGATGCGGATGACCTGCGGGTCGCGCAGGGCCTCCAAAAAGCCCACCCCGAACGGCAATTGGCTTGCAGACAAGGTCAGACTGCTGGCAGCGACGATCAGCGTCGGGCCATTTTCGAACAATAGCAAGGCCTCGGACAATGACTGCGCCTGCGGATGGGCGAAGAAGCCTGTGAGGCAAGTGAGCTGCAAGAGCAGGGGCGCGGCGTCCGGCCGGGGCAGCGTGCCGACATCCCTAAGATCGAGAACGCCTGTCTCCCCCCAGCGATCCAGGCTGCCGTGGCCGGCGTAGGTGATGAGCCACTGCGGCCGCTCGTAGGCTGCCAGGAATTGGCGCGCCTGCGCCCCATCAACGCGCTCGGAGGCGCCGGCCGGCCAGCCGCTCTCGCCCAGCAGCCGGCTAATGAGGCTGCTGAACTCGGCGCTGGAGCCATCGGCAAAGAAGACGGCCGTCCCGGCCGCCGGCGCGCGCTCGGCCGCCAAGGTGCGCCGGGCCAGCTCGGCTACCTCTTCTGGGGTGCGGGCGGGCCAGCGGCCGATGGCCATTTCGGGCTTATGGTCGCCGTCGAAATCCACCAAACGATTGTCGCTCACCGTTTCGCCGCCATGATCCACTTCTACCAGGGGAGCAGGGAGTAGGCTGCCCTGATCCAGGCCAAGATAATTGCGATAGTCATAACTGGCGTCGCCGATCAAAAGCACATAGGCCGGCCGCGGCTCGGCCCAATTTTGACCAGCGTGCTTCAGGAATGACTGGATCGCCTCAGGCGACGGGTTGCCGGCCCCGAACGCGGCGAAAATCTCCTCGCTGTTCACCGCCATCACCTTAAGGCCGCCCTGGCGCCGGGCCTCGACGAACGGGCCGGCCGCCGCGAGCAGCGGCTTGGCCCCGATTACGATCAGATCCGCGCGATTGTCGCTGCTGCGCAGCCCATTCGGAAGCCACGGCTCGATCGAGGCCGGCCGGCGTGCGCCGTTGGGTCCTACGGCCAGCAGCTCAACCGGCGTCGCGAGATGCAGCCGGGCCTCCCCTTGCCCAAACGCCCAGCCGGTCAACAGCAAGGGATTCTCCCCGTCGCTGACATCGAGCAGGGTAGGCCGGCCGCTGAAGCCGGACAGCGCCAAGTCGCCGCTAGCAGCCGGGAGCCGCAGCCGGTCATTGACAGCCGCCGCCGGTGCCTGGTAGCGCACTTCCAGCCAGTCAAGGCGCACGATGTCCACAGGGGCTGAGCCAGGCCCACTGTTGTCAAATATGAACTCGTTATCCCCAGGCCGGAGCAAACCGGCCGCTATGGTTAGCTCGCCTTCGAAGTAGCTCTGGCCGTCCCAGCTCAGGCGGCCGAGGTTCTGGCCATTTAGCCAGATATCCAGCTCGTGATCAGGCTCAACGTCCGGGCTGAAAGTGGCGCCCCATAGCCGCAGCCGCAGCGCCGCTGGAGCTACGGCCACGGCCGGCACAGGCAGCGCCACGGCGAGGCGGTCGCCCGGCTGGACATTGGCCCAGAACCAGGGCTCTTCGCGGCCCACGTCTGCGCCAAGCCCATGCGCCCGGCCGTCATATACATGATTTTCTTCCAGGCGCAGGATATGGGCCACGGACGCCGCCGGCTGCCCGGCGGCCGGAGGGACAACTGCTTCGGACATTACCCAGCCGGGCCGGCCGGCGCTCAGCAAATAGGCCCTCGCTTTCACGTAGCGATTGGAAGAAGCACGGCCATAAAACAGCAGCGCATCGCCATCTAGCAGGTAGGGCACCGGCTGGCCAGCATCGCTCAGGTGCAACTCGGCCGGCTGCAGCGATGCGAGGTTCAGGCCGGCCGCTTGCAAATCGGCCAGCTCCAGGCGGTAGAGGCCAGTGTCCTCCACCTTGATGGTGAGCGCCGCCGGACCGTCGCTCCCTTCGGACACGGCCTGAGGATCAGGCGGGCTGTTTCGAAGGCTGCACGAGGGGGCGATTAGAACGAACCAGCCCAATAAGGTCTGGGCAGCCCACGCCCGCCTGCTCATGCGCCTTTACCGGCCGAGCGTCCGCTGGCGGGTGAAGAGGATGATCGAGCCAATGACGGCCGCAACGAACACGAGCAAGGCCAGGATGAAGCCAACCCACAGCAGCAGCGTGCTGGTGGCGGCATCGGCCGGCTCATCTCCAGCCCCGATTTGCGCTCCAGCCCGCGTGGCTTGGAGCTGCCCTTGGCCGTCCGCTGCCGTGCCTTGGGTGCCCGGCGCGGCCGCGCCGCCAGTCTGGCCGGCCG
>JBOGUG010000074.1:0-1280 GCA_050696115.1 Promineifilaceae bacterium (SeqCode) | reverse complement strand
GGCAGGGCCAGCGATTTGACCAGCAGGGGGTAGAAGGCTGGCGGGATCGGGGTTGAGCCGTCGTCGAGGACGTAAAATGGCTCGCCGGGGGTCAGATGCTGGTAGCTGGCCTGGCGGTGGATCAGGCACCAGTGGTCCCAGCCGATGGGTAAAGCCTGTTTGAGCGTCACAAGCCGGTCGCCCTTGCTGAGGGTCAGGCTGGCCCCGGCGATCCACTGGCTCCGGCCGCCATTCCGCAAGGCCGCCCAGTTGGCATGGACGGCCTGGCGCGGGCCGAGCAGCTCCAGGTAAACGAGCGTCGCCCCATCGCGCACCAGGACCGGTGAGCGCACCGAAAAGCCGCTGGCGGCCGAGATGGACTTGGCGCTTTTCTCAAAGCGGGCTGCCCTGAAGAAGACCTGTGCCCCATTGTCCTGGCGCGGTATCTCGAACTCCCAGGCCCGAGCGTGGACATAGTCAGGCGTGTAACCGAGGAGGATGAGCGCCCGGCCGATGGGCCCGTTGGCGAGTAGCCCCTCCAGCGCGCCTGGCTTGACCTGCTCGCGATCGAGGCCGACAGCCGCCAGGGCCGCCGCGACGACATCGTCCAGCAAGAGTGCCGGGCCGGAGCGGGTGGGAACCGGCTCAACGGCAGCAAGAGCCCTTCGCATAGTATTGTCAACGTCGGCCGGTAGGCTGACCACTCTAGGATGGAAGTTGCCATCTTCCCGAGGCTCGGTTTCATAGCCACAATCCTCCAGGATGGCAGCCCACTTCTCGGCCGGGATGAGACTCTCCGGGTCATGGGTGACCGAATAGTCGAAGGCGGCGGCCAGGCCGGCGAGCCTGACGCTCTGGGCCGGGGCGGGCCGGCCAGGGTAGAGATATTCGGCCAGGGCGCGGGCCATCCCGTCGTAATTGGGCTGCATCGGCCGGGCGTAGGCCGGTTGGCGGCTGGCCCAGCGGCGGTCGTTCAGCCCCTCGTCGTGGATCTGCCAGCCCGCCTCGGCCGCTACCTGGTCGCAGTGCTGCTTGATGAATCGCTGATGCTCCGGCGTGAGCTGGTTAAAGTTCTTCTCCCAGCACCTGCGGGCGACGCGATTGAAGACGCTCGCCTGGCTAACGGCCGCTGCCGGCGTCGTGAGGACGGCCGGCGGTGTCTCGGCCAGGATTTGGCGTATGGCGTCTGGATCCGCGGCCGGCAGCCGTTTGCGGTATTGGCCGCGGGCGGGGAAGGGAACGTGGGGCGGGCCCAGTTTAACTTCTTCGCCATAGCCGATGTGAATGAACGCCTTCTCGGT
>JBOGUG010000073.1:0-6222 GCA_050696115.1 Promineifilaceae bacterium (SeqCode) | reverse complement strand
GTCGAAGCCGATGCGGCCGCCCTGCCGGCGCTGGCGGCCATCCAGGGCGTCAGTTGGATTCAGAACCAGAGCCAGTTCCAGGAGCTGAACGACGACGCCCGTTGGGTGGGCCAGGGATATGTCCCCTTCACGACCCCGCTGTACGAGCGCGGCCTTACTGGGGCCGGACAGGTCGGGGCGCTGGCCGATTCGGGCCTGAGCGTTTATGACTTCGGCGGCAACGACGACCCCAACGCCGCCAGTTGCTACTATCTGGACGACGGCAACGGCGGCGCGGGCGGCCCGGCCCTGGCGCCGGGCCCTGGCCACCGCAAGGTGGTCGGCTACACCGTCCCGGCCGGGGCCATCGGCAACTTCCTCGACGAGAGCGGCCACGGCAGCCACACGACCGGGTCGGTTGTCGGCGACCAGGCCCCCTGGAACGCCTCCTCGCCGGCCGACGGTCAGGCCTACGCCGCCCGCGTTTTCTTCCAGGACATCGGCACCGGGCCGGGGCTGATCAACCCGCCGGCCGACCTGGGGACGATGTTCGCCGAAGCTCACGACCCCAACGGCGACGGCCTCTACCAGCCGCTGGCGGAACCGCGCACCCATTCCAACTCCTGGGGCTCGGTCGAAAACGACTACAGCCTGGAGGCCTCCCAGACCGACGCCTTCATGTGGACGCACCCCGACTTTCTCATCCTGTTCGCCGCCGGCAACCAGGGGCCGGGCGCAGGCACGGCCGGCCAGCCGGGCACAGCCAAGAACGTCGTCACGGCCGGCGCAACCGAGAACGGCCTGGCGGACCCGAACAGCATGGCCTATTTCTCCAGCCACGGGCCGGCCCCGCTCGGCCGGCTGAAGCCGACCATCAGCGCCCCCGGCGACCGGGTCGTCTCGACCCTGGCCGGCTCGGCCTGCGGCACGGCCGAGAAGCTGGGCACCAGCATGGCCGCGCCGGCCCTGCAAGGGCTGGCCTTGCTCATGCGCCAATACTTGTGGCAGGGCTTCTACCCATCTGGCGCGGCCGAGCCGGCCGACCAGCGCCACCCCAGCGCGGCGCTGTTGAAGGCGCTGCTGATCGCCAGCGGCCGGCCGATGAGCGGCGCTTTCAGCGACAACGGCCTGGGCGGCTCCTGGCCGTCCAACGGCCAGGGCTGGGGCCGGGCCACGGCCGACGACGCCCTCTATTTCCAGGGCGACCACCGGGCGCTGTGGCTGCGAGACGAGTACGCGCTCGACGGCTCGGCCGGCTTCGATGGCCCCGGCCAGACGCGCACCTTTACCATCACAGTCGGCAGCGGCCAGCCTTTCGCGGCCGAGCCGCTCAAAGTGGCCCTGGTCTGGACCGACTATCAGGGGCTGCCATTGGCCGGCGGCGCGCTGGTCAACGACCTGAACCTGAGCGTGAGCGATCCGGCCGGCGGCTTGCACCTGGGCAACGACCCGGCCACGAACGATTTCCTGGGGGCGCCTGAGCTGCCGCCGCTGGCCCCAGACAGCGTCAACCCCTGGGAGGTGGTCTACCTGTCCAACCCGGCCGGCGGCATCTACACCCTCACGGTCTCGGCAGCCAACATCGGCTCGCTGCTGCTCGACCCAGCGCGCAAACAGGGCTATGCCCTGGTGGTGAATGGGGACTTGCTCGGCCGGCAGGGGCAGGCCGAGCTGGAGTTTCCAGCCTACGAGGTGGCCCCGGCTGAGGTCGGAACGGCGCGCATTCGCCTGAGCGACCTGGACCTGAACGCCGACCCGGCCGCCGTCGAGTCGGCCACGGTGACGATCACCAGCACGACCCAGCCGGCCGGTGTGGCCGTGACGCTGCAGGAAACAGGGGCCGGCAGCGGCGTCTTCAGCGGCGACGTGACGTTGACCAACAGCTTGGCGGGCGGGGTTGAGTTGGCGGTCGCGGCCGGCGATCTGCTTCGCCTCAGCTATCAGGACGCCGACGACGGCCGCGGCGGGCCGGCGGTCGCCTATGACACGGCCCGGATCGCACCTCTGCCGCTGAACTTCGTCAACCCGCCGGGGGCGGCCGAGCCGGGCGAGAGCGCCGCCGACGGCAATTTCACGCTCGCTTGGAGCCCGGCCGAGGCGACGGCCCATCTGAGCCACTACGAGGTGCAGGAGGCCACCCTCTTCAGCCGGCCGCTCTTCGACGACGCCGAGGGCGCGATCAGCACCAACTGGGACACGGGCCAGGCGAGCGCGCCCTGGGCCAGCGACGCCAGCTATCAACACAGCGGGGCCAGCGCCTTCTGGTCGGGCCGCGGCGACGTCGGTTTCTTCATTGAGACCAGCCTGACGCTGAATCACGACGTCAGCCTGCCGGCCGGGGCGAGCAGCGCGCAACTCGGCTTTTATAGCCGCTACTACAACGACGTCAACGACTATGGCTATGTGGAGGTCGCGGCCGGCGGCGGGCCGTGGCTGCCGCTGCGGCGGCTGTACGCCGACCCCCGGCTGGCGCCGGAAGGCGGCCGGCTGCAATATCACCAGCTTGACTTGAGCGGCTACACTGGCCAGCCCATCCGGGTGCGTTTCCGCTACACCAACGGCGTCGCCTCTATTCCGCCTGACTCGCCCGGTTGGTGGCTGGATGACGTCGCCATCCAGGCCGGCAGTTGGCAGACGATTGCCCGGGTTGGGCCAGAGACGACTCAACACGAGCTGACCGGCCGGGGCAACGGCCAATATTTCTACCGCGTGCGCGGCGTCTATGCCGACGGCAGCGCCAGCGGCTGGAGCAACGTCGCCCCGGCCGAAGTGACCTCGGCGCGGGACGCCGGCGGCAAGGGGCAGCTCCAAGCCTTGCTTGGCCCGAGCATCAGGTTCGATTTCAGCGCCTCTCACGCTGATGAAGGCTTGAGCGGCAGCCTAAAGCTGACTGACACGGCCGGCCAAGCCAGGATTCAGTTAGAGAGCGTGACGTATCTGGGCGACCTGACCGGGCCGTGCGGATTGCTGCCGATGAATGTCGGCGCGCTAGAGTTGCAGGGGGAGGGCGCCTTCAACGGCGCCGGCGGGGCGACCTTCCGGGTCTGCGTTCAGGACGTGGGCCAGCCGGGCGCCGGCATCGATCGCTTTTACCTGACCTGTCTGACCGGCTGCGCCTACGCGACCAGCGGCCGGGCGGCCGACGACATCATTGACCAGGGGGATATTGAGGTGCAGCCCGCCCCGGCCGGGTGATACCTGCGGGCGCTCTTCGCGCTGCCAGCGTCCTGTCTTAGGCTAACAGCCGGCCGGCTGGGTCGGCCGGCTTAACTTGCCCCGCCCGCGCCGGCCGTTATACTTAGCCTCGTCTGTCGTTGCCCTTTGCTCTGCGCCCACTGCCAGGGCAGATACAGGGGAGGCTCGTGCAAGCTCGGGGAACCTGCGGGTATCTTCATTGGCCGCTCGCCCCTCCGGCCGGCCGCCGGATCGCCCTGGCCTGCCTGCTGTGGCTGACGCTCTGGGCAGGGCCACCCGCGGCCGGGCCCGTCGCGGCTCAGAGCCCCCAACTGGAGATCGAGGCCGCCGACGGCGACTACCTGATCTGGCGTTTTGACCCCGCCGGCCGGGGCTGGCAGCCGCTGGCCTTCCCGCCCGGCTTTGACGCCACCCGCCTGGCCGGGGCGGCCGTCGTCGAAGGCGCCGGCTTACACACGGTCGTCTCGGCCGGCGGCCGGGCCCTGCTGACCTATGACCTGAGCGTGGCCCCGGATCGGCGCCGCCTGCTGCCGGTGGCCAACAACCTGACCCGCCTGGCGGACGGCCGTTGGTTGCGCTGGGGCGGCGGGACGTGGCGGGAGACGGAGGCGCCGGCCGGGGCTGATGATCCCCTAAGCTGGGCCATGCAGAGCTTCATCAACGCGAACGCGCGCCTGCCCTACCTGGGCCTCTATGGCCTGGTGGCCATGGTCCACCCGGACGACGGCGAGCCCTTTCTCTTCAGCGAGGCCGGTTCAACCTTTGCCTTCGCCAGTTCGCGCTTAATGACGGCGGCCGGCGAACGAGCCGTCCCCCTCCTGGTCACGCTGATCGGTGAAAACGCTGTCGGCTCGATCTTCTTGCTGGCCCGCAACCTGGAGGAGCCGGCAAACTTTGACGCCTACACCCGCTCCGGCGGCGAGGCTGTGATCACTTCTCTGGGCCCGATGATACACACCCTGAGGACCGGCTCCTTCGAGAGCCACTTGAGCGGCGAGTGGACCCGGGTTCAGGCCGGCCGCGGCGGCTACTTTGTGGCCCTGGAGGCGCTCTTCGGCCAGCCAGATATTCTGGATGCGGCCGCCCTGGAGGCCCATTTCGCCCCCGGGGGCGCGCCGGCCGCGACCCTGGCGCCGGCCGGCATCGCCGCGATCCAGCCCGAGGACCAGGCCTGCCGCGAACTGGCGATCCCCTGGCAAGAGAGGCGGCGCGGCGACTTTATCCTGTTGGCGGCCGAGGAGGACATGGCGGCCGTCCAACGTTCGCTGGCGGCCGCCCTTTCCGGCCTGCCCGCCGACTACGACCGGCTGCAGCGCTACTTCGCCGCCTCGCTCGACCTGCCCATCTCGATCCGCGTCTACCCCAGCGAGCTGGCCTACTACTGTTTCAACGCGCTGGCGCCGGCCCTGACTTCGGGCGGCTGGCACGGCCGCATTGGCGCCCGCGAGATCGCCCTCATCTGGGGCAAGCTGAACCCCGGCCGGCCGGGCCGAGAAACCCAGATCCACAACGCGCTGCGCTACGAGCTTGCCACGCTGTTTGTGGCCAAGATGAGCGGCGGCAACGCCCCGCCGGGGTTGGCGGCCGGGGCGGGCGTCTACGCGGAGGATCCGGCCGAGCTGATGGCTACGACCTCAGCCTCGCCGAGCGTCCTGAGCGAACCGCGCCTGGATTGGCGCGCCCTATGGGAGGAGCCGGCGGCCGGCCAAAACCGGGCCCTGGCCCTGCGCGCCCACACGACCGTCGCTTACCTGGTGGATAAGTTTGGCTGGCCGGCCTTTCGCCAGTTCCTGCAGGCATTGCCGGCCGGCCAAGGCTATCGCCAGGCCTTGCTCGACACCTATTCCCTTGACGTGAGCCAGCTTGAGCGGGAATGGCAGAGCTACCACGCCTTCTACTACGGCGGGCGCTGGCAGTACAACCTGCTCTATAACTTCGACCTCGACAAGTACCGGCAGCTCATCGAGGCCAGCGCCTACGCCGGCGCATCGGCTGGGCTGCAGGAAGCCATGGCCTTCCTGGGAAGCGTTGGCGAGACGGAGAAGGTCGCTCAAGCAGAGGCGTTGCTCCAGCACAGCCAGCGCGGCCAGGCGGCGGCCGTGCTGGCCGACCAGGCCCGGCAAGCGCTGCGGGCCCGCGACTACGAGCAAGCTATCCTGTTGGCCGGCCAGGCCGAGGCCGAATACGTTGGCCTTGGCGACCTGCGCCGCATCGAAGAGCTGCAGGGCTACTCCGCCTGGGCCCAAGAGGTGCTGGCGCTGCGGCAAGAAATAGCCGCCCTGGAAGGCGCAGTCGCTGCCGGCGACGCCGCCGCGCTAGAAGCGTCCCTGGCGGCCGGGCAGGAGCTCGCGGCCCTGGGCGACCCGGACGAGGTCGCCAGGTTGCAGGCTACCTTGCAACAAGACCAGGCTCGCCGCGAGCAGCAGGCCCTGGATGCTGTGCTGCGCGGTCTGGGCGCAGTCGCCATCCTGCTGTTGGCGTCGTTTGTGCTGCTGCTGTTCAGGCGGCCGGAGGAGTCCAGGCTCATATGAGCCAACGCCACTTTAGCCGGCGCCTCAACGGCCTGCGCCTGCTCTTGTTGGGCCAACGCGGCCTGCGCCTGCTCTTGCGCAGCGCCTGGATCGGGCTGGGCGGCTATCTGCTGGCGTGGGGTGGCAACCAGCTTTGGGGCTGGTTGCCCGAGCCGGAGAGTTGGGCCTTTGTTGGCGCCGGCCTGGCGCTGCTGCCCCTGGCGGGCATCGTCTTTCCCTGGCCGGGTTGGCCGCGCCTGACCTGGCGCCTGGATCGTGCCTTTCGCCTGAAGGAGCAGGTGAGCGCGGCCTGGCAGGTCAGCCGGGCTGAGGCGGCCGGCCCGCTGGGCAGCTTGCTCCTGGACGACGCGGCCGCCCTCTTGCCGCCTATCCGCCGCCGCGTCTTGTGGCGCGGCTGGCACCTGTTGCGCGACGCCTTCGCCTGCCTGATCGTCGGCCTGCTCTTCTGGCTGGCCCGCGCCGATGCCCTGACGATCCCCCACTTTCAAATCCCGGCGGCCGAGGCGCTGGCCCTGCC
>JBOGUG010000072.1:0-1084 GCA_050696115.1 Promineifilaceae bacterium (SeqCode) | reverse complement strand
CTGGCTGCCGAAGGCGCTGCCGCCCTGCTCCCCCAGGATGCCGATGACCTGGAAGGAGTCGCCGTTGAGGCGCACTGTCGTCTGCAGGGGGTATACGTCGGCCGGGAAGAGGCGCTCGGCCGTCTCGGCCCCCAGCACGACCACGCGCGAGCGGCCGGAGTAATCCTCGGCGTTGAGGAAGCGGCCGGCGACCGGCCGGTAGTCGCGCAGCGGGCCGTAGTCGGGCGTCGAGCCGCGCAGGCTGGTCTGGAGGCGGGTGCCCTCGTACTGAACCTCGACGTTGCGCATGTACAGCGGGGCCACGGCCTGGGCGCCGGGCAGGCGGGCCGGGTCGGCCAGCGCCTCGGCGTCGGCCAGGGTGAGGGACACCTCGGCCCGGTTGGGATCTTCGTTGGGCAGCACAAAGACCAGGTTGCTGCCCAGGCCGATGAATTGGCCGGCGATGAAGCGGTTGACGCCGTCGCCGATGGACAGCAGGGTAATGACGGCCGCCACGCCGATCATGATGCCCAGCATGGTTAGGCCGGCGCGCAGCTTGTTGGCGGCCAGGCCGGCCAGGGCCAGGCGTAGGTTCTCGGCCGGGCCCATCATGGGGTTGGGGCGGAACCAGGCCGGCCGGTGGGAGACGTAGGTACGGGCGCACGGCCGTGCGCCCCTACGGATCGGCCGGCAACCGCCACGGTCAGAATCGGGCGGGCACGGGCGGAGGGCAGGCACGGGGGCCTGCCCCGACAAGGCCGGCCGGCGTCGCCTAATTTGTGGCGCAGGCGCCTTGCCCGCGGCCGGGCCGCAGGCCCGGTTCGTGAGGCGGCGCGGCCGGCAACAGGCGGTTGGAACGCGGGCTGGCGCCCGCCGACGGGCTGGAAGCCCGTCCCACAAAAGGACAATCCTTCAACCCACAAATCTCGGCCGGTGGGGATGTGGGTCGGGGCACGTGGCAACGTGCCACTACAAGGCCGGCCGGCCTCATTCAAAGCGCAGGGCCTCGATGGGGTGCAGGCGGGCGGCGCGGCGGGCCGGGTAGAGGCCGAAGAAGAGGCCGACGCCGGCTGAAAAGCCCACCGCCAGCAAGACCGAGCCGGCC
>JBOGUG010000071.1:0-1523 GCA_050696115.1 Promineifilaceae bacterium (SeqCode) | reverse complement strand
CGCTCACGGGCATAACCAATGGCTGCCAGACCCGGCGGCGCCGGGCTTTCTGCTGGCCGGTTTATGGCGAGACGCAGACATGACCTCCGGCGGCCGCTGGCACGCCGCCATTGTCATTGGCCTCGTTGAGGGCCACGCTGTCTTCTACGCCCAGTGGCACGATGCCCCTCACGCCAATGACCCCAACCTGACGGCCCGCCACGCCATCGCTGTCGTCCTGGACGGTGACGGTTATCTGGCCGGCCACGCCTACTTCATTTACGACAATATCTCGGATCCGGCGCAGATGGTGGCCCAGGGCTACTCCATTGGCATCGAGGACAAGCTGGGCCTGCGTGGCGCCACCCACGCCTACGCCCCTTGCTGCGACGATCCGCACCCGCCGCAAGGCTATCCGCCCGTCGCCGGCACGACGCTGCACCTGGGGCCGGTGCTGTTTGGTGAGAACAACGATTACTGGCGCAGCTTCAGCTTCGCCGCGACCGTCAGCGGCCAGGCGCCGGAGACCATCGTCAATACGGCCACCGCTACCAGCAGCTCGGGCGACCCCGTGCTGGCCCACGCCTGGTCTAGCCACTACCTGTACGTGCGCTGGCAGACATTCATGCCCGTCTTGCCGGCGCCGGCGGGGGCCGGGCCATGAGGCTGTTCCGCACCGGCCTATTGGGTGGCCCGCCTTTGCCCACCGGCTGTCTTCTGCTGGCTGCCTTGCTTCTGCTGGCCCTTCTCGGCTGCGCCGTCATCGGCTTCGTCAGCACCGTCGCTTCGCTCAGCGGCGCCAGTTATTGGGCGGCGCAAACAGCCACGCCCCGGCCGACGGTCACCGTCTTCCTAGGCACCACTACGCCCGTCTACGCCGACACGCCGGTGCCCGGCCTGATTACCGCCACGCCCGAGTGGCTGTTTACGACCGGCACGCCGCCCTGGGTGACGACGACGCCGGTTTACATGACCGAGACACCCCCGCCACCGGCAACGACGACGCCTGCCCTGCCCCTGATCGGCTTCACCACGCCCGAGCCCACGGAAACCCCTTACTACCGCGTGGGCGCCTTCTACATGAATAGCGACGTGTACGTGGGCGGGCCCGACGGCCCCGTCTTTCGGGTCACCGGCCATGAGACCCAGGACAGCCCCCACCATGCCGGCGCGGCCTATCACTTCATCACCGTGCGCGTTACCAATTACGGCAGCGCCGAGATCGTCGTTGCTGCCTCCGACCTGTTCTTCATCCGCCACGTTCAGCAGGGCGGGGAGGTCGTCGCCGGCCGCTGGGTGGCCCAGAACGAGCCGCTCATTGCGCGCAACCTGCCGTCCTACGATGCGCAGCAACTGGAGCCGCTGCCGGCCGGTGAATCGCGCGAGGTCGTCATCGGCTTCGTCGTCCCCGACGGCACGGTGCAGGAGCTGGGCCTCATTACCAACTGGAACATGCCGGTGGAAGGCGGCCTGCCCATCTGGTTCTACCTGGAAAATGACCCGCTGGGGCCACTGGTCGACGCCTACCGGCCGCCGCCGCCCAC
>JBOGUG010000070.1:0-4366 GCA_050696115.1 Promineifilaceae bacterium (SeqCode) | reverse complement strand
GCTGAGCCCTGGGTGCCGTAGCCGATGTCGGCCAGGTGGACGACGTCGCCGCCGCCCACGCCGACGGCCGCCGGCCGGCCCAGACGCCGGCCGGCCCAGACGGCGACCAGGCCGGGCTCGTCGGCCCAGAAGGCATGCAGCGCGTCGAACGGCCGGCGGCCGTGTTCGGCCTGAATGGCGCGCACGGTGTGCAACAGGATGGCGGCCGAGGCTGGCCCGAAGCGCCTTCCGCCGCCGCTGGCGTGGTGGGTCAGGCCGTCGAAACGGTAGACGCCGGCGGCCGGATAGCGCAGGCTGAAGACGTGGACCTCATGCCGGCCGGCCAGCTCGGCGGCCAGCGATTGCATAGCCGGGATAGCCCAGTCGGCCGGGTCGCGGCTAAAGCCGGGCAGGATGAGGGCGATCTTCATTGGGGCGGGTCATGGCCGACCGAAAAGCGGCCGGGCCAGCGCTGCGGGCGCACCTGGGCGCGCCCCTACGCCAGTGACGCACCAGGGGCGATCAGGACAACGCCTGGGCCGGCCGGAGGCGCTCCACCAGACGCCGCTCCAGCGGGAAGGCGTAGACGCGCCGCTCCAGCCGCCAGCGGGAAAGCAGGCGCAGGGGCAAGCGGGCCAGGCTGCGGTTGCCGCTGTAGGCGAAGCGCTGGTAGAACTTGAAGGCCTCGATCTCGCGCTGCTGGGCTGGGCTGAGCCATTCGTTGCCGGAGCCGATGTAGTCGAAGTCGGCCCATTCTTCCAGAGTTTGTGGGAAGCGGTAGGCCTCGGCCTGGAGCCGGTCGGCGATGGGGTTGCCGGGATACGGCTTGAAGTAGAAGACAGCGAGCTCAAAAGTGGGGCTCATTGCCCGCAATTGGCGGGCCACGCGCAGCGTCTCGGCCACGCTCTCCGGCCGCTCGCCTGGGAAACCGACGATGACATTAATGATGGCTCCAATACGCTGGCGGATGAGCTTCTCGGCCGTGAGCCACATGTCCTCGATCTTGATGTCCTTCTGGATCCAATCCACAGTCTCCTGGGCGCCGGCCTCAAGGCCGATCATCACCCGGCGCAGGCCGGAGCGGGCGCAGAGGGCCAGCACCTCGTCGTCCAGGCGGCGGCCCTGGTCAGCGCGCAGGGTGCCAAACCAGCTGAATTCGAAGCCCTGGCGCAGAAAGCCCTCGGCGACGGCCGCCACCCGCTTCTGGTGGGTGAAGTAGGTTTCGTCTTGAAAGGAGAGGTCATTGAAACGGTGGCGGCGCCAGAGGTCGCCGATTTCGGCCAGCATCCGCTCCGGGGTGTAGCCGTACCAGCCGCGGTTGAAGACGGCTGGGTCGGCGCAGAAGTTGCAGCGAAAGCGACAGCCCTGTGAGGAGATGTAATCCAGCTGGCGTTGGCCCTTGCGGTCGAAGTAACGCTCGACGTCAATCAGGCCGTAATCGTGGCGCGGGAAGGCGTTGATGTCGCGCATCGGCCGGGGGAAGTTGAGCTGCGGCCGGCCGGCCTGGCTGAAGGCGCAGCCGGCCACGCCGGCCAGGGATGCGCCGGCCGCCAGGCGCTCCAGGATTTCGGGAAAGGTCTCCTCGCCCTGGCCGGTGACGGCGGCGGTGACGCTGCCTTCGGCGGCCACCATCGCCGGAAAGAGCGAGGGGTGCCAGCCGCCCCAGACGACCGGCAAATCCGGCCGGGCCTGGCGGGCGGCGCGGCTGACCGCCAGCGCATCGCGCAGCGGGGCGCCGGTCAGGACGGTAATGCCCAGGCAGGCGGCATCCTGGATCTCCTCCAATAGGCGCGAGCGGGGCTCCAGGCGGCCGTCTACGATGACCACCCGGTAGCGCTGCCTGTCCAGGGCTGAGCCAACGGCGATCAGGGCCAGCGGCATCGTCCAGAAGACGGCTTTGGGGTTGTAAAGGACGATCTTGGGGAAGCTAGGCATCAGTCGGCCGGGATGACGGGCAGGTAAAGCCGGTCGGGCGGCGGGCCGCCGGTACCCGCTTGCGGCGGCGAGAGAAACAGCCCAAGCAGCAGGCGGGGCAGCCAGGCGGGGGCCAGTGCGAGCCTTACTGGGCGGCCGGGCACAGCGCTCACGCGACGCTGGCCCCCGGCCGGAGGTTGAGGGTGCAAACGCACTTGCGGCAGATGGGGTCGGCGGCCATGTCCAAGCCGCGGCGGAAGGCGATCTCCTCAGGGGCGTTGAGCAAGTCGGCCAGCGGCCGCTGGCGGATGTTGCCCATCGGCCGGTGGAAATAGCAGGGCCGGACGGCGCCGTCGGCCTCGACCACGGCCGAGACCCAGGGGGCGTTGCAGGCCACCGGCGGGAAGTCGCCCCGGCCGTGGAGGGCGAGATAGTAATCAACAATGCGGCGCAGCTTGGCCGGTGACTCAAGGATGTAGCCGCTGGCGAAATCGGCTGCGCGGCCGGCGACCAACTGCTCGAAAACAGCCTCCAACTGGGGCAGCTGCTCCGGCTCCAGGTTGATCTCGGCCACCCGCTCGCCGTCCCAGAGCGCCGGCCGGTTGAAGGCCTCGGTGGAAACATCGGCCGCCAAGAAGCTGATGTGATCCAGGCCGATGTCGCGGGCGGCAGCCACGATGTGGGGCCAGTCGGCGAAGTTGAGGCGCTGGATGACGCAGCGGCCGCTGATGGGGAAGGTGGGCGCAAGCGCCTTGACGGCCTGGACGCCGGCCTTCAACTTTACATAAGCGTCGGGGATGCGGCGGATGGCGTCGTGCACCGCCTGGGAGCCGTCGAGCGAAACGATGACCTCATCCACGCCGTCAATCACCGGCCGGGCGTGCTTCTTGAGCAGCAGGCCGGTGGACAGTATGGTGATCTTGCGGATGCCGTTGGCCTTTAACAGGGCACACAGGCGGAAGAGGTTGGGGTTCATGAGGGCCTCGCCGCCGGAGAGGACGACCCAGCGCGTGCCCAGGCGGGCGAAGGAGTCGAGCAGGCCGCGGATATCGGCTTCGCTTAGCTGCTGTAAGTTGGCGTTGCCGCGCCAGATGTCGCACATGACGCAGCGGCAGTTGCAGCTGCTGTGGGGCATCAAGATGGCGATGGGCAGCGTGTAGATCCGGCCGTGCTTTAGAGTGGCGTAGCGCTTGACCGTCTCGAGGCTGATGACGGCGCTCATGGCAGCATTATAGCAGTTAGCGGCCGGCCGTGGCCCACAGGTTGAGGAACAACTCGAAGTAGCCGAAGCGCACCTGGCGCAAGGCGAATCCCGCCCGGCCGAAGCACCAGCCCAGCAGGGGCAGGGTGTAGCTGAAAGTGTGCTCCTGGATCTCCTCAGCGCTGACCAGGCACAGGCGTGCCATCCAGCGCAGCAAGGTGTCGCTCCAGGCGGCCGGCGTGGTCAGGATCGCCATGCCGCCCGGCTCCAGGACGCGGTGGATCTCGGCCAACAGGCTGATGAGCGCGTCCGGGTTGAGGTGCTCGGCGACCGCCAGCATCGTCACGACGCTGAAATCGGCCGCCTCGAAGGGCAAGCCAGGGCAGTCGTTTAGGTCGAGGCTGTGCCACTGGATGTCGGGCACCGCCACGGCCGGCTGCGAACGTTCCAGGGCTACCTTGTGGCGAAAGGAGGTGTGGGCCAGAAAATAGGGATAGGAGCCACAGCCGATGTCCAGGATGCGGCCGGCGCGCAGCCGGTCCGGGATAAGCCGGTTGGCCCGGCCGGCGCGCAGGCGGGCCAGGTGGCCCTCCAGCAGACCCCGGCCGCGGGTGGGGTGATGGGCGCTGGGCGGCATAGGCGGCCGATTATACCCGCCTTGTGCTACCATTAGGATGTGCCGCCGCGCCTGCTGCCCATCGCCCTCCTGCTGGCCTTCTGGCTGACCTCGCTGGCGCATCTGGACACCGTACCCCCGGTGTACGAAGACGAGCCCTGGCAGGCGTCAACGGGCTGGAAGCTGGCAACGGAAGGCGTCTTCGGCAGCGACTTGTTTCGCGGCTATTACGGCATGGAGCGCCACTACTACGGCTACATGCCACTGCACCCCCTGCTGCTGGCGGCCGTTTTCCGCCTGGCCGGCCTGGGGCTGTTCCAGGCCCGGCTGGAGGCGGTCATCCTGACAACCTTCACCCTGGCGCTGACCTACGCCCTCGGCCGGCGGCTGGCCGGCCGGGCAGCGGCCGGGCTGGCCGTTGGGCTCCTGCTGCTGGCCAGGACGGGCGCCCACACCCCGAGCCAGTACACCGGCATCGTGCTGGTGGACGTGGCCCGCATCGCCCGCTACGACGCGGCCGTGCCGGTTTTCGGGCTGCTCAGCCTGCACGCCCTGTGGACGGCGGGCGAACGCCGCGGCGCTGCCTGGTACGGCTTGGCCGGCCTCCTGGCAGCCCTGGCCGGCCTCAGCCACCTGTACGGCCTGTTCTGGCTGCC
>JBOGUG010000069.1:0-2918 GCA_050696115.1 Promineifilaceae bacterium (SeqCode) | reverse complement strand
GCTCCAGCCCGGCCGCCCGCAGCGCCGCGGCCAGCTCCGGCTCGTCGAGCACGGCCGCCAGGCAGCGCGCCAGCGCCTGGCTGTCCTGGGGGTCAAACAGCAGCCCGGCCGGGCCGACCACTTCGGGCAGGGACGAACTGTTGGCGGCCACCAGCGGCGTGCCGCAGGCCATCGCCTGGATCAGCGGCAGGCCAAAGCCTTCGTAGACGGACGGCAGGGCCAACACTGAGGCGGCATTATACCAGAGGGCCAGATCGGAGTCAGCGACATAGCCGGTGAAGCGCGCCTGGCCCTCCAGCCCAAGCGCCCGCACCCGCTCGAAGAGCGGCTCGTAATGCCACCCCTTGCCGCCGACGAAGACCAGGGCGACGTCAGGCCGGCCGAGCTGGGCGACAGCTTCGGCCAGCAGCGCCAGGTTCTTGCGCGGCTGGAGCGTGCCCACGTGCAGAATCACCTCGGCCGGCAGCCCCTGGCGCTGGCGAAAGGCCTCGACTTCGGCCGCCGGCCGGGGCCCGAAGTGGGCGTCCACGCCCGGCGGCACGACGTCTATCCGGGCCGGCGCCACCCCGAACAGGCGGGCCACATCGCGCCGGCCGGCCTCGGAAATGGCGACCACGCGCCGGGCCGAGCGGCACGAGCGGCGCGTCTGGCTGCGCAGATACCAGCGCTGCAGAGGCGGGTACAGCTCCGGATACAGGACGAAGCTCAGGTCGTAGACGGTGGCCACGGCCGGGCAGGGCCGCAGCAGTGGCGTGGCGAAAGACAGGCTGTGGAGCAGGTCGAGGCGGCCGGCCACGGCCACCGGCGGCCAGACCAGCTGCTCCCAGAGGATGCGGCCGAGCGGCCCGGCCGTCGGCCAGGGCGCGGCCACCGTCTGGATGCCGGGCCGGCCGGCCAGCTCGGCCGGCGCGTTGGTGAAGACGGTGTAGGCCGGTTCGTCGGGGCCGGCCGGCAGATGGTTGATCAGCTCGGCGCTGTAGCGGTGGATGCCAGCACGCCGGTAGCCGGCGGCGGCCGAGAGCAGGTGGGCGTTGATGCCGATGCGAGGCTGGCTCATGGGCTGGGCCGATTATAGCGGCCGGCGGCGCAACGTCCCGACGCCTGGGCGACCCCCCTTTTTCCAGAGGTAGAGCGTCTTGACGCCTCTAGGCGCTTATGATAGACTGCCCACATTATGTTTAGCAAGTCGATCGGCAAGGAGGGCCCTGTGAAAACTGGCTTCTGGACGCGAACCGCCCCTTTTCTGGCCTGCGCGCTGGCGCTGAGCCTGCTGTTGGCGGCTTGCGAGCGGCCGCTGCAAGAAGGGGAAAGCACCCAGCCTCCCGGCCAGTTAACGCCCGGCGGTGGCCTGCTGACTCCGCCGGCAACCAACGTCCTGGTCACGCCGATCCTCATCCCAAACCTGACGCCGGGCGGCCCGGTCCTGCCCACGCCGGCCCCGACCCAGGCCGGCGGCCCGGTAAGCTACGTCGTCCAGCCCGGCGATAACCTCGAAATCATCGCCCAACAATACAACGTGGCCCTCGAAGCGCTGGCGGCCGCCAACAACCTGGCGCCCGACGCCGTCTTGCAGGTCGGCCAGACCATTCTGGTGCCGGTGGGCCAGGTCGTCCAGCCGACCGCGCCCGCGCCGCAGGCCACGGCCGCGCCGGGCGGCGAGCAAATTTACGTCGTCCAGCCGGGCGACAACCTGTTCCGCATCGCGATTCAATTCGGCCTGACCTACCAGGAATTGGCCGCCTACAACGGCATCACCGACCCGACCTTCATCGAGCCGGGCCAGGAAATTCGCATCCCGCCCACGCCCTAGTGGTGCCGGCCAGCGGGCCTCGGCGGTCGGAGACTCGGCCCGAAAGGGTCGTCTGGCAGGGCGACGCCTGGCAGCTGAAGGCCGTCGCCACTCGGCTGGCTGACGGCCGCCTGGTCGAGAAGGGCCTGGTTGACCATCCGGGCTCGGCCGTGATCGTGCCGCTGGCTGCCGGCCGGGTGCTGGCGCTGCGCCAATATCGCCTCAGCCTGGAGCAGACCATCTTCGAATTGCCGGCCGGCACGCGCCGGCCGGGCGAATCCTGGCTAGCCTGCGCCGGCCGCGAGCTGCGCGAGGAGACCGGCTACCGGGCGGCCGAGTGGGCTGAGCTGGGCTTCATCTGGCCGTCGCCGGGCCTGAGCAACGAGGTCATGGCCCTGTTCCTGGCCCGCAGGCTGACGCCGGCCCCGCTGCCGGCCGACCCCGACGAAGCCATCAGCCTGGCCTGGCTGGGGCTGGGCGAGTTGGCCCGGCAGGCGCTCAACGGCCGGCTGGCCGACGCCAAGAGCGCGCTGGCGGTCTTGCGGGCGGCCGCTGCGCTGCGCCGGCCGGAGAGGATCACCTGGAGCAAAGGGATGGAGGCCGACAATGGCTGACTTTGACGGCCGGGTGGCGCTGATCACCGGCGCCTCCGGCAACCTTGGCGCGGCCGTGGCGCGCGCCTTTGCGGCCCGCGGGGCTCGGCTGGCGCTGGTCGAGCGCCGGCCGGAAAAGCTGGAGCGCGCCTTTCCGGAGTGGGCCGCCAGCCCGGATCACCTCTTCGGCCGGGCCGACCTGACCGACGCTGAGGCCGTGGCGGCCATAGCCCAGGCGGCCGTGGAGCGCTTCGGCCGGATTGACATCCTGGTCAACACGGCCGGCGGCTACCGGGCCGGCGCGCCGGCTCACCAGACGCCGGCCGAGGATTGGGACTTCTTACTCGACCTCAACCTACGCACGGCTGTGAACGCCTCGCGGGCGGTGGTGCCCCACATGCTGCGCCGGGGCGAGGGCAAGATCGTGCACACGGCCGCCCGCGCCGCGCTGGCGGGGCGGGCCAACATGGCCGCCTACGTGATTTCCAAGAGCACCATAATCCGGCTGACCGAGAGCATGGCGGCCGAGCTGAAGG
>JBOGUG010000068.1:0-1508 GCA_050696115.1 Promineifilaceae bacterium (SeqCode) | reverse complement strand
CCAGGGTTTCGATGGCCGCGCTGAAGTTGAGCCCATTGGCCTGGGCCCAGGCCTCGATCTTCTCCCGGCCGAACTCGGTCAGCCGGACGTGCTTGGAATAGGTCGTCTCCGGCCGCCGGGCCCGCTTGACCTCAGCTTCGTCTAGATTCTCGGACATCGATCATTCGCTCCATGCGGGCAGGCAAAGGCCGCCGGCCGCGGCGCATGTCTGCCGCCAGACGATGTTGTTTGGGGATACGTAGGGGAAAAGCAAAACAGGCCAAGCGAAAGCGCAGGCAGAACTGCCCCAAGGCAGTCGGGGCAATGCGCTGCGTTAGCGGCCTGTTTTTAGCTGGTGAATAGGTTGTTGGTGCGTTTACGGTATGCATCTAAGAAAGATGCATCCGCGCAAGTGTGAGCTCATTCTACCGCGGCCGGGCACGTTGTCAAAGTCGGGGAAATCGCGAATAAGGGTACCTCCCTTGTTCTTTCGTGCATGCAGTTTTTGCTATAGCGGTGTACCGTTAGCGGCCGTACTTTTTCGCTCGATTTTGCAGCCTGAGACCAAACAACCGGGTGGTGGGTGGGCCTGGTCCCTGAAGGCGGCACGCCTTCGGGTGAAGGCCGCATGGCCTTCACTCAGGGTGGGCGGGTGGGAAAGCGCCGCGGCTAACCAAGCTGTCGGCTTCACCAACCTGTTGCGCCCGCTTTCCCGGCGGTCGCCTTCCAGCACCTCTCTTATCTCCAAGCCCGGCGGCAAAAGAGCAGCCACCCTTTCAGACGACTGCTCTTTGCTACCAGTGCGTTTACCCGGCCCTAGAAGGGGATCTCATCGTCCGCATACGCGGGCTCGGCCTCGGCCTGCTCGTTGTCGTGAGCGCCGTTGCCCTTGCCGTTGCCGCCCAGGAACTGCACCCGGTCGGCCACGACCTCGAAGGACGCGCCGGCAGACCCGTCGTTGCGCTCGTAGATGCGCGGGCCGCCCGTGCTGGGGTCCGGCCGCAGCCGCCCTTCGATCAGCACCTGGCGACCCTTGCGCAGGTACTGGTTGGCCGCCTCGGCCTGCTTGCCCCAGACGGAGACCCGGAACCAGCAGACCTCTTCCTGCGGCTGGCCGGTGGCCTGGTCGCTCCAGCGCCGGTTGGCCGCCACGCTCAGATTGGTGACCGCCTGCCCGGAGTCGAGATACCGCATCTCCGGATCGCGACCCAGATTGCCAACGACAACGAGTTTCATGTACGACATGGCTGCTTCTCCTTTCACCAAAGATGGATAATTCGCCATGTTCGGCGCGATAGCGCCCCTTTCGACCTGTTCAGGAAGATCATCCAATGCTGGAACTCAAGGGTATGCTTCTGCAACCAAGCTGCGTATAATTTGTTCCGATCAAGGATTGGCCATTCGGGCCAGTCAATTTGTCGGACAGTATCGCGGCCACTGTGAGGAAAAGGACGCTCCAGAAGGGCGTCCTTTTTGTAAGGTCTTCTGAGCAAAGTCGGCGGCCGGCCCGGGAAAGGCCAGCCGCCGAC
>JBOGUG010000067.1:0-19780 GCA_050696115.1 Promineifilaceae bacterium (SeqCode) | reverse complement strand
CCCCGACCGCCTGCACGACCACGGTCACCTGGGGCCGCGGCCGCTCGCAGGCAGCCAACAATCCGGCCAGCGCCAGGCTCACCAGCAGGGCGGCCGGTCGGGATCCAAAAGATCGTCTGCTTGGCGCGCACATCAGGACGGGCCGCAATTGTAACCCACTTGGGCGGGCAGCGGCCAACCGCTACAATCCGCCTCTCGTGAGGCGCTTCATCATGCTCGTGCTGGCCGATCTGCTGCTGGCGGCCGGCTGCCGGCTGGCAGCGTCGCCGGCCACAGCTCCGACGGCGACGTGGGCTGTTGCGCCGGCCCCGACGCCGATCGTCTATCCGAGTGCCACGGCCGGCGTCAGCGCCCGGCCCAGCCAGGCCCCTGGCGACGATGGGGGCTGGGAACTGCTGCGGCCGGGACTGGAACGCCGCCATTTGAGCGTTCAGGCTGCCGAGGGCACGGTCATGGAGAGCGTCTACGTGCTGCGGATCGATCCGGTCGCCTTTCGCTTCGATGTGGCTTACCGGCTGGGCGCGCCGCAAACGCTGGCCGAGTGGCAGGCTCAGACGGGCGCCCTGGTCGTGGTCAACGGGGGTTACTTCACGGCCGAATGGATCGCCACCGGCCTGATCGTCAGCGCCGGCCAGGCCAGCGGCCGCAGCTACCAGGGCTTTGGCGGCATGTTCGCGATTGGGCCGGCGGGGCCGGAGGTGCGTTGGCTGGCCGAGCGGCCGCATGACCCAGCCGAGCCGCTCCAGGCTGCGGTGCAGGCCTTCCCGATGCTGGTCGTGGCCGCCGCGCCGACCAGCATAGAAGAGGATTTCCAGCAGGCCCGGCGCACAGTCGTCGGGCAGGACGCCCAGGGGCACATCCTCATTCTGGTTGCGGGCAGCGGTACCTTCACCCTGGCTCGCCTGAGCCAATTCCTGGCCGCTTCGGACCTGGGCTTGACGGCCGCGCTCAACCTGGACGGCGGCCCCTCAAGCGGGATCCTGCTGGCCGAACCGGCTGAGGGCGTGCCGGCCTTCTCGCCCCTGCCGGCCGTGATTACCGTCTTCCCAAAGTGAGCCCGCGCAGCGCCGCTGGCGGCCTGGAGCCTTTCATATTTTGGTTGACTTGGGGAAGGCGGGTGGTATAATTGAGGTTTGCCGTCCTGGCCCACCGACACAGCCAGGCGGCCGCTTGAGAGCATGGCCGGCATCTGCGCATGCCGGTTCTTTTTGGGAGGCTATAGTGTACGTCATCGTGGAATGTGGCGGCCGGCAGTACCGCGCCGAAGAGGGCAGCAGCTTTACGGTTGAGAAGCTGCCCTATGAAGTCGGTGCCCAAATTGAGTTAGATAAGGTTCTCTTGGTCGGAGACGGTGACAACGTGACCGTCGGCCGGCCGAATGTAGCCGGCGTCTCGGTTAAGGCCACGGTCACCGAACAGTACCGCGGCAAGAAAATCTTGGTCTGGAAGTATAAGCCCAAGGAGCGCTACCGACGGCGCCAGGGTCACCGGCAGAACTACACCCGGCTGCGGGTAGACAGCATCAGCGCGGGCTGAGGAGAATAGAGAAATGGCACACAAGAAAGGGGCTGGCTCCAGCCGCAACGGGCGCGATAGCAACTCTAAGCGTCTGGGAGTCAAGCGCTTCGGCGGCGAGTTCGTGATCCCTGGCAACATTATTCTGCGCCAGCGCGGGACCCGTTTCCTGCCGGGCGAGAACGTTGGCGTCGGCCGGGATTACACCCTGTTTGCCCTGATCAAGGGCCAGGTCCAGTTTGAGGATCGCTTCGGCCGTAAGGTGGTCAGCGTGACCCCGGCCGAAGGGGAGGGCCAGGCATGAAGAAGGACACCCATCCGACCTGGTACCCCGAAGCCAGGGTGATCGTCAACGGCGAGGAAGTGATGTTCGTTGGCTCGACCCAGCCGGAGCTGCGGGTGGAAATCTGGTCGGGCAACCACCCCTTCTACACCGGTCAGCAACGTCTGGTTGACACCGAAGGCCAGGTCGAGCGCTTCTACAAGCGTTTGGAACGCCGCGCCACCATCGTGACTGCGGCCGACGAGCGCGTTGAAGCTGCCTCGCCCTTGAGCGGGTCAATTGACACCATCGGCCTGAACGCGCGGGCATTGAAGGCAATGCACGAGGCGGGTGTGGAAACCCTTGGCGACGTGGTCGCGCGCCTGGCGGCCGACGGCGACGACGGCCTACTTTCTATTCGGGGTGTGGGCCAGGCGGCTCTGATCGAGACGAAGAAGCATTTGCGCTCACTGGAGCTGATCGAGTAGCCCGAAAAGTTGAATCGTAATACCATCTGGGAGGCAGATACGCTCGCGTGTCTGCCTCCCTTTTGTTTGAGGAGGGCAACTTGGAGTCACCCTTCCACGGTCGGGTGGAGCTCATCTGCGGCAGCATGTTCAGCGGCAAGACCGAAGAGCTGATCCGCCGCTTGCGCCGGGCAGTCATTGCCCGCCAGAAAGTGCAGGTCTTTAAACCGGCGCTAGATGACCGCTACCATTTCGAGCGGCTCACGTCCCATAATGGCTTGGACTTTGCGGCCCAACCCGTTGAGATCCCGGCCGCTATTCTCGCAACGCTGCGGCCGGAAACGACCGTGGTTGGCATTGATGAAGTCCAGTTCTTTGGCCCAGAAATCGTTCCCCTGTGCGAGCAGCTTGCCGACAGGGGCCTGCGCGTCATCTGCGCCGGCCTGGACACCGACTTTCGCGGTGTCCCCTTTGGGCCGATGCCTGAACTGATGTCGCGCGCAGAGGATGTGGCCAAGCTGCACGCCATTTGTGTCGTGTGCGGCCAGGAGGCCAGCCGCACACAGCGGCTGATAGACGGCCAGCCGGCCGCGCTGGACGACCCAATCGTGCTGGTAGGCGCGGCCGAGGTCTATGAGGCCCGCTGCCGGCGCTGCCACCAGGTCCGCCCGGCCAAGAGCGAGCCGGCGGCATGAAGAACGCCGCCCACCGGCTGCACGACGATGTGGCCGAAATCCTGATTGACGAAGAGCGCCTGCAGGCGCGCATAAGCGAGCTGGCGGCCGAGATCGAGGCCGACTACCGGGACGTAGACGACCTGTTGCTCATTTGCGTGCTCAAAGGCGCCTTTGTCTTCCTGGCCGACCTGAGCCGGCAGATCAGCCGGCCGCACCAGCTCGATTTCATGGGCATCTCCAGTTATGGCTCGGGCGTCGAGTCGAGCGGCGCCGTGCGTATTGTGCTCGACCTGAAGCAAGACATCGCCGGCCGGCACGTGCTGATCGTCGAAGACATCATTGACAGCGGCCGGACGCTGGATTACATGCGGCGCACGCTAATGGCGCGCTCGCCGGCCTCGCTGCGCATCGTGACTTTGCTCGATAAGCCCACACGGCGGGCGGTGGAAGTCCCGGTGGAGTACACGGGCTTCACCATTCCCGACGAGTTTGTCGTCGGCTATGGCCTGGACTTCAGCGAGATCTATCGCAACTTCCCCTTCATCGCCGTCTTGAAGCCGGAAGCCTTCGCGCACCTCCAGGCGGGCGAGGCGCCGGCCGAGTAGGTCGCGTGTATTCGCCCCTTGGGCCCGGGAGGCCGCTGCTGCTACCCGAGCCGCCCATCCTCGAAAGACTCCGTGCCATTTTCGCCGCGCAGGACAGGGCCGTATACCTGGTGGGTGGCGCAGTGCGCGACCTCATGCTGCGCCGGCCGGTGCACGACCTCGATTTCGTGGCTGATGAGGACGCTATCGGCCTGGCCTTCGCCGTCGGTGATGCCCTTGGCCGGCCGGCCTATGTGCTTGACCGCGAGCGAGACGCCGGCCGGGTGGTCTTGGCCGATGGCATGACGCTCGACTTTTCTGGCCTGCGCGGCCCCGACCTGGAAGGGGACCTGCTCGAGCGCGACTTCAGCATTAACGCCATTGCGCATTCCACCGTAGGGCCGAACGCCATCATGGACCCGGCCGGCGGCCTCCCAGACCTCGACGACCGCCTGGTCAGCCAAGCCAGCCCCGGAGCAATCGCCCGCGACCCGGTGCGGGCCCTGCGCGCCATTCGGCTGGCGCGCGCGCTCGACTTCGCCATCGAGGCGGAAACGGCGGCCGCAGTCATGGCGGCCGGGCCTGGGTTGGCGGCCGTATCGCGCGAGCGCATCCGGGACGAACTGCTGCGCCTCCTGGCCCTGCCGGAGCCGGCCCCGGCCCTGGCCGACCTGGATCGCTTTGGCCTGCTGTCAGCCGCCTTGCCGCCGCTGGCGGCGCTGGCCGGCGTGGAACAGGCGGCGCCGCACCACGAGCCGGCCCTGGAGCATACGCTAACGGTGTTGAGCCGTCTGACAGAGGTGGAAGCGGCTGTCGCCGAGCCAGCCGCCACCGGCCGCCAAGGGGAGTTGTTGGCCGCGCTGGCGCCCTTTGGTCTTGAGTTAGAAGGCCACCTCAACCGCAAGCTGGACGGCGGGCTAGACGGCCGACAGGCGCTGCGGCTGGCGGCGCTGCTGCACGACGTCGGCAAGGCCGAGACAGCCACCCTGGACGCTGCCGGCCGCATTCGCTTCTTCGGCCACGACGCGCTCGGCGCGCGCTTGGCCGAGCGGACGCTGCGCGACATGCGCCTGAGCCGGGAGGCGGTGGCCCACGTCAGCGCCGTCGTCGCCGGTCATATGCGGCCGCTGCTGCTGGCCCAGGCGGGCGGGCCGAGCCGGCGGGCGACTTTTCGCTTCTTCCGCGACCTCGGCCGCGCCGGACTTGACGTCTGCCTGTTGACGCTGGCCGACCACCTGGCAACTCATGCTGGGCCAGGGCCGGCCGAGAGCCGGCAAAGTCTGGCCCACGTAGTGCGCGAGCTGCTGGGCTACTATTGGCGCGATTTTGAGGAGCGTGTTCGGCCGCCGGCGCTGCTGACCGGCCAGGATCTGCTCGACAAACTTAACATAAAGTCAGGGCCGGAGGTTGGCCGGCTGTTGCGGCTAGTTGAGGAGGCCCAGGCGGCCGGGGAGATTGCCACCCCGGCCGAGGCCCTGGAATTGGCCCGGCGCAGCCTGCGCTAGATCATGATCGCGGGCGTGTTGAGGTGCCGCATGAACTCGTTGCGCGTCTTCTCGTTGGTCTTGAAGCAGTTCAGCATGGCCGAGGTGACCATGCGAGCATGCTCCTTCTTGACCCCGCGCATCATAGAGCACAGGTGGGAGGCTTCGATTACGACGCCCACCCCGTAGGGGTTGAGCACTTCGTCTAGCAGCTCGGCAATTTGGCGCGTCATGCGCTCCTGTACCTGCAGCCGGCGAGCGTACATCTCCACAATGCGTGGGATCTTGGACAGGCCGATGATCTTGCTGGTCGGCGTATAGGCCACGTGGGCCCGGCCGTAGAAGGGCAGCATGTGGTGTTCGCACAAGCTGAAAAACTCGATGTCCTTAACCACCACCATTTCGTCATATTCGACTTCGAATAGGGCATCGTTGACCAACGCCTCCGGGTCATCGTTGTAGCCGCTTAGCAGTTCGTCGTACATTCTGGCGACCCGCTCCGGCGTTCGCTGCAAGCCTTCCCGGTCGGGATCTTCGCCTACGGCGACTAAGATGTCGTGCACGGCCTCGGCGATGGTCTGGTAATGGCCGTCAAGGCCGTCAGGAAGGGGCTGTCCGTCACCTGTCAATCTCTCCATGTCCTGCATTCTTTAACTCCTAAATTAGGGCCAGATGGGCCAGTTAATGGGCGCTTTTTATCTGCCCAATTATACCAAGATAGGGCAAGTACGGGCTGTCGGACGGGTAGAGCTTCTCGGGCGTCTGCCAGCGAGCCAGCGTGCTTACGCCCTGGCTGATTTACCGCTATACTAAACCCGTCCCACAGCAACAACAGGAAGGCGCCATGAGCAGCGATTCCCTTTTCGTCCGCGACAACCGCACCGGCCGCAAATATGAGCTTCCCATCCGCGATGGGGCCATCCGGGCCATGGATTTGCGCCAGATCAAGATTGACGACGAAGATTTCGGCCTGCTTAGTTATGACCCGGCCCTCAAGAACACTGCTTCGACGATCAGCCGCATCACCTATATTGATGGCGACAAGGGCATCTTGCGCTACCGGGGCTACCCGATTCAGGAGTTGGCCGAGCAGTGCAGCTTTATGGAGGTGGCCTACCTGCTACTGTATGGCGAACTGCCCACGCCGGCTGAGCTGGAAGAGTGGCGGGCGGAAATCACCGTTCACACTCTGATTCACGAAAACATCAAGGCCCTGATTGACGGCTTTCGTTACAACGCCCATCCGATGGGTATGCTCATTAGCACGGTGGCCGCGCTGTCTACTTATTACCCAGAGGCCAAGGAAGTTGACGATCCGGCCGTGCGTCAACTGCAGTTCAAGCGCCTGATCGCCAAGATGCCGACCCTGGCGGCCTTCGCGTACCGCTTCAGCCAGGGGCTATTCTACGCCTACCCGGACAACGACCTGAGCTACACCGGCAACTTTCTGAACATGATGTTCCGCATGGTCGAGCCGGGCTACCGGCCGGATCCCGCACTCGAGCGGGCGCTGGATGTGCTGTTCATTCTGCACGCAGACCACGAGCAAAATTGCGGCACGAACGCCATGCGCTCGGTGGGCAGCTCGCGGGTAGACCCGTATAGCGCCGTGGCAGCCGCAGCCGCCGCCCTCTATGGGCCACTACACGGAGGCGCCAACGAGCAGGTGCTACGCATGTTGACCACCATTGGGAGCGTTGACAACATTCCAGCCTACATAGCGCGCGTCAAGCGGGGCGATTTCCGCCTGATGGGCTTTGGCCACAGGGTATACAAGAACTACGATCCGCGGGCGACGATCATCAAGCGCACGGCCGAACAAGTCTTTCAGGTCACCGGCCGCAATCCGCTGCTGGACATCGCTTTGGAGCTAGAGCGGATAGCGCTGGAGGACGATTACTTCATCAGCCGCCAACTGTACCCGAACGTAGACTTTTATTCGGGCATCATTTACCAGGCGATGGGCCTGCCAGTGGCTATGTTTCCGGTCATGTTTGCCATCCCGCGCACGGTCGGCTGGCTGGCGCAGTGGGAGGAGATGCTGACGGACAAGGAGCAGGCCATCGCCCGGCCGCGCCAGCTTTACCTGGGGGAGGGTGAGCGACCGGTGGCGCCGCTAGGCGAGCGGACATGATCATGGCCGGGAAGCTCGCGCTTAAATTAGCTCAAGGGCTATCGCCCTTTGTCTTTTCGGAACCGCCGGTCGCAAGCTGCGCCCGGCCAGATTCGGTCAGCCAGTAAGTCGCCACGGGGAATTTCTGGTTGCTGCCCATGAGGCCCAGCTCTGACAGGCGGGCGACAACCTCGGCCACGACTGGCTCAGAATCACCTTGGGCCGTGTGCAGCCGATAGGTTTTGCGCCCATCTAGGGTGCGGTGGGCTTTCAGGAAGCGGCCGGCGGCGATGGCCGCCAGCAATTGGCGCTCGGCCGCCGAAAGACGCATCAGCCTAAGAGGTGGATGTACTCCTGCATCCGGCGCTGCGAGATCTTGATGTAGCGCTCGGCAATGATCTCGTCCATTTCGGCCGGCGACAGGCGGTAGCTGAGGATTTCCAGGGCGTCCGCGGGCGACTGGCCGTAAGCCAACTTTTTGCGGCCGTCCTTCATGTCGAACAGGTACATGTAGTGAGGGTTGCTGAAACTGCTCACCGGGTCTCGCTCCGGGGCCTCTGGCCCTAGGCCTTCGTCAAGGCCCCGGTCAGGTCGGCCGATCGACTGGCGGCCGCCGGCCGCAGGCCGCGGTTGACGTCGCGCTCGTACTTGCCCGCCAACAGCTCCCGGTAGAACTGGTAATCCACCCCCTTGACCTTCTCGTCATCGGGAAAGCGGTGGTAATTCTCCTTGGTCATCAAGCTCTTGCCCTCGGCGATAAGCTGGTTGCCCAGGGCCGAGCCAGGGTAGGGGGCGTAAAAGGAAATCGAGGGCATGACGCGGCGCGTGTACTTCAGCATGCGCATGGTCTTAAATGCGTCCTCGCGGGTTTCGCCGGGAATGCCGAGCATGATGTTGGACCAGAAGATCGGCGCCGGCCGGCCGGCCGCCTCCATCTCGTCGCCAATGCGATGTAGGAGGTCAATGGCAAAGTAGTTGTCTTCCTCGGTGCACTCCTTGTTCAGAATACGCAGCACGCGGTCGCTGCCCGACTCGAAGCCAATAGAGACGAGGTTCCAGTTCGTTTCTTTGACTAGCGCCCCGAATAGTTCGGGCCACTGGCGCACTGTGTCGGCCCGGGCGGCCGCCCAATAGCCCCAGGTATTGTTTGCCAACCGCGGATATTTCTCGATCCACTCCTCCAGCCAACTTGGGTTTTGAAAGAACATCGAATCGTGGATCACCACCGAGCCGATCGGGCCGTAAGTCCGATCCAGGTAATTCAGCTCGTCAATGACCATTTCAACAGGCCGGCGGCCCATATTGGGGATGTAGCTGTTCTCGTTGCAGAAGACGCATTGCCAGGGGCAGACGCGACTGGTTATCATGGTCGCCACGGGCGGCGGGCCCCAGCCACACTCTGGCTCCAGCGGCCAATTGAAACGGCGGGCTAATTTCGCGCTGGCTGGCTTGGGCCACAAGGTGCGATCCATCATCGGCCATTCGGCCATGGACTTGGCCCCGGCGCCCATCAGGACGCGCGGAAAACGGCCGGGGTCGCTGACCAGGTCCACGATGACGTTCTCGCCCGGACCCTGGCAAATCTTGTCGAACTCCTCAACGGCCGTCATCTCATCCAGGGCGACGGTGGCGTGCATACCCCCGGTCAAAATGGTGCCCTGCGGGTTGATTTGCTTAAACAGCTTGGCCGCGTGGTAGGCGGCTGGGAAGGTGTAGCTGCGCACGTTCATGATCAGCGTCTGATAGCCGGTTAACTGCTGGCCCAACTGATCCCAGGAGGTGACGGCGCGCGTGGAGAGAACGTCGCTGGCGACGCCGCTTTGGCTCAGGATGGTGCGGAGCAGGCCCAGGCCGTGGTCTTGCCACTGCTCATGGGGCCCGGCCGGATGCACCAGGTCACCCAAGTCGCCCAGGTCGAGCCAGGCAACATCGGCCGTGCGAAGGTGGTCTTGCTTTGAGAAGGGCCACAATTTGGCCATCATGGCGGCTCTGCCTCTCTAGATGTGCCGCCGGCCGGCAAACCCGGTGTGAAGGTCATGAAAATACTCGACCTGAGGCTCACCATAGCGCCAGCACAGGTAAACTTCCCGGCCGTCGCGCTTGGAGAGGAAGTCGAGCAGGCCAGCGTTGAGGTCCTTAATCACCACGCCATAGGCGTGGATCTTACGCACCAGACGCTCGATCTTCATGAAATCTCTTACCAGGGCTGACGCGGCCGGGCCGCCCACATCGGCGCCCTGGCGTTCCAACATGCCGGCTACCTGGCCGCGCATGCGCGCGACCTTGGCCCGCCGTTCGAGCACATCGGCCATCAGCGGCTCCAGTTCGGGCAGCAGGGCATTGGCTTCTTGTAGGCTGAAGTAACGGGCAGGCATGGGGCTGATCAACACGAAAGCGGGACGTCCGGCCAATACCGTGACGTCCCGCGCGTCAAAGGCGATAAGTGGGGTGACCTAGTGGCAGCCGCAGCCGCCCTCGCTGGCCGCCCCGGCGCTGCCCGTGGTCTTAAACGAGTGGCCGCAGCCACAAGATGACACGGCGTTGGGGTTGTCAATACGGAAGCCACCGCCCATTAGGCTGTCTTCGTAATCCACGGTGGAGCCGCCCAGGTACATCATGCTGGTCGGGTCAACGAACAGCTTCACGCCGTCGCTCTGGATGACATGGTCATAGGGCCTGGCTTCGGCCTCGAGGGCCATGCCATACTGAAGGCCGGAGCAACCGCCTCCGGAAACGAAAACCCGCAACCCGTAATCGGGCACGTTCTTCTGCGCCAACAGGTTCTTGACCATGCCGGCCGCCGTTTCGGTTAACTGGATGCTCTCGGTCAGCTCAACTGTTTCCATCGAGATTTCCTTCGTCTCCATTGTGGATGGTTGCTCCTTTGCACCCTGACGGGGCAGGAACTTAATGGCCTAAGCGGGCCTCATTTAACCAGATTCTAGCAACGAAATAGACGCCTGTCAATTTCTATTAACATCTTCAGAAAAAGTGGCGCCGGTTGTCACCCCCTGGTGCAGAGGCTACAATGCCGCCTCTTTCTCCAGTTAAGGGCGGAGAAGATCAACCCGTAAGTAGGCGAACTGACTCCATGCTGAAGACGCATAACTGTGGCGAATTGCGCGCCGAACACGCCGGCCTAACGGTGACGCTGGCCGGCTGGGTGCATCGGCGCCGGGATATGGGCGGCATCATTTTCATTGACCTGCGCGACCGCGCCGGCCGGACCCAGGTGGTGTTCGACGCCGGCCGCTCCCAAGAGGCCTTCAAGCTGGCCGAGCAAATCCGGCCGGAATACGTGCTGCAGGTCACAGGCGCGGTCTCCCGCCGGCCGGCCGGGCAGGAGAACCTCGAGCTGCCCACCGGCGCGATCGAGGTGCTGGCCGAGGCGCTGACCATTCTCAACTCCTCGAAGCCGCCGCCGCTGCCAGTTGACCGCGAGGCGAACGTGGACGAGGCCCTGCGGCTGCGCTACCGCTATCTTGACCTGCGGCGCGAGCGCCTGCAGCGAAATATCATCATGCGCCATAGGGCGGTCAAATTCATTCGCGACTTCCTGGATGCGCGCGACGTACTGGAGATCGAAACGCCCATACTGTTTAAGAGCACGCCGGAAGGGGCGCGCGATTACCTGGTGCCCAGCCGGCTGCATCCAGGCAAGTTTTACGCATTGCCCCAAAGCCCTCAGCAGCTCAAGCAGCTATTGATGGTCGCCGGCTACGAGCGCTACTTTCAGATCGCGCGCTGCTTTCGGGATGAGGATCAACGCGCCGACCGCGGGCCAGAGTTTACCCAGCTCGACATAGAGATGAGCTTTGTGGAGCGCGAAGACGTCCTGCGCCTGACCGAAGAGCTGATTGTGGGCATGGTCAAGGCGGCCGGCGGCCGGCCGCTGGCCTACGAGGAGTTCCCCCGCCTGAGTTATCAGGAGGCGCTGGATCGCTTTGGCACCGACCGGCCGGACCTCCGTTTCGGCATGGAGTTGGTTGACATCTCGGACATCGCCGGCCAGAGCTCTTTCAACGTGTTTGCGCAAAACGTGGCCGCCGGCCGGCCGGTGAAGGCTATCCTTGTGCCCGGCCAGGCTGGCCTTAGCCGCAAGGAGCTGACCGACCTAGAGGAGATCGCCAAGGCGGCCGGGGCCAAGGGGCTGGCGTCGGTGGCCATAGAGGCCGAAAGCGGCGAGCTGCGCGGCTTCATCACCAAGTTTTTCTCCGTTGAACAACTGGTCGCGCTCACCGATCGATTGGCGGCCGCGCCGGGCGACCTGATCCTGATCGCCAGTGACGAGCCTCGGATCGCCAACAGGGTGCTGGGCGCCCTGCGCGAGGAGTGGGCGGGCCGGCTGGGCTACAAGGAGCGCCCCGTGTTGGCTTTCGCCTGGGTGGTAGACTTCCCGCTCTTCGAGGAAGAGCTCGGGGACGGCCATTTCGCGCCCAGCCATCATTTGTTCACCGCGCCCAAGCCTGAGCATGTCTCGCTGCTAGATACGGATCCGGCGGCCGTGCTCAGCACGCAATACGACTTGATCTGCAACGGCTACGAGGTCGGCGGCGGCAGCATCCGGATCCACGAACGGCTCCTGCAGCAAAGGATCATGGCGCTCATCGGTCTGTCCGAGGAAGAGGCGCGGCGCCAATTCGGCCACATGTTAGAAGCCTTTGAGTACGGCACGCCGCCCCACGGGGGCATCGCGCCAGGCGTTGACCGCCTGGTAATGCTCATGGCCGGCGAGCCGAACATCCGTGAGGTGATGGCCTTCCCCAAGAGCCAGAGCGCGGCCGACCTGATGGCTGATGCGCCATCTGAAGTCAGCGCGGAGCAATTAGAGACGCTGCACATTCGGCTGGCCACGGTTGAGGATGAGGCCGACGGGGGCCTGGAACGTGTCACGCAGCCCTGACCGGCGACGCATGGCAAGCCGGCCGACCTTCAGTATAATCAAGCCAGACAAATAGACGCAGCCAGCGATCTTGGAGGAGCGGCTTTATGAATAAAGTTATGAGCTTCCTGGCCGGGAGCATCTGCGGCGCGATTGTGGGGGCCACGGCTGCGCTCCTGCTCGCACCGAGCTCCGGCGAAAACCTGCGCGCGGACGTGAGCCAACGCTGGCAGGACGCCAAGGTGGAGGCGCGGCTGGCGATGGAGGAAACCCGGCGCGAACTGGAGAACCAGTTTGCCCAGATGCAGCGCCCGAGCTAGCTAGGCGAGCCTGGGCCGCTAACGGCTGGGGCCGGCTCAGGCGGCCCCAGCATCAGCGCTCGACTTTTAGCCAATACGAAACCGATTCTTCACCGATCGGGCTGACGGGAGCCACCACCAGCGCGCCGCCTGAGTCGCCCAGATCGAGCTCCCAGCGGCCGCGGTTGCTGGCGTTGAGCTCTAAGGGGACCACCTCGGCCGGCGACCCAAGTCGGATCAGCCGCACTTCCCACAGTTGGGGCAGACGCCAGCCGGTCAGGACGAAGCCTGCCGGCCGCCAGCGTTCATCGGCCTCCTCAGCATCCATCGCGTAACCCAGTTCCGGAATGGCAATGTCGTCCAGGGCAAAACCGCGGCCGGTAATGGCGCCGTCGGTGATCACTTCGAAGCGCAAGGTGACCGGGCCGCCGGCATAGCGGTCCAGAGATAATGACTCGGCCACCCAGCCATCGCGGTCGTCGGGCTGGCGGGCACTGCTTCCGGTAAAGCCCGGCCCAAATTGGCCGGCGTCAGCATGTTCAGGCGCCAACAATTCCCATGTCTGCCCGCCGTCCTCAGAGGCGCTGAGGTAGGCGAAATCGAATCCGTCCTCGAGCTCAAACCACGCCCAAAAATTCAAAGTGGCCCGCTCAAGTCCGGTGAGGTCAAAGCTGGCGCTGAGGCTGGCGTCTAGCTCGTCGCTGGCAGGCGCGTACCACATTCCCTGACCACTGACCGGCGGGGCGCTGGTCAATTCCAGGCGTCGGTCGCCAGCAAATGAGAGCGTCGCCCGGCCGTCCCAGTTCAGCCGGACGTAATTCACCCCGTATTGGTCGAGTTCGCGGAGCCACTCGCGGCCGTCAGGCATGGCCTGAAAGGCGTGGCTCGGCCGCTCCAGCTCCAGGCTGCGGTAGCTGTAAGGGCCGCCAGCCTGACGATGATCCAGGTAGTTTGCGGCCGCCCAATCCGCGCTGAAGTCAGCCAGGCTGACCCGCGGCTGGGCTTTGCTCAGAACAGCATGGGCGGCCGCCAGGCCGTCGGCCGGCTGGCTGGCCAACTCGACCAGCCCATCGTCGCCAAAGCGCTCCCAAAAGTAGAGGCAGAACAGGAAGGCGGCCCCGTAATGGGCAAAGAGGCTGTCCTCGTCGTCGCCATATTCCCAGGTGTTGAGCTGGGTGCCTGAGGCCCGCAAATAATCAACGGCCGTGTCTACAGTGTCGAAGCCGGCATAAATTTCGGTCACCTGCGACAGGCCTTCGTTTAGCCAGGCGCTTTCGCTGGGGTCCAGGCGCCATTGAATCAAGTGCTGGAGCTCATGGACGAGCGTGCCGAAATACAGTTCCTCGCCCACCTGCAAGTTGCGCATATTTAGGTAGAGCAACTCCTGCTCGTTCGAGAAACTGTTAATTGTGCGCGGGTACTCGTCGCCGCTGTCGAAGAAGCCAAGTTCGCTATCGCCGGAGAAGCCGTCCAGGTGCAGGATGCTGAAGCGCGGGTCGTTGTCCACGCCCGGCCGCCACTCGGGCCCAAACAGCTTGGAAACGATGGGATAGTAGGTGCTCTCAAAGTCCTCGGCCGCCTGGTTGACCTCTTCAGCGTTTATCTCAAGGGTGGCTTCGAACCAAAAATAGGCGTGCTCGCTGGCCGTAACCAGGATCGCCTCACGCCGCTCCCGGCCGGCGAAGAAGTTGCGCGTCTGGCCGGGCTGGTAGGGCCGCTCTCGAATGGTGCGGTCGCCGGGCGGCGTCTGGCCCAGCCTGGAGGCCACTTCGAAATAGTCGCGGGCTGGGTAGGTGGCTTCCAGCAGGCGCCTGAGGTCTTCGGCCGCCCTGGGCGGCAGTGCGCCTTGATCAATCTCGTCCGGCAGTGGCTGGGCAAAGAAGGGCTCGGCTGTCGGCGCCGAGGTGGCCGTTGCCGGCGGCGGGGGCTCGGCCGTTGCTTCTTCGGCCGGGGCGGGGGTTGGCGACGGCCGCAGCGTCGCCGTGGCCACTGGCGTCGCCAGCGTGGCAGTCCCAGTTGGTTGAAGCTGGCTCAGCAGCTCCCGGCCGGCAAGCAAGGCGCCTGAAAGACCGAGCACCAGGGCGCACAGCCCGCAGGCGAAGAGCGCCAGGCAGCCGCCCAGCCATACCATCCAGCCGTTCGATATCCCGCGTTCGTGATTCATGCAGCCCAACGCCGGCAGGCCGGCCACCCTTAGTTTAGCCGTTGCGATGGCGTACACAAGCGGCTTCCGCCTGGTTTCAGCGAAGCGTCTGAGGTCTAAGGCATCCGCCGGTTGCAAACCACACCGGATAGGCCGATAATAACCGGTGGCCGAGATAAGGCCGGGCCAAGGGATTCAATCACCTATAAATCCCCCTAATCCCCAGGCTCTGGCCGAACAGTTTTCACACAGCCCATTGTGCCTGGGAAGAGGCGTCCATCATGAAGTATGCCCACATCGTCGGCTGGGGCAGTTACCTGCCGGATCGCGTCCTGAAAAATGATGAGATTGCGCGCACGGTCGCTACCACAGATGAATGGATATACACGCGTACCGGAATCCGCGAGCGTCGAATTGCTGCCACCCAGGAGACCACTGCTACGCTTGCCTTTGAGGCGGCCGCGCGCGCTCTTGAGGTGGCCGACCTGCACCCATCCCAAGTTGACCTCATCATCGTTGCCACCTCTACCCCGGAGTACATCTTCCCGTCCACGGCATGCCGGGTGCAAGATTACCTGGGCGCGCGCAGAGCCGGCGCTTTCGACCTGAGCGCAGCCTGTTCCGGCTTTGTCTATGGTCTGGCGGTCGGATCCCAGGCGTTAGCCACCGAGTCAGCCCGGACGGCGCTGGTGATCGGCGCCGAAACCCTATCGCGCGTTGTGGATTGGCAGGATCGAGGCACCTGTATCCTGTTTGGCGATGGGGCTGGCGCGGTCGTGCTCAAGGCCTCTAGCGTCCCTGGCGGCGTGATGGCCTCCACCTTGCGTTCGGATGGCTCAGGCGGGGAACTGCTGAGCTTGCCGGCCGTGTATCACAATCCCGTGCCGGCGCTCGGCCCGGAATATCTGTACAAGAATGGCCACCAGAAGAACACGATCCACATGGCCGGCCGAGAGGTGTTTCGCTTCGCCATCAGCGTCCTGGCGGACGTCATTGAAGAGGTACTGGAGCGTGCCGGGCTGACCATCAATGACCTGGCTCTGATCGTGCCTCATCAAGCCAACGTCCGCATAATTGACACGGCCGCGAAGCGGCTCAAGGTTTCGCCAGACCTGTTCTACATGAACTTGGAAACGGCCGGCAACACCTCGGCTGCCTCCATCCCGATCGCCTTGTGCGACGCCGTGGCCGAGGGCCGCCTTCGGCCGGATGACAACGTCCTCTTCGTGGGCTTTGGCGGCGGCCTCACCTGGGCCGCCTCGGTCGTCAAGTGGGACGTCACCCCGCCGCCAGTGCCCCTGGTTGAGCGCGAGTGGAAGCGGGCGCGCTACATCGCCGCCCGCAGCCGCTCGAAGCTGCGCAAGCTCGGCCGGCGGGCCGGGGCGGCCTTGCTCGGCTCGCCCACGCCTGGCGCTAGGCTGAGAGACGCCAACAGGAAGCGCTAGGAAAGGCAAGGCTCTCGAACCCCCGCTGAGGTTCGAGAGCCTTTTTGGTCTTGTTGGCTCCGCTTAGCCGGCGGCCGGCGCGCTGGCCGTGCGGCGGCGCAAGACGACCAGGGAGAGCAGCGCCACAGCGGCCAACCCGGCCGGAATGTAGAGCGGCAAGGCCGGCTGGCCCTCGGCCGTCGCGCCGGCCTGGGTCAGCGCAGTCGGCGTAAAGTCAAACTGCACTGTTTCGCAGCTGCATTTTGAGCTGGTGCCGGGGAAGGCCGTGGTGACGTCGGTGCAGGTAGTTTGGGTGTTGTTGTCCCAACTGGAGCAAACGCTGACGTCGGCCGCGCCGTCGCCGTCGTTGTCCACGCAGGCCACCGTAATGGCTTCCAGCGTCTTGAGCACGGCGGTGTTTGTCTCCATGTCGCCACAGCCATCCAGATCGGTGTTGCCGTTCCACCAGGGGCCGTCCACAACGGTGTCATTGATGCCGTCAGGCTGCTCAATAGGCAGGCTGTCAACGGTGTAGGCCGGCGTGCTGGTTTGCGGGCCGCTCAAGAATGTGTGGTAACAAGCGTCACCGCCCAAGGCGCCCAGCACCTGTCCGCTGGGGTCTATGTCTGCATCGTGGCTGGTGCCGTCGAGGGCGATAAAGAGGCCAATGTCGTAGCGGTTGGGCGAGCCATCGGCCGAAACAAGGGCCTCAAAGACGACGGTCGTGGTAAAGGGCGTATTGGGATTATTGTCGTGGTTGCCACACGGCAAAACGACGTTGGCGGGGCTGAGGCGTTCAAAGCGCACGTCGTTGGCGGTGCAGTTGGCCCCCGCCAGGTAATCCCGCACGCAAACATTGCCCGTTTCCGAATCCTGGGCCAGGGCAGTGCCCGCGCCCGCTAATAGGGCCAGCGCAAGGGCTGCCAGCCCGACGGCTGCCACCAGCCAGTGAGTGCGATAATGAGTGCGTCTGGTCACGTTTCAACCCTCCATGATAGAACCAGTTAGCTCTGCTCGGCCGTTCCGCTTGCCTGGTCGCGCAAGAACCCCTCGACCACCTGGACGAACTGCCGGCCATCCAGTACGCCGTCGAAAAATGTCGCCTCGCCTGCGTAAATCAGCAGAAACGACGGTGTGCGCGTCAGGCCCAACTCTTGAGCGTCGTACAGGTCGGAAAGGACGCGCCCCAGCGCGCCCCGGCCGTCCCGGCAGGCCTGAAACGCAACTTCATCTAATTGTAACTCAGTTGCCATTAAGTCAAAAAGGGATTCGGCCTCGGCTTGGGTCCAGTCTGCCTGCCGAGCGAAAAGCAGGCTGCGCATCTCCCAGTAGCTTCCTTGCTCGCCGGCGCATTCGGCCGCTACGGCCGCCAGCGGCGCAGAGGCCCGATGTTCGGCCAGGGGCAGATCCTTGGCCAGCCACATGACCTGGCCGGCCTCGATCAATTCGCGGTCAATGATGGGCTGGCTTTGCAGGGCGTGGCGGGCGCAGGCCGGGCAGGCGTAATCGCTGAATTCGACGATCACCAGCTTGGCGGCCGGATCGCCCTTATACAGGTCACCCGCCTGGGTGTAGCCAGTGCGGGCCGGATCTGGCGCCAAGCCCTCGGCCGTCGCCCAAGGCGGCAGCGCCGGCCGCTCAGGCGTCGGCTCAACAGGTGGGCCCTCGCCGGCCGCCAGGGCATCAAACCAGCCACTGAAGGTCTCGGCCGGCAAAGCGCCGATCAGGGTGTGCGGGCCTTCCTCGCCAGGCCCATAGAGCTGGAAGCTGGGGGTGGCGTTGAAGCCCAGGGCGCTCCCGGCCGCGATGCTCTCGCTCAGCCACTCCTGGTACCTATCGTCCGCCTGGCAGCGCTGGTAGAGCTGCCGATCGGCGCCGACGTCGGCGGCCACCTCGGACAGGAAATCGGCCGGGTCTGGCAGCTGAGCCCATTCAGCCTGGCGGGCGAACAGCTGGTCATGCATGCGCCAATACAGCTCTGCGCCCTGTTCGCCAACGCATTTGGCCGCCAGATGGCCCAGGTCAGCCGTCGGGTGGAGCGATTCGATAGGGAAGTCGCGAAAGACGTAGCGCACCTGGCCGCCGCGAACGTACTCCTCCAGCAGCTCCGGCATGGTCTCATTGTTGTGCCGGCCGCAATATGGGCACAGATAATCGCTGAACTCGTGGATCGTGACCGGGGCTTCCGGCTCGCCGCGATAAGGGTAGCCTTCGGCCGTCAAGCCCACCGGAATGCCGTCTAATGCGCCCGGTGCGGCCGGCTGGCGCGCCTCCTCGGCCGGCGGGCCGGCTGAGATGCCGGCCAAGACGCAGCCGGTCAGCGCCAGGCCGACCGCGAGCCAGACGGGCGTCAGGGCGGCCCTGAGATAGCGCTGCCAAGTAGGTGTCAAATGACGCAAAGGCTAGACTCCGAGATAGGGCCCAAGGATCTGATCGACCCACGCCGCCTCGGCGCGCGGCCCTTCCAGGTGCAGCCGGCCGTTGACCACGACGTGGGGCAGCTCGCGCACCGAGTGGCGTACCAGCGCTTCAGGAAAGGCGTCGCTTACCACAAGGTAGCTCCTAACGTGAGGCGAGGCGACCGCCAAGTTAAAGGCGAGCTGGGCTACCTGGGCGCCGGCCTCGTCATCGGCCGCGCTGATGATCTCAATGGTCACGTCAGCCGCCAGCCGGTGCAACATTATTCGCGTGCGCGCCTCGGAAGTCGTGCCGCGGAAGGCCACGCTTTGCACGGCTGCAACGAGCGAAGTCATCTGGTAGCCGGCCGGCAGGCCGATGATGCGCACGCCGTAATCCAACGGCCCGTCGGCCTGGAGGCCAAAGGCGCCAATCACCGGGTAGTAGGGGTAATTGACCCGGCGGGGATAGAGGTGCAGGCTTAACTGCTCAAAGCGACCCGACAGGGCCCGCAGCAGGCGAAAGGCCTCACCCTCGGCCGGGCTGGCCTGACCATCGGCCCACAGGTGCAGGCGGACCGGCTCCGGCAAATGGTCGAAATAGTCCGGCAATTCATCCCAGAGTTCAGGCGCAAAGTGAGTGGCGATGTCGTCCATTCGGATTTCTCGGCGACCAGTTTTATAATCCGGCCACCCGTTCCGGTCAACTTAAAGGAGTTGTTTGTCGCCCATGCAGGTCCCCGAATTCCAAGCGCCTGAGCCGGAGCTGATTGAAGCGTGGTTCCAGCGTCTGCGCGAGCTTATTGTCAACGACGGCTGGCGCTTTGTCAGTGGCTTGCTCATCTTGGTCATCGGCCTGTGGCTGGCCTGGCTGGCGTCAAGGTTACTGCGGAGCTCACTGGGCCGCAGTAATCTTGATGTCACCCTGGCGACCTTCTTCAGCCGCATCGCCTACTACGCCATGATTGCCATCGTCGTCGTCACGACGCTGGCGCACCTGGGGGTGCCGACCGCTTCCATGATCGCCGTCCTAGGGGGACTAACCCTGGCCCTCGGCCTGGCGCTGAAGGACTCCATCGGCCACATAGCGGCCGGCGTGCTGATCATCCTGTTGCGGCCGTACCGGCTTGGCGACTGGGTGAAGATTGACGACGTGGAAGGCCAGGTGAGCGAGATCCGCCTTTTCATGACCAGCTTGACGACCAACGACAACGTGCGCGTCCACATCCCTAACCAGGAGGTGATGAGCGGAAAGATCTTCAATTTCTCCCAACTGGGGCTGATGCGGCTCGACCTGACGTTGGCCATTGCGCACGAGGCGGACTTGCAAGCAGCTAGAGAGATCATTGCAGACGTCATGGCGGAGGAAGAGCGCATCGCCGCTCAGCCCAAGCCGAGCGTCGCCGTGCGCGATGTGACCGACAGCGCCGTGCAGCTAGCAGTCCGGCCGTATGTGACCGCCGACGACTCGGTCCGGGTCACATTCGCCCTGATGGAAGAGATCCGGCGCCGCTTTGAGGCCGAAGGCATTCCC
>JBOGUG010000066.1:0-9538 GCA_050696115.1 Promineifilaceae bacterium (SeqCode) | reverse complement strand
GTATAGGTCCAGGGCCTTGCCGGCCGCCATTTGGCCGGCGATGTCGAAAAGGACGCAGTCGCCCAGCTCCATCGCGGCCAGCCAGTGGGCGGCTGTGGCCCCCACGTTGCCGGCGCCGTAGAAAGCGATCTTATTTTGCATGACTCTTCCTTGAGGGTAATTGGAAATGGACCTGAACGAGCGGACGTCTCAACCGGCCGACGGCTCAACCACCAACGCCGCTGCCAAGGCCGGCTCAGGCTCGACTTCGAGCGCCAGCACGTGATTGAATGCGCTGATCGCAACTTCGAGCATATGGGCGTCCGGCTCGCGCGTTGTCAGCCGCTGCAGCGCCAGGTTCGGCCGGGTGATCCAGCGGATGAGCGCCTTGTCCTGGTGGCGGGCGCTGAAACGGATGAACTCGTAGGCGATGCCGGCCACCAGGGGCAATAAGACGACCCTGGAGGCCAGGCGCAAGGGCAGCTCCAGCGGCGGCAGCAGGCTGAAAACCAGGATCGATATGACCACAACGGTCAGTAAGAAGGCTGTGCCGCAGCGCGGGTGCTCCAGCGGAAAACGGGCCACCGACTGAGGGGTTAGCTCGGCGCCGGCTTCATAGGCGTTAATCGTCTTGTGCTCTGCCCCGTGATAGCCGTACAGGCGGCGGATGTCGGGCAGCAGGCCGATGGCCGCTACGTAGCCGACGAGCAATAGCAAGCGCGCCAGCCCTTCGACCAGGTGGGTCGCCAGCGATGACAGCTCCCACCAGCGCTGCAACTGGCCGGCGATGAAGACGGGCAGCAAGAAAAAGAGGCCAATCGAAAAAGCCAGCGACAGGGCCACCGTTCCCCAAGCGGCCGGGCCTTCAAAGACCTTGGCCGGCTCCTCGCCGCCTTCCTGTTGACCCTCCTCTTGCATGGCCACCTCGGCCGAAAACATCAGGCTCTTGACGCCCAGGCCGAGCGCGTCCCACAGCAGCGTCAGGCCGCGCAGGAAGGGAATGCGGGCCAGCCGGCCGCCGTAGATGCGCGCGTCCAGGCCCTCGGTGTGCACGACGATCTCGCCCTGCGGGTTGCGTACCGCCACCGACATGGCGCGCGTGCCGCGCATCATCACGCCCTCCAGCACGGCCTGGCCGCCATAGGTGACGTTCGATTGGGTAAAGGGTTCAGGCATGGGGCCGATTGTACCGGAAGCGTCGCCCTGGCTTCAAATCGCGGCCGGCCACCAGGCGCCCGGAGGCGCGACCGGCTGCCGGCCGAGCGCCAGCAAGACCAGCAGCAAGGCAATGATGATCGCCGCTGTCAGCGCCAGGTAGGCCGCCAGCGCCTTCAGCGAGATGTCCTCAGGCGCCTCGTCCCCGGCCGGCGGCGCAGCTTCCGGATCCTGGCCGGGCAACGACCGGCCGCAGTGCCAGCAGGTCACGTCGCCGGCCAACGCCGGCTGGTCGCAATGGGGACAGCGCAACTGCATGGTTTGTTAATGGATTTACAGGCCCATTGTAGCAGAGTTAGTTCAGCCGGCCGGCCTGCGGGCCTATACTGTGCTCAATTGAATAGGGACTCGGCTTTATCGTAAGTTCCTCCTTTTCTCCTCTTCCCGCAAAAGGCCTTGCTTGAAAAACAGGCAAGGCTTTTTGTTTGGTCACCCGCCGGACCCAGCGATGACTCTGAATGGCAAACCGGCCGTAAACCCCTCACAAGCGACCTCTCTGCCAGAGAAGCGCCCAATGGGCGCTGTGCTGATGGCCAGCGACGGCCGGAATTTGGACGCGGAGCGCGCCCTGGCCGAAGCGCGCGGGCTGGGCCTGGAGTTGCAGGCTTTCGCCGATCCGGTCGTGCTGCACGAGCGCTACGCTGAAGCGCTGGCTGCCTACGGCCGCTGCCTGAGCGGCTTTTCCGGGCCGCTCGGCCTGAATGGGGCCTTTTTCGACCTCAACGGGGCCAGCCGCGACCCGGCCGTGCGCGAACTCAGCCAGCGCCGCCATCGGCAGAGCCTGCACGCCGCGGCCGAGATCGGGGCCAGCTACGTCGTCTTCCACCTCAACTATCCCGCCTACCTGAAGGTCGAGACGTTGGACAGCGATTGGCAGGCGCGCAGCGCTGAATACTGGGGACAATTGGCGGCCGAAGCCGGCCGGCTGGACGTGACGCTGCTAGTTGAGAACAGCATCGAGCCAGAGCCGGGACCGCTGCGCCAGTTGGTGGGCGCTGTGAACAGCCCGGAGCTAAAGGTCTGTCTGGACGTGGCCCACGTCAGCCTGTATTCGCCCCTGGCGCTCGACCACTGGCTGGCCGAGTTAGAGCCGCATCTTTATTGCTGCCATCTGAACAACCACGACGGCCGCAGCGACCGCCACTGGCCGCTCGACCGGGGCGTGATCGAATACCGGCCGGTGATCGAGCGCCTGCGGGCCCTGGCCTGGCCGCCCTTGCTTTGTCTGGAGCTGTTTGGCCAGGCCGAAATCGCCAGCAGCTTGACCTTCCTTGACAAAGCCGGCCGCGGCTAGCATTATCGGGCGCCATGAGCCGGCCGGATGAGGCGACGCTCCTCCGCCAACCAGACCCCGATCAGCGCGACCCACTCGCTTGGTTCAGCCAGAGACGTTCCATCCGGCGCTTCACGGCCGATCCCGTGCCCCCGGCCCTGCTGGAGGCTTGTCTCGAGGCGGCCGGCTGGGCGCCTTCGGCCCACAACCGCCAGCCGTGGCGCTTTGCCCTCCTTCGCAATTGGGCCGTGAAGGAGCGCCTCGCCCTGGCGATGGGCGCGCGACTGCGGGCCGACCTGGCGGCCGACGGCCTGGAGCCGGCCGCCATCGAGCGCGACGCCAGCCGCAGCTACCAACGCTTGACTTCGGCCCCGGCGCTGATCCTCCTCTGTCTGACCATGGCCGACATGGATCCTTACCCCGACGCCCGGCGCCAGCGCAACGAACACTTGATGGCCGTGCAATCGGCCGCCATGGCCGGCCAGAACCTGATGCTGGCGGCCCATGCCCTGGGGCTGGGCGCGTGCTGGCTGTGCGCCCCCCTCTTTTGCCCCGACGTTGTGGTGGCCACGCTGGCCCTGCCGGCCGAGTGGCAGCCCCAGGGGCTGATCGCCCTCGGCTACCCGGCCGAGCGCCGCGCCAGGGGGCGCGAGCCCGTCGCCTCGCGCCTGCTGGAGATCGCCGACTAGGGCCCGCCGGCCGCGACCTAAGTGCTCGTTTAGAACCCTTTTCAGCGCTGCCAACTTTTGATAGAATCAGACATTGCCAATTAATCTAATTGATACGATCATTGGATTAGGCAGTGTTGCGCGAGAAGATCACCAGCGACTTGCTGGGTTATCTAATTGACCAGGGGGTTGAGCCCGGCGAACGCCTGCCCGCCCTGCCCGCTCTGAGCCGCGAGCTGGGCGTTAGCGTAGGCAAGCTGCGCGAAGAGCTAGAGGTGGCCCGCCAGATGGGCGTGCTCTCGGTCCGGCCGCGCCTGGGTACCCGCCGCGAGCCCTTCGACTTCTACCCCTGTGTCCAGGCCGGGCTGTTGTTTAGCCTGGCGACCGGCGAGGCCACCTTCCAGCAGTTCAGCGCCTTACGCCGCACCTTGGAGGCCGATATGTGGCCCCTGGCGGTGGCCGGCCTGACCGCGGCCGACAAGGAGCGCCTGCACGCCATCCTGCGGGCCGCCTGGGGGCGGCTGCGCGGCGAGCCGATCCACATCCCCAACGGCGAACATCGCGACCTGCACCTGACCATCTTCTCGCGCCTGGACAACCCCTTCGTGCAGGCACTCTTGCGCGCCTATTGGGATGCCTATGAGGCCACCGAGATGACCCGCTTCCTGGAACTCAGCTATTGGCTGAAGGTGTGGCGCTTTCATCAACGCATCGTGGAGGCCATCTGCGCCGGCGAGGTTGAGGCCGGCCGGGCGCTGCTGATCGAGCATTTTCAACTGTTGCCGGAGACACAACCCGGGGCCTGAAGGCGCAGCCGTCCAGGCCCGTTTGAGAAGGAGCGATCTGAATCATGGGAGTGGTAGAAGCAGAGCTAACGCGTCCGGCCGAGGCCCAGGCCCCGGCCGGCGACCGGCCGCCAGTGGTGAACGACTTCGGCATCGTCGTCGCTACGGCCAACGGCACGGGCAGCCAGACGTCCAATTTGACCCTGCTACGGGCGCTTTTCAAGATGGGTATCCCGGTCAACGGCAAGAACATCTTCCCCTCAAATATCCAGGGGCTGCCGACCTGGTACCACATCCGGGTCAGCCACGAAGGCTTCACCGCCCGCCGCCACACGTCCGAATTTCTGGTGGCCTTCAACGACGCCACCGTTGAGGAGGACATCGCGACGCTCCCGGCCGGCGCCGCCTGCCTCTACAACGCCGACTGGCGCAGCGTGCCCCTGCGCGCCGACCTTATCAACTACGGCGTGCCCGTCAACCAGTTCGTGCGCCAGATGGACGTGCGCGGCAAGCTGCGCGACTATTTGGCCAACATGGTCTACGTGGGCGCGCTCTCGCACTTGCTGGGCATTGACCTGGAGCGCATTGAGGAGGCGCTGGCCTTCCATTTCGGCCGCAAACAGGCCATCGTGGATCAAAACATGGGCATCATCCGGGCGGCGCGTGCCTGGTCGGCCGAGAATATCGCCAAAGCCGACCCCTACCGGGTCGAGCCCATGAACGCGACCGAGGGCAAGCTGCTGATCACTGGCAACGAAGCGGCCGCCCTGGGCGCGATCTTTGGCGGCGTCACGCTTGCCGCCTGGTACCCGATCACGCCTTCCACCAGTCTGATTGACGCCTTGAGCGGCTTTCTGCCCAAGCTGCGCCGCGATCCGGAGACGGGCGAAAACAGCGCCGTGGTCGTTCAGGCCGAAGACGAACTGGCCGCGGCCGGCATGATCCTCGGCGCCGGCTGGGCCGGCGCGCGCGCCATTACCAGCACCTCCGGCCCCGGCATCTCGTTGATGGCCGAGTCGGTCGGCTTTGGCTATTTCGCCGAGATCCCCTGCGTGATTTGGGACGTCCAGCGCGTCGGCCCCAGCACCGGCCTGCCCACCCGCACCTCGCAGGGCGACATCCTGTTCGCCTATTATTTGGGCCACGGCGACACCAAGAATGTGCTCCTGCTGCCGGCCACCGTCGAGGAATGTTTCGACTTCGGCGTCAGCGCCTTTGACCTGGCCGACCAATTGCAGACGCCGGTGCTGGTCATGAGCGATCTGGACCTGGGCATGAACAACTGGATGAGCGGGCCCTTCGCTTACCCCAGCCAGCCGATCCAGCGTGGCAAGGTGCTGTCGGCCGAGGAGGTCGAGGCCCGTGGCGCTTTCGGCCGCTACCGCGACGTAGACGGGGACGGCATCCCTTACCGGACCCTGCCCGGCAACCCCCATCCCAAAGGCGTGTTCTTCACCCGCGGCTCGGGCCACAACGAGCAGGCCATTTACAGCGAGCGCTCAGATGCCTGGCTTGCCAACATGGCCCGCCTCGCGCGCAAGTTCGAGACCGCCCGCCGCCTGGTGCCCGGTCCCATCCTGGATGAGCCTGCCAGGGCCGAGTTCGGCATCATCAGCTACGGAACCAGCCTGCCGGCCATTGAGGAGGCCCGCTCGCGTCTGGCGGCCGAAGGCGTGCCGACCAGCTTCATGCGCCTGCGCGCCCTGCCCACCAGCGACGAGGTGCGCGCCTTCACCGAGCGCTACCCGCGCCATTACGTCGTCGAGCTCAACCGCGATGGACAAATGCACCAAATTCTGAGCCTGGAAATGCCCGACCTGGCAACCCGCCTGGTTTCGCTGGCCTACATGGACGGCATGCCCCTGACCGCCCGCTGGCTGGTCGAGGCCATCCAGGCACACGAAGAGGAGAGTTCCCAATGACCCGACCGGCCGACCGCATCAACGAACTTGGCCTGACGCACGCCGACTATCGCGGCTCGCCTTCGACGCTGTGCGCCGGCTGCGGCCACGATTCAATTTCCAGCCAGATCGTGCAGGTCGCCTATGAGCTGAGCATTAAGCCGCACGAGATCGTCAAGCTGAGCGGCATTGGCTGTTCAAGCAAGTCGCCGGCTTACTTCCTCGGCCGCTCGCACGGCATCAACGCCCTTCACGGCCGGATGCCCTCGATTGCCACCGGCGCGTTGCTGGCCAACCACACCCTGAACGCCCTGGCCGTCAGCGGCGACGGCGACACCGCCAGTATCGGCATGGGCCAATTCAAGCATCTGATGCGGCGTAACCTGCGCCTGGTCTACATCGTCGAGAACAACGGCGTCTACGGGCTGACCAAAGGCCAGTTCTCGGCCACGGCCGATGAGGGCATGTCCCTCAAGTATGCCGGCACGAATCCCTTCCCGGCCGAAGACCTGTGCATGGAGGCGATCATCGCCGGCTGCGGCTTCGTCGGCCGCTCCTTCTCCGGCGATCCCAAGCAGGTGCGCGAGCTGCTCAAGGCAGCCCTCAGCCACCGCGGCACGGCGCTGCTGGACATCATCAGCCCCTGCGTGACCTTCAACAACCGTGAGGAATCTCCCAAAAGTTATGCCTGGGGCAAGGCCAACGAGGAGCCGCTGCACCAGATAACCTATTACCCACCGGGCTTTGTCCCCAAGCGCGAGGAGATCGTCATCGAGGAGTACGCCCCCGGCGAGGTTAAGGAGGTTGAGCTACACGACGGCTCGGTCATCCAACTGCGTAAGCTGGAGGAGGACTATGACCCCACCGACCGCTTGGGCGCTATGCACCGCCTGGAATGGGCGCGCCAGAAAGGCGAGTTCGTAACAGGGCTAATTTACTACGACGGCAGCCGGCCGTCGCTGAGCGAAGTCAGCCAGTTGGGTGAGACGCCGCTGGTGGCCCTGCCAGACGAGGCGCTCCGGCCGCCGCCCGAAGCCCTGGCGCGCATCCTGGACACCTTCCTCTAGATCCGAACCTCCCGCAGGCTTTTCCAGCCTTCGCGCGGCTGCGCTCCCGCGGGTCTGATGCCCCACGGGAGTTTTATTCGGCCGCTTGACCCTTCACCCAAAATGACTATACTCGCGGCCGGCTGGCCCAATGGCGGGCCCGCCGGTCTCGTCCCGTACAACCTACACACCATATCTGTTTGGCACGCTTCACACCTGACAGGGGGTAACAAATGATTAAGCGCATCCTGGCTCTGCTGGTTGTTTTCGCCTGCGCCTTGGCCATGATCCTGGCCCTGGGCGCCACGGCCGCTTCAGTCGCCAACGCCCAGGAGGGCCAGGAGGGCGGCGACGCGGAGAGCGCGCGCGAGGCGGACAGGGCCCGGGCGGCCGAAGCCGCCCCAGCCGCGGCCGCGCCCCACTTCGCGCTGCTGCCCACCGGCTTGGTCACCGCCCCGCTGTTTGTGGGGGTGGACGAGCCCGCGTTACCTTCCTACCGCATCGATCCCGACACCAATATGGCCTTTCCGGCCTTCAGCGGCGGCGACATCTGGGCCGCTGCCTACCTGCCGGCTGGCGACCAGGTCTATTTCACCAGCGGCAGCACGATGCACGTCTGGGTGGTCGGCAGCGGCACCTTCACCACCCTGGGCCCCATCCTCAGCAGCAATGACGGCGCCAGCCTAGTGATCGAAGGCATGGGCTACGCCGATGGCACGCTCTACGGCTCCCGCACCGGCAACACGGTCGCCAACCCGGAAGGCTTGTATGCTATTGACCCCGCCACCCTTTCGGCCACGCTCGTCACTACTTATTCCGTGCCAACCCTCGAGACGACGCTGAGCGGCCTGGATGCCGACCCGGCCACAGGCTTGGTCTATGCCACCAACGACGCCTCTGCCTTGCGCGGACTAGTGCAGATTGACCTGGATGGCACGGTCACCTTGCTGGCGCCCTACCCGGCCAACGAGACCGACATTGACGGCCTGGCTGTGGGCGACGGCAAAGCCTTTCTGATTACGGATGAGTCGGGCGCCTTCTACATCTTTGATCTGGGCGTCATGACTTACACCGGGGTCCTGTCCAGCCCCTGGCCGACGTCCGAGATCTTTGCCGCCGGCGCCTGGCTGGAGGTTGAGCCTCAGCCGCGCAGCGAGGAGATCGAGCCCAACGACGTCTTCACCGACGCCAACCCGCTCTTCGTGCCTGGCCCGGTCGAGGTATCGGCCAACATCACCCCGGCCGGGGACATAGACTGGTTCTCGCTCGAAGCCACCGCCGGCAACCTGCTCTTCTCGGCCGTGCGCACCGGCGAGTCACCTATCGGCCAGCAAGATTCGCAGTTACGCGCCTACGACTCAGACGGCGCCACCGAGCTGGAGTTCGACGACGACGACGGCGACGACGGTGGCTTGGGAGCCACGCTGGCCTCGGTCATCGCCGGCCTCTCGCTCAGTGAAACCGAGACGATTTACTTGCGCGTGAACGAATTCCAGGATGACGACCCGATCACGCCCTATAAGCTATACGCCCAGCTGCACGACCCGGCCGGCATGCTCTTTGAAACGGAGCCCAACGACACCTCCACCACGGCCAACGCGCTGCCCAACAGCGCGCTCGTTTCGGGCACGATTGACATCGCTGAAAACGACGACTGGTACTCGGTGCCGCTGATCGAGGGCGAGACCCTGTTCGCGGCCCTCGACGGCGACCCCGGCCGGCCGCCCAATTCGGGCACCGACTTCAACCTGAGCCTCTACGCGCCAGATGGCACGACCCTGATCTGGCTGGCCAACGACTTCGGCGGCGACAGCCTCACCAATCCGCCGGCCGAAGCCGGCACCTACGAGGCGCCGGCCGACGGCGTCTACTACCTTCTGGTTGAGGGCGCCGGCACCGCCGTGGGCGACTACCTGCTCAGCGTTGGCGCCCTGCCCAGCGTGATTCCGCCCACCAACCCTGAGATCGAGCTGGCCAAGACGGTGGGCGAGGATCCCAGCGCCTGCGCCACAACGGACCTGATCAGCGTCGGCGCCGGGACCGAGGTCACCTACTGCTTCGAAGTGTTCAATACTGGCAACGTGACCTTCACCGAACACGACCTGGTAGACAGCGAATTGGGCGCCATTCTGACTGACTTCCCCTTCATCCTGGCGCCGGCCGCCTCGACCTTCGTGACCCAGTCGGCCGTCATCACGGAAACAACGGTGAACACGGCCACCTGGACGGCCACCGACGGCGTCGAGACGGCCGAAGACAGCGACACGGCCACCGTGCTCATCGCCGTTGACGACCCGCTGGTCTGCAACGGCGACCCGGTCGGCTTTGATGTCGGTATTCCGCTCGACTGGGCTTCGATCAATAACGCCCCCGGCAACCCGGTCTTCTGGGCCAACCTGCTCACCTGCGAGGAGGGCGGCAACTACACCGGCGGCGCGGGCGATGTGGCCTGCGCCTCGAGCGACCTGCAGGGCGGCGGCAGCGGCCTGTACGACACTGAGTTGCGCAGCAACCCCTTCGACCTGACGGGCGGCGTCAACACCATCAGCCTTGATTACCTGGCCAACTACGCCAACTTCGGCGGGGTTGATTTCCTGGATCTGGACATCAGCGCCGACGGCGGCGTCAGCTGGACCAACCTGCTCAGCTGGAATGAAGATCATGGCTCTTT
>JBOGUG010000065.1:0-1266 GCA_050696115.1 Promineifilaceae bacterium (SeqCode) | reverse complement strand
CCCACCCACATCCCCCTACCCATATCCCCCACCGGCCGGCCCCGGGCCTGTGGCCCGGCCGCGGGCAAGATGACCGCGCCACAGAATGGGCCCCGGCCGGGAGGATGCGCGCCGTTGGACTCGCGATGCATTGCCAGTATAATGCGCCCGTCCGTGAGGGCCTTTTCACATTCGGAAGGAGGATTGAAGAGATGATGACCAAGCGCTTGCTACTGATGGTGGTCTCCCTCGTTGTGTTGAGCCTCGCCCTGGCCGCCTGCACGGCCGCCGGCGGCGGGAACTGCAGCGACGAGGACGTGCTGTGCGTGGGTCTGGTGACCGACGTCGGCGAGATTGACGACAAGTCGTTTAACCAGTCGGCCTGGCAAGGCGTGCAGCAGGTCGAGGCCGACCTGGGCGCCACCGTCAACTTCATCGAAACGGCCGACGCCACCGATTACGCCACCAACATCGCCCAGTTCGCCGACCAGAATTACGATGTGATCGTGACGGTCGGCTTTGCCCTGGGCGAGGCGACCCTGGCCGCGGCCGCCGAGTACCCGGAGATCAACTTCATCGGCGTAGACCAATTCCAGGCCACGCCGGTGGACAACGTGGCCGGCCTGATCTTCCCGGAAGATAAGTCGGGCTTCTTGGCCGGCGCGCTGGCCGGCATGCTGAGCGAGTCGGGCACCATCGCGGCCGTGCTGGGCACCGACCTGGTTCCGCCGGTGGTGGCCTTCAAGGAGGGCTACGAGGCGGGCGCCGCCCAAGTCACGCCGGACATCAACGTTATCTCCACCTACCACCCCGGCGGCCTGGATGTTGCCTTCACCGACCCCGAATGGGGCGCCACAACGGCCGAACAGGCCATTGACCAGGGCGCCGACGTGGTGTTCGGGGCCGGCGGCAAGACGGGCAACGGCGCGCTCATCGCCACGGCCGGCCACGAGGGGCTTTACTGCATCGGCGTGGACACGGATCAGTGGGAGACGGTGCCTGAGGCCCACTCCTGCCTCGTCTCCAGCGCCATGAAGCTGATCACGCCGGGCGTCTTCAACCTGATCCAGATGTCGCAGGAAGGCAGCTTCCCGCCCGGCAACTTCGTGGGCGAGGTGGGCCTGGCCCCCTTCCATGACTTTGACGCCAGCATCTCGCAAGAGATCAAGGACACCCTGGCCGAGCTCGACGCCGGCCTGGCCGACGGCAGCATCAGCACCGGCTACACACCGTAAGCCAGCGCCAGATAAGCGCGCGAATGAAACGCTGACGATGTGCGGCGCGTCC
>JBOGUG010000064.1:0-11771 GCA_050696115.1 Promineifilaceae bacterium (SeqCode) | reverse complement strand
GCCCACGGCCGCTAGCGGCCCAGGAGCGCGAAGAGCAGGCGCCGGCGGCGGCCGGCCTGGCCTACCTGGAGGCCCTGGCGCACGCGCCGGAACATCCGCGGCCCATCCCGCTGGATGGGGCCAACCTGGCCCTGGGCCGCGACTACAACCGCTCCCAGATCACCTTTGGCGACGCCAGCGTGGCCCGCCTGCACGCCCGCATCCTGGCCAACGGCTGGGCCTACCGCATCCAGGATGAAGCCAGTGAGACAGGCACGTATGTCAACTTTGAGCGGCTGGGAATGGCCTCCCGGCCGTTGGCCGACGGCGACCACATCCACCTCGGCCGGGTGCATCTGCGCTTCCGCCAGCCGGCCGCCCGTGGCGCTTGAGGCGCGGCATGCTATCATTTGGGCATGGAAGCGGAGTTGCGCCAAGGAGACGAAATTTGGACGGCCGACGGCCACAAGCTGGGCAGGGCCGACCAGCTCTTACACCGGCTGGAGGGGATTGATCCCGAGCTCAAGCTGTACGCCAGCTATCTCATAGTCGAGAACTTCGACCTCGGGGACGAGTATTACGTGCCCACCGACTTTATCTCCGGCCGGGATGGGGACTCCGGCCGGCTGAAGCTTAGCGTCAAGCACAAGCGCGTGCTGAGCGAGACCTGGACGCGCATGCCCGACTTCGTCGCCCGCAACCGCTACCGAAAAGAAAGTCTGCCCGGCCGCTGAGCCGGCCGCCCCGAAGTTTCATATCCTCCGGCCGGCTATTTCTGTTAGATGGCGTGCTGCTGGCGGTAGGCGGCGATCTGGTCTCGCACCAACTGGCGCCGCCCGGCCGCGTCCTTAAACGGGGCCAGCAGATCGTTCTGGTAGGCCAAGTTGAGCGTCTCGGCGCTGGCGACAGCCTGACCGGCCGGGGCCAACGCCTGCTCGCGCACCGGCTTAATGACCTTGCGCTGGAGCGGCGTCTCGTCGCCCTCAGGCGCCAACCAGCCGTCCAGGGGCGCCAAGACGAAATTTTGCAGGCCGCCGACCGTGTTGGGCGTCTCGCCGAGCAGGTCGCTCAGGGCGGCCACGACGACGGCCGCGCTGTCGCCGATGCCGAAGGGCAGCCAGCCCAGTATCTTCTGGAACCAGGCGGCCACCAGTTGCAGGAAGGCGCCGGCATCTTCAACGGCTTCGATCAAGGCGGACTCCGCCGCGGCGTAGAATCCGCCCAGCTTGCCGAGGTGGAGCTGGAGCCATTCGCGGCCCTGTTCCAGGATGGGCAGCCCGGCCTCGAGTTCGCCCAGGGCCAGCTCGCCCGCTTGCAAGCCCTGGCTGACGATGGGCAGGCCGTCCACCAGCGCGCCCAGCGCGCCACCCACGGCGGCGATGCCGCTGTCGGCCACGGCGTCGAGGTCAACCCCCTCCAACTGATCGTAAAGCGCCACCAGGCCGGCGAAGGCCCCGACCTGGGCCGAGAGCACGTTGATCCGGCCGTTGGCCCCGTCCAATTGGGCGCGCCAGCCGTCGGCTTCCGCGCTCTCCTGGCCGGTGGCCGCCTGGGCGGCCGACAACTGGCCCTCGGCCGAGCCGAGCTGGGCCTGCAGGCGGGCGTTCTCGGCCTGCAGCGCGGCCAGGCGCGCCAACAGGTTGCTGCTTTGGCCCTGGCCGGCCGCGGCCGCGGCCGGCAACGGCGCCGGCGGGCCGGTCGGGGGAACGAAGATGGCGCTTTCCGGGTCGCGGCTGAGCAGGGCGGCCGCGCCCGCGCCGGCCGTGGCCAGGGCGGCTCGCAGAAACGCGCGCCGGTCCATGCCGTCGTCTAGCTGTTCTTCAGTGATCATGGCATACCTCGCTGCAAATCTCCTGGGCTCGCGCGGCCGCAGGGAGAACGGATGTCCAGATGCCCATTCTACAGAACATACGTTCTAATTTCAAGGCCCATAGCCGAAACGTATCAAGGCCTCTTCACTCCGTCGCCAATCAGGCTCAATCTTGACCCACAGTTCGAGATAAACGGGCGCTTCGACCAGTTGCTCGATCTGCTTGCGCGCGGCCGCGCCGATCTGCCGCAGTTGGCGGCCGCGGGCGCCAATGATGATCTTCTTATGGCTCTCGCGCTCCACATAGACGGTGGCGGCGATGTAAATGACCCCATTGTCGCGACTCTTAAATTCCTCAACCTGGACGAACGCCCCATAGGGCAGCTCGTCGCGCATCTGCAAGAAAATCTGCTCGCGGATCAGTTCGGCCGCGATATCGCGCAAATAGACGTCGGTGGTCTGGTCGGCCGGATAGTAGCGCGGCCCTTCGGGCAGGGCTGCCAGGATCAGGGCCAGCAGGGCATCCAGGCCGGCGCCGGTCAAGGCCGAAAAGAGCAGCCATTCGGCCGGCGGCAGCAGCGCCCGGTAGGCGTCGGCGCGGGCCACGACCTCCTCCGGCCGGAGCAGGTCTGCCTTGTTGATTCCCAATATGCAATCGGCGCCGGCCGGCAGCCCGGCCAGGCTGGCAGCGATGGCCTCGTCGGCCGGGCCGGGCGGCTCGCCGGCATCTACCAGCCACAACTCCACATCGGCGTCCGCCAGGGCCTCCTCGGCCGCCTGGCGCATGCGCTCGTCCAACTGGTGGCGGGGCTGGATCAGGCCGGGCGTGTCCACAAAGATGATCTGGTGGTCGGCCGCCGTCAGAATGCCCAATTGGTTGGCGCGAGTGGTCTGCGGCCGGGGCGTGACGATGGCCAGCTTCTGGCCTAGCAGGGCGTTCATGAGCGTGCTCTTGCCCACGTTGGGCCGGCCGACGACGGCCACAAAGCCGGACTTGTGGCCGGACGGAACGGCGGCCTCATCCAGCGAAGAGAGGTCGAGGTCGGCCATTTCAGAGGGTTCGTAGGGCTGCATGTTGGCTCCGGCCGGGGTTGAGCGCCCGCTTAGCGCTCAGGCAGAAGGGCCGCCTCCAGCGCCCGCCGGCCGTCGCTGAGGGCGGCGTCGCCTTCGTCCCGGCCGGGGCGGACGACGGCGCATTTGAGCCGAGTGGCGGCCAGTTGGGCCAGCCATTCGGGCCATTCAGGCCCGGCCGGGCCTTGGAGCGCACCGGCCGCGTCCAGGTCGTAGAGCGTCGCCAGGGCCAACCGCTCGCCGACGCAGCCGAGCCAATTGGCCAGCGTGCTGCGGTAGACGGCCGCGCGCACATCCAGGGCGCAGCCGATGGCCAGCTCTTCGAGCAAGTCGGCCAACCGGTCGGGCTGGTTGGTGAGCGGGCTGCCAAGCCAATAGTCGCGGTTCTGCAGCGCCAGCGTCATGCGCCGGTTGACCACTTGGGCCCAGATCTCGTCAAAACCTTCGACCACGGCCGGGGCCTTGCGGCCTTGCAGGCCGGCGTAGAAGGCGTCCTCGGAGGCGTAGATGTCGGCCGGCTGGACGACGAAAACGCGGGCGCCCAGGATGCCGGCCGCGGCCGCCCCGCCGAGTAAGATCTCCTTGCGCGCCCGGCCGGAGAACATCTGCTCCTGGCTCAGCGGCAGGCTGGCGACCGACCAGACAGCCAGGCCGAGGGCGTCGGCCTGCTGGCGCAGCTCGCGGTAAAAGCGGGCGTTGGGCTTGCGCCGGTAGCCGTAATCGAACTCGTCCGGCCGCAGGGGGATTTCGACGAAGCGATAGCCCAGGTCGGCTGCCCGCAACAGGGCGCGGGGCGTGTCGGGGTCGAGCGCCGCAAGGCTAATGGCTAGATGCATTTGCCTCCCATTCTACCCCATCCCCGGCCGGAGCCTCATTATTCCCCTTGCTCGATAATGCGCTCAAGCTCGCGCCGGGTGAGCGCCAGCCGTTCGTCGCGCAGCAGCGGCAACCGCACCCGCGCCGGCCGCAGCTCAGCCAGGTCGAGGTCGGCCACCACCAGCGCTTCCTTGAAATACGGCCCTTGGGCCAACAGCCGGCCGGAGGGATCGTAGACGGCGCTGCCGCCCCAGAAGGCCACGCCCTCCTCGCGGCCGACGCGGTTGCAGTGGATGACGAAGTTGGTGAACAGGCAGGCGTAGGCCTGGTTGACACGCTCGACCCAGCGGGCGCTGTCGCTGGGCTGGCCGCCGGCCAGCGGCCGGGCCGGCGAGGCCGAAGTCAGCACCAGGATATCGGCCCCGTCGAGCCAGAGCAGGTAGGGCGCGCTCACGTGCCAGAAGTCCTCGCAAATCAGCAGGCCCAGCCGGCCGAAGCGGCTGTCGAAGGCCCGCACGGCGTTGCCGTGGCCGAAATAGCGCCCCTCTTCGAATATGCCGTAGGTGGGCAAGTAGACCTTGCGATGGACGTGGCGCAGCGCGCCCTGGGAGAGGTAGGCGCTGGCGATGCGAAACTGCTGGCGCCTGTCGCGCTCCACAAATCCGACCACCAGGTCGAGCTGGCGGCTGGCTTGGCGCAGGGCGCGCCAGAGCGGGCCGTCGTCGCCGGCCGGCAGGCCGACCTCAGATGCCTGCTCGCGCAGCAGGTAGCCGGTCAGCGACAGCTCCGGAAAGACCAACAGCTCAACGCCCTGCTCGGCCGCGGCCGCCGCTTGAGCCAGGTGCAGCTCAAGGTTGGCTTCGACGTCGCCTAACACCGGGCTGATCTGCGCCAGAGCTAGCCTGAGCGTCGTTGCCAATTTCCAGGCCCTCCTTTCAGCGCCATGCCAGCCGCCAGCAGGCTGAGGCCGGCCTCCAAGTACACGTCCAGGCGCGCGTCGGCCAGCAGCGGGACGGGGTCGCCGCGCAGCGGGGCGACCGCCAGCCGGCCGGCGCTCAAAGCCAGCAGGGTCACCCAAAAGAGAACCTTCCCCGGCCAGCGGCCGCGGCCCCACAGTGCCAACGCCAGCGCGGGCAGGGCCAGCAGCAGCCCCAGCGCCTGGGTCTGGTAGCGCAGCGCCTCAATGCCGTAGGCGTCGGGCAGGCCGGCCGCCAGCGGCCCAAAAGGGGCGGGCCGGCCGGAAGCGCAGCCCTCCAGGTAGCAGGCGGCCCAGCCGAAGGCGCTCAACAGCGCCAGGCCGGGGGCGAACAGGCCGGCGTAGCGGCCAGCGGACCGCCCTTGCCGCCGTGCCCAAGCCCACAGGCCGGCCGCCCCGCCGGCCAGCGCCCCATGATAGCTGAGGCCGCCCAGCCAGAGTAGGGCAATTTCGCCCGCTGCCTGCTGGAAGTAGGTCCAGTTGGCAGCCACGTAGCCGATCCGGCCGCCGGCCAGCGCCGCCAGCGCCGTCCAGGCCAAGGCGTCGCGCCAGCCGGCGCTGCCCGGCCGGTCGCCGGCCGCCAGCCGCTTGGTTAGTAAGACGACGGCCGCCAGGCCCAGGCCCATGACCAGCGTATAGCTGTGGATCAGGAAGGGGCCGAATCGGCCGAGCACCGGCTGCATGGGCGGCCGATCTTAGACCAAGGCCGGCCGGGCGGCAATCAGGCGGCCGGGATAAACTGGAATTCCCGGCCGGCCCGGATCGGCCCTGGCTGGGCTACAATCGGGCCTGAGGCGAGGGAACAGATTATGCAACAAGATCAGCGGGCCATCGGGCGGGTAAAGAAGATCGCTCTGGTGGCGCACGACAACAAGAAAGACGACTTGGTCGAGTGGGCCCGCCGCCACCTGGCGACGCTCAAAGAGCACGTCCTGTACGCCACCGGCACGACGGGCCTGGTGCTACAAGAACAGGCCGGCCTGAGCGTCAGGCGCTTGCAGAGCGGGCCACTTGGCGGCGACCAGCAGGTGGGCGCCAAGATTGCCGAGGGCGAGATAGACTGTCTGATCTTCCTCTGGGATCCGCTCGAGGCCCAGCCGCACGACCCCGACGTGCGCGCCCTGCTGCGCATGGCGGCCGTGTGGAACATCCCGGTGGCGACGACTCTGGCCTCGGCCGACTTCATTATCTCCTCGCCGCTCATGGGCCAGGCTTACCAGCGCCGGCTGCCGGATTACGCCGCCTACCGGCGGCGGATGGAGGGGCGCGACTTCGGGCCGGAGGAGGAATGAGCCCAGGCCGGGCCGGAGCCGGCATCGTCATCCGGCCGCTTCGGCCGGCCGACCTGGAGCCATTGCGCCAGGCGCACAACGCCGCCTTGCCGGCCGCCAGGCTGACTCCGGCCGGCTTCCGCCACCGTCTGCAGAGCGGCCGCGTTTGGGTCCTGTTAGAGGCCGGCCGGCCGCTGGCCTACGCCCGGGCCCGGCCTGTGCCCGGCCTGCCCCACCTGGCCAACCTGCAGGGCTGCGTCGCCCCGGCCGAGCAGCGTCGCGGCCTGGGCAGCCGGCTGCTGGGCCAGATTCTGGCCGACCTGCGCGGCGGCCCTATCTCCCTCCTCACGCACGCCGTCGCCTCCCTTGAAGGCGCGTCGGCCGCTTTCCTTTTGGCTCACGGCTTCACCGTCGAGCACGAGGAGCGCAGCCTGGTCCGCGACCAGTTGGATAGGCTGCCGCCGGCCGAATTGCCGGCCGGCTACGCGCTTCGGAGCCTGGGGCGGGCCGCGGCCGCGGCCCTCTTTCGCCAGTTGTACGCCCAGTCATTCGGCGGCTTGGCCTGGCACCAAGCCTACCTGAGTGACGCCGAAGTAGCCGCCGAGCTGTCCGATCCGGCCGACTTGCTGTTCCTGTATCATGGCCCGGCGCCGGCCGGCTTCGCCTGGCTGCGCTGGGCCGAGACGGCCGAGGCTCAAATCGAGCCCATCGGCCTCATCCCCGCCTACCAAGGCCGCGGCCTGGGGCGCGCCTTGCTGCTGGCGGCGCTGGCCGAGCTGCGCGCTCAGGGCGCTGAGCGCGTCCGGCTGGGCGCCTGGAGCGACAACCAGCGGGCTCTCCGGCTGTACGCGGCGCTTGGCTTTCGGCCGGAGGGCAGCCTGACCTATCTCGGCCGGCGGACATAAACTGAAACTCAGTTAAGCGGCGCGGCCGGCGTCTTTACGATTTTCGCCCCGCCCCGTACAATGGGTTCGCCAGCCATTTGGCGTTGGCCGTTCACCTTACCAATTTCCCGTTCCCAACGACCAACTTCTGTCGGAGGAGAGCATATGTTTCGAGACATCAGCGAAGCCCGTGACCGGCTGGAGCGCCAGCAATACATCGCCTCAGAAGAGATCGGCACGGTCGTCTATCTGGCCCAGTCGCTGTGCAAGCCGGTCTTGACTGAGGGGCCGGCCGGCGTGGGCAAAACAGAGCTGGCCAAGGCCTGGGCGGCGGCCACCCGCCGGCCGCTCATCCGGCTGCAGTGCTACGAGGGGCTGGATGAGAGCAAGGCGCTGTATGAGTGGGAGTACGCCAAGCAGATGCTCTACACCCAGCTGCTGCGCGACACGCTGCACGAGGTGCTGGGCGACGCCCGCAGCCTGGCCGAGGCGGCCGAGCGCCTGGCTCAGGAAGAGGATGTTTTCTTCTCGGACAAGTTCTTGCTCCCCCGGCCGCTGTTGACCGCCCTCACCTCCGAGGAGCCAGTCGTCCTGCTGATTGACGAGATTGACCGGGCCGACGTGGAGTTCGAGGCCTTCTTGCTGGAAGTGCTGAGCGACTTCCAGGTCAGCATCCCCGAAATCGGCACCGTCTCGGCCGTGCACCAACCGATGGTGCTCCTGACCAGCAACAACACCCGCGAGTTGAGCGAGGCGCTCAAGCGGCGCTGCCTCTACCTGTTCATTGACTACCCGTCGCTGGAGGCCGAGTTGGCGATTGTGCGGCTGAAGGTGCCCGACCTCAGCCCGGAGCTGGCCCGCCAGGCGGTCGAAGTGGTGCAGCAGTTGCGCCACATGGACCTGCGGAAGGCGCCCAGCATCAGCGAAACGCTCGACTGGGCGCGGGCGCTGGTCAGCCTGAACGCGCGCGCTATTGACGAGCCCACGCTGCGCAACACGCTGACCGTGCTTCTGAAATACGAGGCCGACGTGCAAAAGGCGCGCCGGATGATGGACGGCAACGGCGGCCGCGGCCGGGGAGAGGGCTATGGACGACCGGATCGTTGAATTCGTCCGCGGCCTGCGCGCGGCCGGCGTGCGCGTCTCGCTGGCCGAGTCGAACGACGCCCTACGGGCTGTGAACGTCGTTGGCGTGGCCGAAAAGGGCCTCTTCCGCCAGTCGCTGCGCGCCACCTTGATTAAGGAAGCAGACGACTTCCCCGTTTTCGACGAGCTGTTTCCCCTCTACTTCGGCAGCGGTGGGCCGCCGCTGCAGAACGCGCTAGACCAGATCAGCCCCGAAGAGCAGCAGATGCTCGAAGCGGCCCTGTCGGCCATCAGCGGCCGCTTGCAGCAGTTGCTGGACTGGCTGACCAGCGGCCAGGGGCCAACCAAAGAGGAGCTTGAAGAGCTGGCCCGCCGCTCCGGTGTCCAGTGGGCCAACAACCCGGCCGAGGCGCGCTGGGTCAGCCGGCGCTTGTTGCGCCAGATGGGCTTCCAGCACCTGGAGCAGCTGATCCAGGAGCTGGTGCAGAAGCTGCGCGAAATGGGCATGAGCCAGGAAGCCATTCAAAAGTTGCTGGGCGTGGTCGAGGCCAACCGCGAGGCGCTGGCCGAGCAGGTGGCCCAACACGTCGGCCTGCAGATCGCCCAGGAGCGGGCCGACCGGCCGCGCGAACTGTTCGGCTCTGACTTGATGCAGAAGCCGTTCCAAAACCTGACCGAAGAGGAAGCCGACCAGTTGCGGGTCGAGGTGCGCCGGCTGGTGGCCCAGCTCCGCAGCCGGGCCGCCCTGCGGCGTAAGCGGGGCAAGGCCGGCCGCTTCGACGCCCGCAGCACCCTGCGCGCCAACCAGCGCTATGGCGGCGTGCCTTTCGCGCTGCGCTTCAAGCGGCGCAAGCTCAAGCCCAGCCTGGTCATGGTCTGCGACGTCTCGACCTCCATGCGGGCTGTGGCGGAGTTCATGCTGCGCCTGATTTATGAACTGCAAGACCAGGTGGCCAAGACGCGCAGCTTTGCCTTTAACGCCGACCTGCAGGAGATCAGCATCACCCTGGCCGGGCGCCGGCCGGCCGACGCCGTGGCCGAGGTGCTGCACGCCATCCCGCCGGGCTATTACGCCACCGACCTCGGCCGCAGCCTGGAGTCGTTCTTCAAGCACTGGTCTGATTCGGTCAACAACCGCACCACGGTCATCATTCTGGGCGACGGCCGCAACAACTACAACTCGCCGCGCATTGACCTGTTTAAGGAAGTTGGCCGGCGCTCCAAGCGCCTCTTTTGGTTCAATCCGGAGCATCGCCGGCAGTGGGGCACCGGCGACAGCGACATGCTGGACTATGAGCCGCACTGCGACGCGGTCTACCAGGTGCGCAACCTGGCCCAATTGTCGGCCGCCGTGGACAGGCTGCTGGGAGGCTACTGAGATGGACGCGAGCCAGATCACCGATTGGGTGGAGGGCTACCGGCGCGCCTGGGCCAGCAACGACCCGGCCGACATCGGCCGGCTCTTCAGCGACCAGGCCGAATATTACACCGCCCCCTTCCGCCAGCCGTGGCGCGGCCGGGACGCCATCGTGGCCGGCTGGATCGAGCGCCAGGATGCGCCTGGCACGTACACCTTTGCCTACGACGTGTTGGGGCTGTTCGATGACGTCGGCGTCGTGCGCGGTCGGACGGAGTATCCCGGCCAGAAGCCGCCCGTATACCACAACCTGTGGCTCATCCGGCTCGACAAAAGCGGCCGCTGCACGTCGTTCACCGAGTGGTGGATGGCCGAGGTTTAAGGCCCTTCTCCCGTTAAGCGGACCTGCCGGAGGCGGCCAGCCTGCCGAAGGTCTGAACAACGCATGCTCTCCCTCGACAGGCAAAACGCCCTGCGCGAGGCCTACCAGACGAGCCATCCCGGCTGGCGGCCGGCGACCGAGCTTTTCGCCGCCTGGGCGCGCGAGCTGTTGCCGCCGCAGGGCCGCCTTCTAGACGTTGGCTGCGGCCGGGGCGGCCTGATCGAACAGCTAGGCCATTCCCTGGAACTCGTAACCGGCGTTGACCCCGATCCCCGATCGCTGGCTGAGCACCGCCTGGGCGGCCGGCTGGCGCGGGCGGCCGCCAGGGCCGGGTCGCTGCCTTTCGCCAACGCCGCCTTCGACCTGGCCCTGGCCAGTTGGCTGTTGGAACACCTGGCCCGGCCGGAGGAAGCCCTGGCCGAGATCGGCCGCGTGCTGAAGCCCGGCGGCGCTCTCGTCTTCATCACCCCCAACCGCCGCCACCCGCTGGTGGCCTCTTATGGCCGGCTTGGACGCCTGGCCCGCGCCGCCGGGCGGCAGCCTCAGCTGGTGTCCCACCTCTACGGCCGAGCGGCTGCTGACACCTTCCGCGTCGCTTACCGAGCCAATAGCCAGGCCGAACTTAGAGGCCTGGCAGCCGGCGCCGGACTGGCCCTGGCCAGGCTGGCTGTCGTGCCCGACCCAACTTATCTGGCGCTGGCCCCGAGGCTGCTGCGGCCGCTGGCCTGGCTCGAGCGACGGCTCGGCCCCGGCCGGGGCGTGCATCTGGTGGGCGTGCTGCGCAAGGGCTGAGCAGCCCGATAGTACTTCTGCATCAGGACTTTTGTAGGGGATAAGATAGCCTGGCGGCCGTTGTAGAATGACGTGGAGGAGGTGGGCCATGACTTCTTGGCAGCGGCGGGGACTCATTCTGGCTGGCGCCCTGTTAGGTGCCTGGGGGCTGGCGGCCGCCTCCGGCTTGGTCGCTCGGGGCTGGGCGGCCGCCAACGACGTGACCATCACGGTGGACAGCGCTTCGGCCGCGATCGGGGCCGACGGCTTCTGCACCTTGCCCGAAGCGATGCAGGCGGCCGAGACAAACACGACACTCTTTGAGTGTGTCCATGATGGCTCGGCCGGGCTGGACACGATCCAATTTGACGCCGGCCTGACGGGCGCCACCATCGCGCTGACCGCCGGCTTCACCGTCACCGAACAATTGGCCCTGATCGGCCTGGGCGCCGACGCGCTGACGGTGGACATGGGCCTCAACGACCGCTTCCTGCACATAGCCCATGGCGCGGCCGTGTCAGTGGAGGATCTGCGCCTGATCCAGGGCCAGGTCTCGGCTCAGGGCGAAAAAGGTGGCGCCATCCAGGCCTTCGGCGCGCTCAGCCTGAGCGACAGCCTCCTTGCCGGCAACGTCGCCGATTCGACCGGCGGGGCGATCCATGTTGGCAACAACGGGACGCTTATAGTGGCCGGCACGACCTTCGTGGGCAACTCGGCCAAAACCGGCGGGGCGATTGACAGCGATGGGGAGGTGAGCGTCAGCGGCAGCCTCTTCAGCGCCAACCAGGTTACCGGGGCCGGCGGCGCCATCCACAACAGCGGCCCGCTGGAAATCAGCGCCACCAGCTTTGAGGCCAACGTGGCCAATGTTGGCGGCGCGCTGGAGAGCCGCACCGGCGGCATCCTCAGCCAGACCACCTTCAGCGGCAACCTGGCTTACGAGTCTGGCGGCGCCATTTTCATGGCCGTCCACTCCCACACCGTCCCGTTGCAAGCCGAAGAAATGTCCATCAGCGCCAGCACCTTTTTCAGCAATTCGGCCGAATTCGGCGGCGCCCTATTTGTCGGCGAGCTGGCGATACTGAACATTGACTTTACCGTGCTGAGCGCCAACTTGGCCACTCAGGGCGGGGCCATCCACTGTGAGGACGCGCCGATCATGATTGCCCACAGCACCCTCACTGCGAACCAGGCGACCCAGGACGGCGGCGCCCTCTTCCTGGACGGTTGCAGCCTGGATATGCTGATGAGCACGCTCAACGCCAACACGGCCGCCAACGGGGCCGGCCTGGCCTTGGCCGGCGGCTCGGCCGAAGTGAGCAACAGCACTTTCAGCGCCAACCAGGCCGCGGCCGCCGGCGGTGGCGT
>JBOGUG010000063.1:0-2739 GCA_050696115.1 Promineifilaceae bacterium (SeqCode) | reverse complement strand
GGCGTATGGCGTCTGGATCCGCGGCCGGCAGCCGTTTGCGGTATTGGCCGCGGGCGGGGAAGGGAACGTGGGGCGGGCCCAGTTTAACTTCTTCGCCATAGCCGATGTGAATGAACGCCTTCTCGGTTACCCCGTAGACCACCTGATAGGCTACTTCGGTTTGGATCCCGTCTGGGTAAAGCACGCTGGCCACGATTTGCAGGGCGGCATCACTGGACAGATAAACGTCCTGGCCGGCAGTGATGGGCTCAAGCGCCGCCAGCCCGTCCAGAATTGCCTGCCGCCTGCCTTCCTTATTATTGGGGTAGCTCCGCCGCGCGCCGCTGATGGCCAGGGTGAAGCTCTGGCCGTCGTCGGCCCGGGCCAGGAATTCGATCATGGCTTTTCTCCAGTCAGGGGTAGGGGGCTCAGTCGAAGCCGAGGCCGCGTTCCTTCAAAGACACGTAGGTGTGGCCGATGATGAGGTGGTCCAGGCAGTCAATGTCCAGCAGCTTGCCGGCCTGGACGATCTGCCTGGTAACGGTGATGTCTTCCGGCGACGGCGAAGGGTCGGCGGATGGGTGATTGTGCGCCACCACGATGGCCGCCGCTGGCGCCTCGATGGCCGGCCGGAAGATTTCGGCGATGCGTACCAGGCTCGTGTTTAAGCTACCCCGATACACGGCGCGGATATCCAGCACGCGATTGCGCGTGTCCAGCAGGACTACGTGAAGTTCTTCTTGTTCGAGGTGACGTAGGCGCGGAATCAGCAGGTTGGCAGCATCGGCCGGGCTGGTGATGCGCGGCCGCTCACCGGCCGGCGGCCCCTGGAGGCGGCGGCCCAGCTCCAGCACGGCGAGCAGGCGGCCGGCCTGGGCCTCGCCGATACCAGGCACGCGCAGCAGTTGCGCCTGGCTGGCCCGGGCCAACTGGTGGAGTGAGCCGAAACGGGCCAGCAGCTCACCTGCCAGGCCAGGCGCGTCGGCCGTGCCCAGCACCAAAGCCAGCAATTCCGTGGCGGCCAGCGCGCCAGCGCCGGCGTGGTGGAGGCGAACCAGCGGCCGCTCTTCGGCCGGCAGGTCGCAGACCCGGCGGCGCGCCTGGGGCAACGGGTGATAGGAAAAGGCGAGCTGCGTGGTCATGGCCGCGCCTCACTATCTACCGGCGGCATCACTGCCCACGTGCGCGGCCTCTCAATCGAGATCGGGGCGTCAGGGATCCGTTCCCGAACGGGCTTAGCCCGCCACTTGGGGCGGTACACCTTGATGCTTGGCATGGCTCACCTCCGCAGCTTGCCCCAGAAGGCCGCGTCCAAGGATGGGTCGTGGAAGGCCCGGTATGGCCGTTCAAAGCGGTCTACGTACTGCTCTGTGATTTCGGGCTGGGGAATACCCTGGGCAACGCGGGCTTCCAGGTAGCGGGGGCAATCGCAATCTTCCTCCAGAAAGGCATACTGCCCTTCGATGAAGGAATAGGGACTGATTTGCCCTTCGATCCCCAGCGTGGCTATCTCAACCAGCGGCACTTTGAGCCAGCCGTGGCCGGGGTCGAATATGAAAGTCAGGCGGGTGCTGAACGCGTGCATGGTCTATCTCCCACATGGGATGAATGGCGAGGATGAGCCTGTCCGGCCAGCTATTCACCCTCAGCCCATGCGCGGCGTTAGCCGAGGTGAAGGCGGTCATGAGCGCGGCTCTTTCTGAGCTGTGGTTATTTCAGGGCCGGTCAGCTTTCCAGGTAGCGGGCAGCGGCCGCGTCTCGCCCATGTCAATCAGGCCGGCGGCGCGGACGGTGAATCCCTCTTCAGCAGCGATACCCTGAAGGTAGTCTAGGACGCGTACTTTGAGCGCTTCGGCCTTCTCCCAGGCCTCGTCATAAGCCTTCCAGGTCGGGTCGCCGTCGCGCCGGCCGTTGTACAGTTGGATGCGGGCCACCGGCAGATAGCAGGCCAGGATATGGCCCGCGTCATTGATCGCCCGCACGTGGACGCCCAGGCCCGCCATGCGTAAGGCGGGCACCTGGGAGGAGACGCTTTCGGTGATGTCCAGAACGACAACGCGGACGATGTTGCCCTCATGCAAATCTTCCTGGACAACTTCCTCTAGCTGGGCCAGTTGAATCACTTTTGTAGACATCGAATCACCTCTCAGGTCAGATAGTTCAGATCGTCAAAGGGAAAGTCGGCGTTGGCCAGGGCTTCTTCAGCGGCCGCTTGGGCCGTCTCCCCGGCGTCATACAGGGCACGGAAATCGATGTCGGGCAGGTCGTGGACGCTCAGCCCAAAGGCGATGTCGCCTACGACCGCATCTACGGCTTGCATCCAATCTTCAAACGTCATGGGACCCTCCAAAACAAAAAGCCAGCGACAAGCGCTGGCTTGGGGATGAATGGGGTAAGGCGAGTAGGTTATTGGGGGAATGCTTTTGGCCGGGTTGATAGGGTCATTGTTGCCAGCAGCGACCGGCTAAGAATTGCTGAGGTGATCACCTAGCTATGTTCAGCCGCTGCCCTTTCAGCTCAGTTTCTCAAGGCTAGAGCCGGGCTATGCCACCATTTTTCTATCTCACCGGCGGTGATAAGGCGGCTGGCGGCCGTTGGCGGCTTCGCGGTGAAGTAAGTGGCGTACTGGACAGCGGCGGCGACCTGGGCGTGGATGATCGCGCCCTGCTCACTCGAGCGGTTCTCGGTTACAATCAAAGAGATGGTGCGGTCCTGATCACGGTACCATCGCCGTTCCAGTTCACGGCTGAGGAAATGGGA
>JBOGUG010000062.1:0-7719 GCA_050696115.1 Promineifilaceae bacterium (SeqCode) | reverse complement strand
CGTTGGCATCGGCTGGAGCATCCACGTGTGGACAGGCGCAATCTTCCTCGCGGGTCTCATGGGGCTGCTGCTAAATGCCCTTACTGCTGCCGCTAACTCACCCAGCCAGATACCACAAGTGGCAGGGCAGCCAGTTCTTGAGAGAGTACTTTGAAACCATTGATGTAAATCGATTCCGGTGAAGTTGGCGGCGCAAAATCACCTAGCAAGCCTCTTCCTCTCACACAGACTGTTGAGGCTGATAATGGAGAGCGACGACGCCTGAACTGAACGTCTTGGTGTCCAAGAGCTTCAGGATATTGACGCCCATCTGCTCGAAGATGCGCGGCCCTTCTCCGAAAGCAAACGGATACACGAGAATGCGGAATTCATCCACAAGGCCATGCTTGAGCATTGTGTGCGTCAACTCGCCCACGCCATACTGCAACAAACTCCTGACCGGCCCTTGCTTGAGCTTTCTGATCTCCTCAGCAACGTCCCCCTTTATGAGCGTAGCGTTCCATTGAAGCGGCTCCTTGAGGGTTCGGGACGCGACATACTTGGGCATTCTGTTTATCCTGTCCGCGTCTTTTCCTTGCCTGGTCGGCCAGACTTTGGCGAAGGATTCGTAGGTCTTCTGACCCATCAAGAGCGCGTCTGGCATGAACAGAAGCTCGTTGAGATATTCTTGAACATCCGCGCTGTGGAATGGAAAAAGCTGCTTCCAAAAATCCATGTTCTCCCCACCCATGGCTCCATCGACCGACACTTCAGCTTCTACGATTATTTTTCTCATATCGGTTTTTTTGCTCCTAGATTGTTACTATATTAGACTCTATCGTTCCGGTGAATTCCCCGCTGCAGCTGTAGTAGAGGGAGGCTCGTGGCGATCGCCTAGTGCCGGCACAACTCGCGGATGCCCGTCTCGCCCCGCATGCCTTCCAGCACGATCCGGATCTTGTCATCGGCGGTGTACTTCTTGCGCGTTGCCCGCCGGATCGTGCGGATCGTCTCTTCAGCCGACGGCTTCTGCTTGCTCTTCTTGGCCATAGTGGCTCCTGCCAGGCGTAGCTATGGCTGAAAAGTGTCCCATAACCAAACCGCTCAACTGGGCCATTTTGTCTGACGTCGCACAACCGCGTACGGGTTGGAGGCAGTGATCGCCCTGGCGATGGCGCTAATTTCTTGTCCCTTACTCATGCGGTTTTCAATCTCGCTCGTTCCTGGCGCTCACTTCACGACGCGGAAGCGCATGTGAATCACCTCCGGCGTTTCGATCGCCTCGACCGGTTCGAGCGGGATATGCTCACCGTCCGGGTTATCGAACAAGCGCGTGCCGCTGCCAAACAGCACCGGAACCAGATGGATAAAAATCTCATCAATGAGGCCGCGTTGGATGAGTTGCCGCGCGGTGATTGGCCCCTGGACGCCGATCTCCTTATCGCCGGCAGCTTGCTTCGCTTTTTCAAACGCGGCTTTAACGCTATCCGCGAAAATATACACACCGCCCTCAGGGATATCGTTGGGCACGCTGTGTGAAAGGACGATGGTTGGCACCCGCGCGGAGCCGAGTGGTCCATCTGCGCCCCAGTAGGGTATTGAAAGATCATACGTTCTTCGGCCTGTGATAATCGCGCCTGCGTCTACCCACGCTTCCACGATCTTACGGTTGCGCGGGTCCGTGCTGGTAAACCACCAGTCGTGCAGGCGTTCACCGCCATCACCCAGGCCTGCCTCAGGGCGGACGTTTGCGCCCGAGACAAAACCATCAAGGGACATACCGATATCGAAAGTGACTTTTCCCATCGGCGGCTCCTTTCTGCTCATCCGAATAGACGTATCATCCCGCCTAGCCTACCACAGCTGGCTTGTAAAAAATCAATCAATCGGCAGGGTGCGGAGATGCTGGTCTTGTTCCGGGCACTCAGCGTACAACTGGCGGCGCAGCCGCAGATAGTCGGTTGGCGTATACCCGGTAAAGGCCACAAATCCTTAATGAGGTGCGATTGATCGGAGTAACCAGCCTGGTGCGCGATACGTGTCCAGTGGACCGACTGTGCTGGGTAAATCGTGCGGAGAAGATGCTCAAATCGGTGGAGACGCGCCAATTCTTTCGGCAGCGCGCCCACTTCTGAAAATCACTTCGCGTATTATCCAGAAGTTGCTCCTGTTTCGCCACACAAGAAAATAAACGAATGTGGTATCCTCGATGGAAAACATGGGGGATACCAACGATGGCAAGAAAGCAAGAGCACCCGGCTGTGTTGAGCGCTGCGGAGCGTGCAGAGCTTGAGGCGATCGTCAGGAAAGGCAAACACAAGGCGCGCATCATCCGTCGCGCCCAAACGGTGCTGTGGAGCGATGGCGGCAAAACGGATACGGAGATAGCCCGGTGGCACGGGGTGAGGCCACAGACGGTGGCGAAAACGCGCCAGCGCTGGGTGAAAGAGAAGTCCCTGGAAGACAAGCCCCGACCAGGGCGGGTCAAGAAACTGGATGGCAAGCAAGAAGCATTCTTAGTGGCCTTGGCTTGCAGTGACGCACCGGAACGGTATGAGCGCTGGACGATGCAGTTGTTGGCCGATCGATTGGTGGAGTTGAGTGTCATCGATGAGCCCATATCGGATGAAACGGTTCGGCGGACGCTGAAAAGAACGAGCTGAAGCCCTGGCGGCAGGAGCAATGGTGTATCGCCAGCGTGGGCAGCGACTTCATCTGGCGCATGGACGATGTGCTAGACCCCCTATGCCGAGCCTTACAAAGCGTGGCAACCGGTCATTTGCTTTGACGAGCGGCCCTATCAGCTTCTGGTTGATACCCGAGAGCCCCTGCCGATGCAGCCCGGACGGCCGCCGGCCGAGGTGGTCGTAGCTGAAGCTCTGCGTGTCGCTGCCCCCGCTCTTCTGCGTCACGAGCGTCACCACGGCGCCGGCCGCGTCGTAGTTGTGGGTGAAGTCCGGCAGCGGCCCGCCGCCGCCCCCGTGCTGGATCTTCATGAGCCGGAAATTGCTGTGGCCCAGCCCGCCGCCGGCCGCGTCGGCCGCCGGCGCGACGTGGTCGAGCTGCGCGGCCGCGACCTGCGGGTCGAGAAGGAGAGGGCCAGCTACCGTGCCCGCCTGAAGGGCAGCCGAATGAGGTGGAAGGAGCTGCCGCCGCCCGTCTGGCTGGCTATCCAGCATTACCTGGAGGTGGCCGGCCGGGTGCTAGAGGATGGCAGCCCGGTCTTCACCGCTACCGTCGGCAACGGCGAATATCTGCGCGCCTACCGCCGGACGGCCAAGCCGGAGGGTGAGCAACCCATCACCGGCGCGGCGATGAGCCCGGCGCTGAAGCGCTACGCCCGGCGGGCCGGGCTGGACCCGGGGGCGGTCAGCCTTCATTCGCTGAGGCACCTGGGCGCCGAGCTCTACCAGCAGGCCAGCGGCGATATCCAGCAGACCCAGCACTTCCTGGACCACGCCCACCTCAACACGACCCAGATTTACCTGAGCCAGCTCACCGGCGAGGAACACCGCCACTGGCAGGCCATGCTGAACCGGCTGAAGCCCTAGGGACACTATTTAGAGAGCGTTCGGTAACCTAGAGACGCCACGCGAAAACAGATTGGCCGCAGCAGATGCCGCTTTGTTCAAGACAGAGCCTCTCCCCTGCTGTATCATCGACGTATGGAAAACACCGGTGAAGGAGAACCAGGATGAGAAAGATCATTGTTTTGACGTTCGTCACGCTGGATGGAGTCATGCAGGCGCCTGGCGGGCCCGAGGAAGACGCCTCCGGCGGTTTCAAATATGGCGGCTGGACCGTTCCTTATTTCGATGAGTTTCTCGGGGAGGAGATGGGCGCGCAGATGGGAAAGCCCTTCGACCTGCTGCTCGGGAGAAAGACCTTCGAGATCTTCGCCTCCTACTGGCCGCACCATGAGGAAGAGGGGGCCGGCATCAACAGGGCAACCAAGTACGTCGTCTCGAACACGCTCACGGAGCACGAATGGGAGACGTCCGTCTTCCTGGGAGGCGACGTCTCCGCGGAGATCCGGAAGCTCAAAGCTGGCGACGGCCCCGACCTGCAGGTCCACGGCAGCGCCTCGCTCCTCCAGACCCTGCTGCGGCACGACCTGGTGGACGAGCTGTGGCTCAAGATCTTCCCGGTCACGGTCGGGAGCGGTAAGCGCCTCTTCGGCGAAGGCGCGATCCCGGCCCGCTTCGAGCTGGTGGAGAGCAAAACTTCGCCGGCAGGCGTGATCGTGGCTTCGTACCGGCGTGCCGGAGAGATCGAGACGGGGTCGTTCTAGCCGGATAGCCGGTCATTCAGCGATTCGGCGAAACGGAGTTTTCGACGCAAAGACGCCAAGGTTTGTGATCAACAAGATCATTACCTCTCATTCCCGAGGAAAACTTTCAAAAGCTTCGCCATCAGGTAACTATCAGGCAAGTTAAAGGGGAAACAATATGTCAACGGTAACTTCTAAAGACGGCACCAAGATCGCCTACGATAAAACGGGCACCGGCCCAGCGGTTATTCTAGTGAACGGCGCCATGTCGTATCGTGCCTTTGATCCAACGATGGCTCACCTGGCCGACCTATTAGGCAAAGATTTTGCCGTTTACAACTACGATCGCCGTGGTCGCGGCGACAGCAGCGACACACAGCCCTTTGCCAAGGAGCGCGAGATTGAAGACCTGCAGGCCCTGGTGGACAAGGCGGGCGGCAAGGCTATGGTCTTTGGCATTTCATCCGGCAGTGCCGTAACCCTGGATACCGCTGCCGTAACGCCTGACATTACTATGGTTGCCGTGTACGAACCGCCCTTTCTTGTCGATGACGGCCGTCTTGGCGTTGCCCACGACTACGTCGCACACCTCAATAGACTGATTGCGGATGGCAAGCGGGATGAAGCCGTCGAATACTTCATGACCCAGGCTGTCGGCATCCCCGCCGAATTCGTCGGCGGGATGAAGCAAGACGCCGCCACATGGGACAAAATGACCGCCATCGCCCACACCATTGCCTACGACGGCACCTTTGTAGCCGACCTCATGCAAAACAAACCGCTGCCCATCGGCCGCTGGGCTACAGTGACCGTACCCGTCCTGGTTGCCGACGGTGGCGCCAGCGACGCCTGGATACACAACGGTGCCGATGCCCTGGCAAAAATGCTGCCCAGCGCCACCCGCCGAACCCTCGAAGGCCAATCCCACATGGTCACCCCGGAAGTTCTGGTGCTGGTTCTGGTTGAGTTCTTCAAGAGCTAGCTGAACGTTCTACGCTCCAGCGAAGTCACCTTTATCAGAAAGTACCTATTGACCTGTTGCAGGTACTTTCTTTTCGTGTCAAGAGAGAGCGTTCGGAAACTCTGCCCAGACATTGGCTATCGGGGGTGCACCCCATATTCTGCACCGATTTTTCAGGTTTTGGTGTGATCCTCAAGGACAGAACTTCGGTCAGATGTCTCCTCGCTGGCAGCCTGCCGCCAGCGTTCTAAGTACGTCCACGGCGGCAAGTAGCCCAGCTTTGAGTGCCGGCGGACTTTGTTGTAGTAGCTCATTCGCTCAGTGACAACCTGTACCAGGGCCTCGATGGTCGCCGCGTCCAGCAGCAGCGAGCGGTTCTCGTTCTTGAAGCGGCTGAAAAAAGCCTCCACTTCCGGGTTGTCCCTGGCCCCATCGAGGGTGTAAGAAAGGTGCAGTCGGTCCCGCAGGAGCAGTTGGCCGGTCCAATCGTAGCTGGTGTAGACCGCATCCTGGTCATGATGGATGATGAGGTTGGTCACGTCCACGCCCCAAGCGCCCAACACTTCTCGCGCCCGGCGCCAGGCCAGGAGCGCCAGCGGCCGGTTGGCGCTGCGGCCGACGGCCCAGCCCAAGACCAGCTTGCTGGCGTGGTCGAGGATGGGCATCAGGTAGGCCTTTTGCGTCCCACCCGCGTAGCGCAGCTCGGTGAAGTCGGTGTAGAGCGCCATCAAGGGCGCGCTGGCCGCCAGTTGGGCGACCAGGTTGACCCGCGAGCCAGCGGCAATGATGACCTGGCGCAGGCCGCTGGGCTTGGGCGCTCGGGTGGTTCGCAGCAGCGACAGCCCCCAGAGCTGATGGAGCCGCTGGATCACCTTGTGGTTAACCGGCTGGTGATAGCTCTCCTGCAACTCGCTGGTTGTCCGCCGGTAGCCATACGCGGGATGCTGGCGGGCGATCTGCTCCAGTGCTGGCTGCAGGTGGGCGTATTTCGCCTGGTAGTCCACCTTCTGGCGTTGGTGGTAGTACCAACTGGCCTGGGCCAACCCGGCCGCCGCCAGGGCCGCGGCCAGAGAATATTCGCCGAGGACCGACTTCACCAGCGTGACCTTCTGAGCCGTACTCATGGTAGCTGTCCCATGAAGTTTTTTAACAGCGCGATTTCCACCTCCTTCCGGCCTAGAAGTTGTTCCAACTGGCCGATGCGCCGCTCGTATTCAGCCGAGGCGTTGTCCTGGGCGAAGAGTTCTGGTCCTTTCTCCAGCAGCTCTTTCTTCCACTTCAGAATGGGGTTGGGATGGACGTTGTAGCTCTTGGCCAACTGGCCCACGCTCTGTGCGCCCTGCAGCAACTCCAGCACGACCTGGAACTTGAACCGCGGCGGATAGCTTTGTGCCATGTTTCTCTCCTCGTCAATATCATGAATGATGTCCTTGAGGAGAGCAACTCACCACATACCGGTTAGGTGCAGCTTTTTGGGGTCAGCACCAGGAGCCACACCAGTTAGCGACATTAGAGGCCAAACTCCGCCTACCATCGCCGCCGGCCGGTGGCGGCGTGACCGCCTATGTCTACGACCAGCGGAATTTGCTGACGGCCGCTACGCTGGATGGTCAGCCCCTTGCCGATTACGTCTATGGCGGGGCTGGCAACCGCCTGCAACAGGTGGAGCACAGCAGCGGCCAACCCGTGACCACCACCTACGCCAACGACATCCTGGGCCTCTCGCAGCTGCTGGCCGATGGGCTGGGCAGCGTGCGGAGCGAGATGGCCCGCGCGGCCGTGCAATCCACCATCACCTACGAACCCTACGGCAACCTGCTGGTTCAGGCGGGGGCCAGCACCAGCGTCTACGGCTTCACCGGCGAGCAGGAGGATGTGGCGACGGGACTCCTCTACCTGCGCGCCCGCTACTATAGCCCCGGCTTGAAGGTCTTTGCCAGCCGAGATCCCTGGCAGGGCACGGTTTGGCGGCCGGCCAACCAGGGCACGTTGGGGGCCTTCTGCAACATCCTCATGCTCACCAAAGCCCTCTACGGCCGCCTACCCGAGCGCCTGCCGGCCACCCTGGAGGCGGTCATTGACGGCTCAGTCAAGGACGGCGCCGAGCTGAGCCCGGTGCGGGCCTGGGCCGAGGCCGCTGCTCAGGCCATTGTTCGCCAGGGCAGACCCATCCCGGCCGCCCTGGTGGAGCGGATCGCGCCCTTGCTGGACAGACGGGGCCGCCAACCGGTCCGGCTCAGCCAGGGCCACTGGCTTCGCCGGCCGGCGTTTGCGCACCTGGGTGACTGACGACGGCCGGGTGACAACCTGGACCGAGCGCGACCACCTCTTCGGCTACCTGGCCGCCGGCCAGGAGTTAACGGCCATGCGCCACGCCTGGTGGGAAATCCTCTGGGCCACGGCCGACGATGATAATGTGCATGCCATCGTGCGGCCGGCTTCCCACCAGCCGCTGCTGGCGACAGCTAGCCTTCGCAGGCCTCGTGGTTGCCCGGTGGCCTGGCGTTGG
>JBOGUG010000061.1:0-9517 GCA_050696115.1 Promineifilaceae bacterium (SeqCode) | reverse complement strand
GCCCGGTAGAGGGCGCCGCGGCCGGCCTGGCTCAACAGGCCCAGGATGCGGTAACGGTGTCCCAGGAGCTCGCCGGGCAATAGGGGCATGGCTTCCAGCCGGCCGCCAGGCGGCCGCGGGCCACAGTTTAGTCCCTGGCGGCCGGGGCCGCAAACCGGCTCAGCGACCGGCCGCTACGTCGGGCTCGGCCTCGCGGGTGGTAAGGACGTGCGTAAATTCGGCCCCGAACAAGAAGATCTGGGCTGTGTAATAGGTCCACAGCAGCAGCACCATCAGCGAGCCGGCCGCGCCGAAGATCGAGCCGAAGGAGCGCAGCCGGAAGTACAGGCTCAAGATCAGCAGCCCCAGGCCGGTCAGGCCGGCCGTCACCAATGCGCCCAGCCAGACGTCGTGCCAGGGCACGTCCCGCTCCGGCATGACGTTGTAAATGATGGCGAACAGGACGGTGCTCAGGACGAAGGCCAGGCCGAACTGCATTACGCTTAGCCAGCCCAGGTCTGGTAGCAGGCCGGGGAAGAGGGCCTGAAGCACGGGGCCGGCAATTGAGAAGACGGCCGTCACCAGGAAGAAAATGAAGGCCAGCAGGCCGGCCAGGGCCAGGGCCAGGAAGGATCGCAGCCTGAGGCGTAGGAAGCTCCAGATGCCCTCGCCCGGCCGCACGCGCACGCCCCAGATGATGTTCAGCGACTCGTGCAATTGGCTGAAGATGTTGGACGCGCCCCACAGCAGGACGCCCAGGCCGACCAGGGCGGTCAAGGTCAGGGTCACCGGCCGCTGCAAATCGCCGACCAGCGAATTGAGCATGGCGGCCACATCCGCGCCCATGACCAGGCCAATGCGGCCGGTCAGGGTCTCAACCTGGCGCACGAATTCGCCCGCGCCAACCAGGCTGCGCAGCAAGCCGCGCACAAAGGTAGACAGGATAATGATCAGCGGCGCCAGGGAAACGAGGGTGTAATAGGCCAGGGCGGCCGCCATGCGCGGGGCGCGGTCGGCCTGCCACTTTTTCACGGCCCGCACCAGCAGCGCGGCCGCGTCTTTCAGGGCCGCCGGCAGGCTCATCGCAGCGCCTGGGCCAGGTCGGCGATCAGGTCGTCAGGATGCTCGACGCCGACCGACAGCCGCACCAGGCCGGGATCAACCGCCAGCGGCGAGTCCGCGGCCGAGGCGTGGGTCATGGCGGCCGGCAGCTCGACCAGCGACTCGACGCCGCCCAGGGATTCGGCCAGGGTGAACAGGCGCGTCCGGCTGGCCAGGCGCTCGGCGGCCGCCGCCCCCCCTTGAAGCAAGAAGGAGAGCATGCCGCCCGGCCCGGCCATTTGGCGCCGGGCCAGTTCATACTGCGCGTGGCTCTCCAGGCCGGGGTAGAAGACATCCAGCACGGCCGGATGGTCCGCCAGGAACTGCGCTATCCGGAGCGCATTCCGGCTGTGGGCCTGCATGCGCAGCGCCAGGGTTTTGAGGCCGCGCAGGGTCAGGAAGCAGTCCATGGGTCCTGGCACCGCGCCGGCCGCGTTTTGCAGGAATTTCAGTTGCTCGTAGCCGGCCGCGTCGTTCAGCACAATGACGCCGCCGACCGTGTCAGAGTGGCCGGCCAGGTACTTGGTAGTGCTGTGGACGACGAAATCAGCCCCCAGCGCCAGCGGCCGCTGTAACATCGGCGAGGCGAAAGTGTTGTCCACCCCCAGCCAGGCCCGGCCGCGATGGGCAATTTCGGCCGCGGCCGAGATGTCAGCCAGGCGAAGCAGGGGGTTGGTTGGCGTTTCCAGCCAGATGAGGCGGGTCGCCGGTCGGACGGCGGCGGCGATCGCGGCCGGGTCGGCCGTGTCCACATAGTCAAAGGCGACGCCGTAGCCGCTCAGGACCTTATCAAACAGCCGAAAGGTGCCGCCGTAAACGTCGTCGCCGCAGATGACGTGGCCGCCGGCCGGCACCAGGCGCAAAAGCGTGTCAATGGCCGCCATGCCGGAGGCAAAGGCCAGGCCATAGGCGCCGCCTTCGAGCGCGGCCACGGCCGCTTGGAGCGCCGAGCGGGTGGGGTTGTCTGTGCGCGAATATTCAAAGCCCTTATGGCCGCCGACGCCCTCCTGGGCGAATGTGGCCGTCTGATAGATGGGCGTCATCACCGCGCCGGTGGCCGGGTCCGGCCGGACGCCGGCATGCACCGCCAGGGTTTCGATATGCAGGTCAAGGGGTTCGTCGTTGGTTGTCTTCATCTCCCATTTGCCGGGCCACGGCTGGCGGCCGGGGTCTATTTTCCCCGCCTGCGGCCGGGCCGCAATCTGGCTTGACGGGCCGGGTTGGCTGCCGGGCCGCGGCCGAAGGTCTGCGGTCCCCGGCGGTTCTGGGCTGCCTTGCGCGTCAGCCGGCCGCTGACTAGAATCGCCCTTTGTGAAAGGCACGTCTGTTTGGCGCCACTTCGACCTCTGGCTGATGGCGGCCGTGCTGCTGTTGACGGCCTACGGCATTCTGGCGATCCGCAGCGCGGTCACCGGCGCGCCGGCCTTCGAGGATTACCCGCAGCGCCAGCTCGCCTGGGCGGCCGGCGGCATCGGCATCATGCTGCTGCTGGCGGCGGTTGATTACCGCATCCTGACTTCGGCCCACTGGTACGTCTATGCCGTGCTGGTGGCGTCGCTCATCTTTGTCGCCCTGGCCGGGGCAATCAACAACGACTCGCGGCGCTGGATCAGCCTGGGCTTTATCGAGATCCAGCCGGGCGAGTTCGGCCGGATCTTCATTTCCGTCACCCTGGCCCAATTCTTGCTCAACCGGCGCCAGCACATGCGACGCCTGTCAAACACGCTGCTCAGCCTGCTGTACGTGGGCATCCCTATCATGCTCATTTTCATCCAGCCAGACCTGGGCATGTCAATCCTTTTCGGCGTCATCTGGTTCGTCATCATCTGGCTGGCAGGCCTGCCCCTGGCCCACTTTTTCGTCTTGGCAGCCGCGGGTGTGCTGGCGGCCGTCGTCGTCTACCCCGCCCTGGCCGAATACCAGCAGGAGCGCATCATCGCCTTCTTAGACCCCGAAGCGCTGCCGGAGCAGGCCTTTAACATTGACCAGGCCCTGATCAGCATCGGTTCCGGCGGCTTCTGGGGCAAGGGCTACTTGCAGGGCACCCAGAGCCAGTTGGGCTTCCTGCGCGTCCAGCACACCGACTTCATCTTTGCCGTGATCACCGAGGAACTAGGACTCATCTTCGGGGCGGTCATCGTCCTGGCGCTGATGGGCTTTATTTTGATGCGCATTCTGCGCGTGGCCTCCCTGTCGCCTGACCCGGCCGGCCGCTGGCTGTGCGCCGGCATCGCGGCCGCCCTTTTTTTCCAGACGGTGGTCAGCGTGGGCATGAATTTGCGTCTGCTGCCGGTCACCGGCCTGACGCTGCCCTTTGTCAGCTACGGCGGCAGTTCGCTCATCACCTTGTATATGGGCATCGGCGTCGTCCAGTCGGTGCTCATGCGCCATCGCAAGCAGGAATTTGGCTAGCCGGCCGCCGGCCGCCGGTCGCCCGCCCGCCTGACGCCCAGACTTGCGCATGTCTGTTCGCCTCCGCTTTGCGCCCAGCCCGACCGGCTATTTGCATATCGGCAGCGCCCGCAGCGCGCTGTACACCTGGATGTACGCCCGCCACTACGACGGCCAGTTCATCCTGCGCATCGAGGACACCGACGTCAAGCGCACCCGGCCGGGCGCCCGCGAGGAAATCATGGCTTCGCTGCGCTGGCTGGGGCTGGACTGGGACGAAGGGCCCGACATCGGTGGGCCGTACGGCCCCTATGTGCAGACTGAGCGGGCCGCGCTTTACCAGCACTGGGGCCATTGGCTCGTGGCGCGCGGCCGGGCCTACAAATGCTTCTGCACGCCCGAGGAGCTGGCTGCCCGGCGCGAGGCGGCCGGCCAAAGGAGCCCCCAAGGCTACGACCGCCGCTGCCGCTATCTCAGCCCGGCCGAGAGCGCGGCCCGCGAGGCGGCCGGCCAGCCCTACGTCATCCGCTTCAAAATGCCTCTGGAGGGCGCCACGCTGGTACCCGACCTGCTGCGGGGAGACATCCGCTTTCAGAATGAGCGCATCCCCGATTATGTGCTACTCAAGTCGAGCAGCCTGCCGACTTACCACCTGGCCCACCCGGTGGACGACCACTTCATGCGCATCAGCCACGTGACGCGCGGCATCGAATGGCTGAGCACCGCCCCGCTGCACGTCAACCTCTTCCGGGCCTTCGGCTGGGAGCTGCCGCTCTACGTCCACATGCCGGTCATCCTCAACCCCAGCGGCCGGGGCAAGCTGAGCAAGCGCAAGCAAGCCTTCGATGACCAGGGCCAGCAGATTCTGGTGCGGGTGGAGGAGTTCCGCGCGGCCGGCTACCTGCCCGAGGCGCTCAACAACTTCCTGGCCAGCGTGGGTTGGTCTTTCGGCGGCGATCGGGAGATTTTCAGCCTGGCCGAGGCGATTGAGCGCTTCGAGCTGGCCGACATCAACCCGGCCGAAACCCGGCTGCCCTACGAAAAGCTGGACTGGCTCAACGGCCAGTACATCCAGGCCATGGCCCCGGCCGAGCTGGCCCGCGGGCTGCAAGCTTTTCTGGAAGGGGCCGGCCTGGAGGCGCCCTTGGAGGCGTTGCTGCACCTGGCGCCTTCGCTAAGCGTGCGCCTGAAGAGGTGGAGTGACGCGCCTGCGTTGCTCCAGTTCCTGGCCCCGGCCGAGCCGGCCGCGCTCAGCCCGGAAGCGCTGACCGACAAAAACTTGGATCGGGAGGCGGCGTTGGCGGCCTTCAGCGAGGCGCGAGCCTTTGTGGCTACGGCCGAGCCTTACGACTTGGAGACGATTGGCGAGGGGCTGCGCCAGATCGGAGAGCGCCATAGCGCCAGCAGCAAGGCCGGCCCGTTCCTCGGCCGGCTGCGGCTGGCGGTCACCGGCCAGTCCGTCTCCCCACCCCTATTTGAGTCCATGCTGGCGTTGGGCCGGGGGCGCAGCCTGGCCCAGCTGGACGCGGCGCTGGCCGTCCTGAGCTAGCCGGCGGCCAATTCTTCGCGCACGGCCGCCTGGACCGCCTCGGCCGGCAAAGCCGCCGCCTCATCGGCCGGCTCCTGTCCCGCTTCGGCCTGGAGGTAGTCGGCCAGGTTCTTGAGGCTTTTGAGTTTGTGGCCGGCCATCAGGCGGCGGGTCATGAAGTCGCCGGCTTTGACCAGCGGCCAGGCGCCGTGCGCGCGGGCCACGTGGATCGTCAGCCGTGTGCCGCCTTCGATGGGGGTCAGGCGGTAGGTCGCCAGCGCGCGCACCTTGGGCACCGGGCTATCTTCGTCGCAGGTGATCTGCTCGAACGGCTGCCAGTCCACGATCAGCAGGCGTATCAGCTTGTCGCCGTGGTAACAGTGGTAGGACGCGCCCGGGCCGGTGCGGCCGCCCCTGCGGCCGACCAGTACCTGCGGGATGGTGCCGAAGGCGATCGTGCGCGTCTTGGCGTCGGTCATGACTTCCCACAAGTGGATCTGGGAGACCGGGTAATCGTAGCTCAGCGTCAGAATGGCCTCTTCGGGTGTGACGACGACGCGACGGCGCTCGCGCTCCTCTTGCCAGACCGGCCGCATGTCCTGCACGTAAACCGTCACCCGGCCGAGGTGCTCGTACTCCTCTTCGTGGCGGATGAAGCCGGCCGCCAGCTCGTGGATTTCGAGGGCGTCAACGGCCGCCTGGGTGTAGGCCGCATACGCCTTTATGCCCGTGGCCTGCGGGATATGGTTCTTGGTCAGGCGGTGAACCAGGTTCACGTCGCTGCCGATGAGCTCGGTGTGGGCCCCCAGCTTTTGGGTCGAAAATTGGCCGAAGTGGATGAAGAATTTGAGGTCGAGGTTTGGCAGGTTGCGGCAGGCGCTGCACGGGCAGTTGGTGTTGCGGATCATGTCCTCCAGCACCGCGTGAAAGGCCACGTAGCTGGTCTCGGTGGTCTCAACCAGCGTCTGGCCCTGGCCCAGGCTGCCCATGCGGACGTATGAGATGATGGCGTCCCCTTCCAAGCGCGAGATGATCTGCGGCGGCCGGGTGCGGTCAATCAGCAGCTTGAGCAGGTTGGACAGGCTCTCCTGAGCGTGCTCAAGCTCTGAGGCGCTCAGGTAGCCGGTGTAGCCCGTTATGTCGGCGATAAGCAGAAAGCCTTCCTGCACCATGTGAGACCCAGAGGAGACCCTTAGTACCACCGGGAACTCCGGAATTATAGCTGACATCGACCGGCCGCAAAGCCCGCTTGCCTCCGCTGCCGGCCGTGCCACAATACGGGTTTTGTTCTGGAGCATTATGCGCATGACTGAAGCCAAAGCAACTGGGGGGAACTTCTTGCGCGAGATCGTCGAGGACGACCTGCGCAGCGGCAAGTTCGCCGGCCGGGTGCACACCCGCTTCCCGCCCGAACCCAACGGCTATCTGCACATCGGCCACACCAAGGCCATCTGGCTCAACTTCAGCCTGGCGGCCGACTACGGCGGCCGCTGCAACCTGCGTTTCGACGACACCAACCCGCTCAAAGAAGAGCAAGAGTACATTGACGCCATCATCCGCGACATCCGCTGGCTGGGCTACGACTGGGAAGATAGGCTGTTTTTCGCCTCGGACTACTTCGAGCAACTTTACGACTGGGCGTTGGCCCTTATCCAGGCGGGCAAGGCCTATGTGGACGACCTGAGCGCGGAAGAGATCCGGGCCCACCGGGGCAGCCTGACCGAGCCCGGCCGGAATAGCCCTTATCGCGACCGGCCGGTGGCCGAGAACCTGGACCTGTTCGCCAGGATGCGGGCCGGCGAGTTCCCCGACGGCGCGCGCGTGCTGCGGGCCAGAATAGACATGGCCTCGCCCAACATCAATTTGCGCGACCCGGTCATGTACCGGATCTTGCACGCCGAACACCCGCGCACCGGCGACGCCTGGGCCATTTACCCTCTCTATGACTGGGCCCACGGCCAATCCGACTCGTTGGAGGGCATCACCCACTCGATCTGCACACTTGAGTTTGAGGATCACCGGCCGCTGTACGACTGGTTCCTGGAGCAGCTAGACATTTACCACCCGCAACAGATCGAGTTCGCCCGCCTCAACCTGAGCCACACGATCACCAGCAAGCGCAAATTGTTGCAGTTGGTGCGCGAGGGGCACGTCAGCGGCTGGGACGACCCACGCATGCCGACCGTGTCGGGCATGCGCCGCCGGGGTTACACGCCGGAAGCGCTGCGCAACTTCGTCGAGCTGACCGGGGTGTCGAAGGCCAACAGCTTCGCCGAGCTGGCCCTGCTAGAGCACGTGGTGCGCGACAACCTGAACCAGACAGCGGCGCGGGCCATGGCCGTGCTGCGGCCGCTGAGGGTGATCATCGAGAACTACCCCGACGATCAGGAGGAAGCATTTGACATCCCGCTCTACCCCCAGGACAAGGCGCGCCAGGAGACGCGGCCGGTCCTCTTTTCGCGCGTGATCTACATCGAGCAGGATGATTTTGAGGCCGAGCCGCCACCCAAGTTCTTCCGGCTGGCGCCCGGCCGCGAAGTGCGTCTGTTAGGCGCCTTCTACATCACCTGTACCGATGTAATCCGGGACGAGGCCAGCGGCGAGGTGGTCGAGCTGCGCTGCGTTTACGACCCGGCCTCACGCGGTGGAGCGACGGCCGACGGCCGGCGGGTCAAGGGCAGCGTCCATTGGGTGGCGGCCGGCCAGGCCGTGCCGGCCGAGGTGCGCCTGTACGACACCCTGTTCAGCAAAGCCAACCCAGACGAAACCGAGGAAGGCGAAGCGTTCACGGCCAACCTGAACCCGAACTCGGTTGAGGTGCTGACCGGTTGCCTGCTGGAGCCGGCGCTGGGCCAGGCGCGGCCGGGCGACCGCTACCAGTTCATGCGGCAGGGATATTTCTGCGCCGACCCTGAGGAGCACGGCCCCGGCCGGGCGGTCTTCAACCGCACCGTCAGCCTGCGCGACACCTGGGCCAAGCTCCAGGCCGGCTAGCGGCTAGACGCGGGTCACGTAGGCGCCGCTGCGCGTGTCCACCCGGATGGTGTCGCCTGTCTCCACGAAGAGGGGCGTGCGCACCTTAAGGCCGGTCTCGGTGGTCACCTCTTTCGTCGCCCCGGTGGCCGTGTCGCCGGCGACGGCGTTCTCGGCCGAGACCACCTCCAGCTCCACGTTCAAGGGCAGGTCGTAATCGAGCACCTGGCCCTCATAGAAGAGCAGGTTGAGCTCCATATTTTCCTTGAACCAGCGGGCGTCCTCGCCAAAGGTGGCGTGCGCCACCGGCGTCTGTTCGTAGGTGTCGCTGTCCATAAAGACGAAGAACTGGCCGTCGTCGTAGAGATATTGCACCGGCCGCTTGTCCAGGCGGATGTCCTCGACGCGGTCGCTGGAGGTGAAGGTCAGCTGCAGGTTCGAGCCGCTGCGGACGTTTCGGACGCCTACCCGGATGGTGGCCTTGCCCCGGCCGGGCTTGTTGTGCGAATACTCGGTCACCTTGTAAATCTCGCCGTCGTGCAGGAACGTCGTGCCCCTGCGCAGCTGGTTAACGTCAATCATCTCAATTGCTCCTCTGACAAACGGAAAGGCCCCTCGTGGGCCAGCCGGATAGTTTAGCATACAGGCGATTTCCTGCAATCCGGGCCGCGGGCTGAGGCCCGGCCGTTTTTTGCCCCCGGCCGGCCATGCTACAATCCGGGCATGGCCTCGCCCCCAGCCCTGGTGCAACTGCTTTGCCGCCAATGCAGCGCCCCGCTGCCGGTCGAGCAGGGCACAGCCTATGTGGTCTGCGAATATTGCGGCACCACCAACGTGGTCGAAAAGGGGCAGACCGTTTTCCACTACGCCCTCCGGCCGACGCTGCGCCCGGACGACGCCGCGGCCGCGCTCCGGCGCTGGATGGCCGGCAACGAAACGGTCAAAGGGCTGGACACGCAGGCCCAAATTGAGCCGCCTGAGTACCAGAGCTTTCCCATGTGGCTGGTGCGGGCCGACCAGGCCGGCCGGGAGCAGGTCTATTTGGAGCCGGCGGCCGCCATCTCCATCGCTGGCCTGAAGGAGCTGACTGTGCCGGCGGCCGACTTGGAGGCCCACGACCCGGCCGATGACCCGGCCGCCGTCGAGGCGACGGTGCCTTACAAGGCCATGCTGGAATGGCTGGCGCGCGACCATGGCGTTGACCAAGGGCAGATCAATGAGGCCGCCCTGCTCCAAGTGCCCCTGTACCAATTTAAGTACAGCTACGCCGGCCGGCGCTACACGGCCCTGGTGGACGCGGCCGCCGGCCGGGTCTTCGCCGCTATCTTCCCCTCTAAGTGGGAGGCGCCCTACCGGGCCATCGGCGCGGCCGCCTTCGTCCTCTACCTATTGGCCGCCCTCATCCCCGTCGGCGCCGAGCTGATCGGGCTGGGCCTTGGCCTGGGGATTGTGCTCTACCTGCTGGCGGCGGCCGGCCTGGCGCTGCCCATCTTCTCGGCCGCGGCGGCCGTTTCGGCCCGTGTCTAGCCGCCAGGCGGCCCCGGC
>JBOGUG010000060.1:0-9627 GCA_050696115.1 Promineifilaceae bacterium (SeqCode) | reverse complement strand
GTGTAACAGCCTTTGGTAAACGAGACGTCGGCCCACAAATTGGCTTCCAGCGGGATGTAATCCAGGCTGAGCTCGCGGCCGAAGCGTGGCCAGCCGCTCTCAATGCGCACATAGTCGTAGTCGGCGTCCCCGGCCGGCGTCACGCCGGCGGCCGTCAATTGCGCCTCCAGGCGATCGCGCTCGCCGGCCGGGACGAGCAAGAAATGGCCCTGGCCGGCCAGCGGGTCGGCCGGGAAATGGGTCAGCGAAAACTCGGCCTTCTCGACCAGGGCCGCCAGCCGTTCGCCGGCGCGCGGGCCGTAGAGGCCAAAAATGGCCGTCTGGTCGCTCAGCTCTTCGACCTGGAAATCGTCCAAGAAAAAGACGAAGCGCAGCAGGTAGCGGGCGATAGCCTCGGCGTTGTCTTCGCCGGTCAGACACAGCACGTCGTCCGGCCGGGCGTAAAGGCGCAGGCGGTCAATGACCCGGCCGATGTCGCTGGTGAGCACGGTGGCCGCGCTCTGACCCGGCTCCAAAGTGTCCACCTTCTGGGTGGACATGCGGTTGATCAGCTCCAGGCGGCTGCGGCCGCTGAAACGCAGCACGCCAAGGCGGCTGTGGTCCACGAGGATGGCGTCGGTGTGGGCGGCCTGGTAGGCCTGGGGGGTGGCGGTTGGCGTGATGGGGCTGAGGGTTGGCGCAGGCGTCGTCATCGAACGGCCCCTTCCTCGGCTGGCGCTTCGCCGTGCTCGGCCAGCCAGCGGCCGGCGAAGGCCTCGATGTCGGGTAGGTGCTCCAACTCGTGGCCGTAACTGTTCTCGCGAATCATATCGTCCAGGCTAAGGGTGATGCCTTCGGTCCAGGGGAGGCGCAGGGGCCGGCGCAGCTCGCGCTCGCTGAAGCGATCCAGCCAGCTCTCGAGCTGCACCCGCACCCCCTGCAGGTCGTCGAAGATGCGCGCCAGCGGCCGGCCTTTGCTTTCCGCGAAGCGGCGGGCGTTGTAGCCGTCTACGTCGCCTATCGCCGCCAGCATTGTGGCCGGCGGCCTGCCTTGGTCAATGCGCAGCAAGGCGGTGACCAGCTCCGACTCCCAGGCGATGAGGTGCGACAAGATGTCGGCGATGGACCAGTCGTCCATGACGCCGGCCGCCTGTAGCGCCTCGTCCGGCAGCGGCTCGATAGCGACCAGCAGCCGCTCGCGACTGGCGTCAAGTTGGTCGAGAATTTGCTCAGGGGTCATTGCGGGGCCTCAGCCGCGCGGCCGGCCGGGGGCCAGTAGCCTTCAGTTACCAGCCCGAAGGCTGCCGAGCGGCGGCCGGTTGGCTTCAGCTGCCCCCAAAGGAGAGGGCAACGCCCACGCCGAGGCCCAGGATGAGGAAGCCGGACAAGATGACCCACAGCCAGCCCCAGGTGACCGGCCGGTGCTCGGCCGGCGAGGCGTCGAACTCTATCGGCCGGACGTTGCGGAAGGTGAAATATGCGACCACGGCCGAGAAAAGCAGGGCGCCGACCGAGATTAACTGCACGGGGTCGAGCGCGTTGCCGCCGACGTATAAGGTTTGATCGCCGTAAATAGCGATGGCGATGGCCGCGGCGATCATCCACACAAACAGCACCAGGACGATGCCGGTGGCGGTGCGCGACCAGCCCGCGTGCTCCTCTGGCGCGCTGGGCCCGGTCACAGGATGGCCCTCGCGCATCCGGCCGAGTTGGGCGCTCTCCTTCTTGGCCAACTCGGACTGGGCCTGCTGGTACGCCTCGCCGGCCTGCATGCGGCGGGTGGTGCGGCCGAGAAAGAAGAGCAGCAGGCCAATGGGCACCCCCATCGCGACCATACCGCCGCCGATCAGGAAGATGAGGCCCGCCAGGGCCAGCCATTGGGGTATTTCCAGGCCCTGCACGTTGTTGGCGACAAAGGGGATCTTGAGCAGGTCTTCGCCCAACACGAAGTCCTCGACCTCGATGACGATATCTTCGGTCTCGCGGGGAATGACCGGCGCGGCCGCCCGCTCCTCAATGACCGTATTTACCACAAAAGGCAGCACGGCCGAGGCGATCCCGGCGAAGATGAGCAGGGCGATGATAATGCTCCAGGTTTTGATGGACGGGCTGAGTCTCAAAGAGCGCCTCCATGCCGGCCGGTGGAGGCCAAAAACGGCCGGCAAGAATGCCATTCTACAGGTGAAAATTTTAACATAAATGCCGCCCGGCCGCAATTTGACATAAGTAGGAATATGGGCAAGGTCCCCAGGGGTGGTCCGGCACTTCTGAGGTTCATTTTTGCGCGGGCGCCTGTTGCCCGCGCCGGCCGGCTTATATGTGCGCGTCCAATAACCGGCCGCCCCGGGCGCGGGCCGACGCCAACAGCGCCAGCCCAAACACGGCTGTCTGTACCAGCACAATCGTTGCTCCGCTGGCGACATCTACGTAAAAGCTTAGGTACATCCCCGCCCACGCTGTCAACGCGCCCAGGGCCGTCGAGAGGGCGATCATCCGGTGGAAACTGTCTGTCAGCAGCCGGGCGCTGATGGCCGGAATGACCAGCGCGGCCGCGATCAGCGTCACCCCTAAAATCTGGATCGAAGCGATGATGGCCGCCGCCAGGGCCAACGCAAACCAGGTCTCCACCCAGGCCGTCGGCACCCCATACACGGCCGCTACTTCGGCGTCGAAAGTCGTGAACAGGAGTTGCTTATACAGGGCGAAGATGACCAGCCCCACCAGGGCCGTCACCCCGGCGATGACAGCCACATCCCGGCCGCTGACGCCCAACACGTTGCCGAACAGCGCCGCGTCAAAGGATTGGGTGAAGCGCCGGTAGCGCGAAATCAGCGCCACGCCAACGGCGAAGCTGGCCGTGGTGATGACCCCGATGGCCGCGTCGGCATTAATGCGCGAGCGCCGGGTGGTCTGGTTAATAAGCACGGCCGCCAGAAAGCCCCACAGGCCCGCCCCCAGGTAGAAGTCGATCTGAAGGACGAAGGCCGCCACGGCCCCGCCGAAGATGGCGTGCGACAGGCCATGACCGATGTAGCTCATGCCGCGCAGCACGATGTACACCCCAATAAGCCCGCACAGCCCACCGACCAGCACGGCCGCCAGCGTCCCGTTGCGGAAGAATTCGAACTCAAAGGGAGCCAGCAGGGCGTCCATCTTCGCTGTTCAATTGTGTTTCGGCGGCGGGCGCGCCAGCCTCGCCCCCCGGCCGGTGGCCGGGCAGCCCACCCGCCACCGGCTCCGGAATCAGCTCCTGCACCGTGTGCTTATGCGGCTTTTGGGTCACCATAATCAGCCCGTTTTGGCGCAGCACCAGCATCTCGCCGCAATAGGTCTGGCTGAGGATCGGCTCGCTGAATACCGCGTTGGGGGCGCCCTGGGCAATAATCCGCCCGTTCAGGCAGATCACCCAGGGCAGGTGGGCGGCCGCCATGTTCAGATCATGGGTCGTCAGCAGGATCGTCATGCCTCGCTGATTCAAATGGGCCAGTTGGTGGAAGATGCTCTCCGCGCTGCGCATGTCCACCCCGTTGGTTGGCTCGTCCAGCACCAGCAGCTCCGGCCGGGCAATGAGCGCCCGGCCCAGAAAGACGCGCTGCTGCTGGCCGCCGGACAGGTCGCGGATGTGCCGGCCGGCCAGCTCGCCAATGCCCAGCTCATCCATGACGGCCTGCGCCTGCCGGCGCGCCCCCCGGCCGGGCCAGGGCCAGCGCCCGCCTCGCCCGGTCAGCCCCATCAGCACCACCTGCTCGGCCGTCACCGGGAAGTTCCAGTCCACGCTCTCCAGTTGGGGCACATAGGCCAGGCGCAATGGCGGGCGGCTACGGCGATAGAGCCGGCCGGCCTGCGGCTCCAGCAGGCCCAGGATGAGGCGGAGCAAGGTCGTCTTGCCCGCCCCGCTTGGACCCACCAGGCCGGCGAACTGGCCCGGATGGAGGTGCAGCTCAATCTGCTCCAGCACCGGCCGCGGCCCGAAGCCGAAGGTGACGTTGTTCAGCTCAACCAACGGTTTCATCGTATGGCTGCCGGCCGGCAACCCGCCTTATTGCGGTTGGGCCACGCCAATGTCCGGGCCGGGGATGTTGGTCACGTCTACCCCCTCCATCAGGCCAGGGTCGCCGCCCAGCGCTTCGGCCATGATCTGCACGTCATAGACCATCAGGCCCAGATAGGAGTGCTTTTCCTCGCCCGGCTCGCCCGGCAAGTCATCGTCGCGCAAGCTAGCCACGTAGCGCACGCCCGCCTCGCGGCCGATTTGCTCCAGAACCGGCGACGGAAACACCTCGGAGCCAAACAGGGCTGGGACGCCCTGGGCCCGGAGTTGCTCGATCAGCCCGGCCACCTCCTGAGCCGATGGTTCGGAAAAGTCGGCCGGCTGGATGGCCCCGACCACCGTGTAGCCATAGCGCGGCGCGAAGTAGGCGAAAGAGTCATGATAGGTGAGCAGCAGCCGGTTCTCGGCCGGGATCGAGGCCGTCGTGCGCTGGATGGCCGCGTCGAGTTGGGCGATCCGGCCGGCGAAGGTCGTGTAATTGGCCTCGTAATGGCCCGCGCCCTCCGCGTCCCGCGCGCTCAGCTTGTCGCGAACCGTGGCGGCGTACTCCAGGGCATAGATCGGGTCCGTCCAGAGGTGGGGGTTCGGGTTGCCGGCCGCCCGCGGAAAGGAAAAGTCATAGACGTACTCGGCGGGGCTGGCGGCCGCATCGCCCAGCAGCACGATCTCGGCCCCGTCCTTCAGGTTGGCCTCGGCCAGATCCAGCGTGGGCAACTCCAGGTTGAGCCCGTTCATAAAAATCAGGTCGGCTGCGGCCAGCAAGACAGCGTCCGACGGCGCTGGCTCAAAGGTGTGCGAGTTGACCCCTTCAGGCACGATGCCGCTCAACTGAATGCGCTCGCCGCCGATATTGTGAACGATGTTCGTCAGCGGCGACACGCTGGCCACAACCCGCAGCCGGCCATCGTTGGCGGCCGGCGCTGACTGGCAGGCGCTCAGCAGGCCAGCGCAGCCGATCAGGCCCAGGCATGTCGCTTTCAGTGCCGTTCTCCGGGCCAATTTGGGGCCGCTGCCCCTTTCGTCAGCAGCCGACTGAATCTGCGCCGATCCGTGACTTAACATCCTGTTGCGCGCCCTAGGCGCTGCTCCTATTACGCCGCCCGGCCGAGCCTGCATCTGGCGCAGCGGCCGAAAAACGTGATGTGCCGCATCTCGATCTCGAAATCGTAGCCGGCCGCGATCTGGCCTCTAAAGTGGCGCAGGTCGGATTGGGGGATCTCCAGCCAGCGGCCGCAGCTGCGGCATACCAGGTGATGGTGGGGTTCGGGGCCGGCCAGCTCGTAGCTCTCCCGGCCGGCGGCCGAGCGGCTGGCCGTCAGGATCTCCTGCTCGGTCAGAAAGTGCAGCGCCCGGTAGACTGTTGCCGGGTTCAGGTTGGGGGCGGCCGCCTGGGCCGCGGCCAACACCTCCTCGGCCGTCACGTGGCCACCGTGGCCGCAGACCGCGTCCAGGATCAACTTGCGCTGGGGGGTGACGCGGTAGCCGGCCCGGCGCAGGCGGGCGGCTATCGCCTGCTGGTCATGGGACAATGGCGCTCCTTATTGCAATCAGTTGCAATAACGAGCGATTATAAACCAGCCGGGCCCAAGCGTCAAAAAAAGACCCTGAAGGCGTCGGCCCTCAGGGTCTTGTCCAATATTCTGCACAAACGTAGGCTACAGGCTAAGGTTTACTCAGCTACATTCCCTCAAGCCGGGCCGGCCGTTTACAGAATGGGGGTCCGATAAGGTGGCTGAACGGCTAGACGCTCGTCAGCGTGTCCACGATCTGGCTAAAGACGTTGCCGATCTCCGGGCCGAGCACGGCCAGAATGGCGATGACGACGATAGCCACAAGAACGAGAATAAGTGCGTACTCGACCAGCCCTTGGCCGTCTTCACGCGCTGCCAAATAATACATGCCACTGCCTCCGTTTGAATGCAATCAGTCCGACAAGTTGGCAGCAGAATAGCGTAGCGCGCGGCCGGCCACAAGCCAGAAAGATGTCCTAGGCCATCAGTCCTGTTCGGCTAGGTTGGGTCTGATCGGGGCGGATCGGCCGCCCGTCGGCCGGTTCTGGGCGCCCTGCTCGTCGTCAGGTGATCTGCCACAGCTCAGTGCAGCGCAGGTCGTCGCAGGCGGTCAGGGAGCGTTGGAGCATGGGCAACCAGGGGAAAGTGCCGCGCTCATTGGCCCCGCCGCGACAGTATTCGGTGGCGACGTAGACGCCCATTGGCGCGCATAGCCTGTAATCTATCAGCAGTTGTTCCCAGGTGTAGCCCGTGACCCCCTGCTGTATGAGCTGCTCATGGTAATGGGCGAGAACCGGCCGTTCCAATCGCCTACGAACCTCCGCGTCCCAGTCGAGCACGATGGCGTAGACCAAGTCATAGACGCCCAGCCAGGTTGTCAGGGACCAATCAAACGGCTGGCGGTCAATGATGTAGATCGGCCGATCGCCCTCCCTCGGCACCAGGATGTTGTACGGCCCCGCATCACCGTGAATGAGCGTAAAGCCGCTGGCGTCTGCGGTTCGCGCGATGATTGCCTGCGGGTGATGGACGTAAATTTCCTTGATGAGCGTCTGCCAATGCGCCCTCAGCTCGGTCGAGAATTGGGCCAGGATAGGCGCCACGCCGGCTGCGCCAAACTCCACAAAGCGCAAGATGTGGGCCGCGTCGTGGATGGGCGCGCTGGCTGCCTGCACCCCTTTCGCCCCCCACCAGCGAGCGTGCAGCGCCGCCAGTCCCTCCGCCAGCGCCAGGCCATAGGCCAGCGTCGGCGCCTTCTCGAAGGCCGGGATGTGCGTCTCCGAGACATCGTCCAACAGCAGGTGGTAGCGCTGTTGCTCTTCGGAATAGGCGGCGTCATAACAGCGCACGAGCGGCGCGGCAGGAACATCCACGTAGTCGCGCCGGTAATAGGCCACCTCCGAGCTGTCAAAGAACTCGTCGCCCAAATCGGTGTTGGTCATCTTCAAGAACAATCGCTCCGGCCGGGCGCCCTGCGCTCCCTCACGGTAGCTCAGCTTGAGACGCGCATTCGTGGACCAATTGCCACGATCGGGCAGCACTTCGAAGCCGGCGACTTCGCCCGCGGTCAGGGCGCCGCTGTTGGTAAGCACGGCCGTCAGCCAGTCGGCGCTGACCTGGTCAACGGCCGCGATCACTTCGTCGGGCAACAGGGGTTCTCCGCGGGCATGGGCGCCAAAGCGTGAGGCGACGCGCCTTGCGCGTCACAGGGCGGGGCCATTTCGTTGCTGAGAGTTCTGGGGCAAAAGCGGGAAAGGTGGGCGCGAAGGGACTTGAACCCCTGACCTCACGGATGTGAACCGTGCGCTCTAACCAACTGAGCTACGCGCCCCACTAGGCCTGATTATAGCCGGCCGCCGGGGGCCCAGCAAGGCGTGCGGCCGGAAATCGGCCGGGATTTGGGGATTCGATTGTCCCTCATCCCTGGCCCCTCTCCCCGCTGGGGAGAGCGGCACGGCGTCTGCGCCGGGGGTGAGGGGCGGCCGGCCCCCGCGCCCGCCCGCCGGCCGGCTAGCCGCCGCCGGCCGATTGGCTTATAGTTGGCGGGGAGGACCTGCATGAAGGCTTTTGTCACCGGCGGCAGCGGCTTCATCGGCCGCCACCTTGTGCAGCAATTGATTGCCCGCGGCTATGACGTCGTCGCCCTGGCCCGCTCGCCGGCCGCCGTCGCTGACCTGGCCGAGCTGGGCGCGACGCCAGTGGCCGGCGACATCCTCGACCGGGAATCTATGCGCGAAGGCATGCTGGGCAGCGACGTCGTCTTCCACGTCGCCGGCTGGTATAAGATTGGGGCTCCCGACTGGCCCCAGGCCGAGGCCATCAACGTAGCCGGCAGCCGCAACGTGCTGGAGTTGGCGGCCGAGCTTGGCGTGCCGCGCATCGTCTACACCAGCACTGCGGCCGTCTACGGCAACACAAAGGGCCAGTTGGTGGACGAAAACTACTTCCAGGCCGGCCCCTTTGCCTCCGAATACGACCGCACCAAATGGCTCGCCCATTACCAGGTGGCGGTGCCGCTCATTGAGCGCGGCGCGCCCATCATCATCGTGCTGCCCGGCAGCGCCTACGGCCCGGACAACTACGCCGCCAACAACCTCTTGATGCGCCTCTTTTACGAGGGCAGGCTGCCGATCCTGCCGGCTCCGGATTTCAGCCTCACCTACGCCCACGTCGAGGACATCGCCAAGGGGCACATCCTGGCGGCCGAGAAGGGCAGGCCGGGCGAGAGCTACATCCTGGCCGGGCCGGCCATCCCCATGGGCGAGATGGTGGACTTTTGGGCCCAGATCACCGGCAAGCCGGCCCCGCTTGTCCGCGTCCCGGCCGCCTTGCTCAAGCCACTGGCCCCGATAGCGGACGCCCTTGGCCGGCTGCTGCCCTTCGGCGAGGTAATCAGCGGCGAGATGATCCGCGTGGTCCAGGGTGGCTACAACGCCCGGGCCGACAAGGCGCGGGCCGAATTGGGCTGGCGGCCGCGTTCCCTCCACCAGGGCATGCAAGAGGTGTTCGCCTGGATCGCCCGCACCCCGCGCCGGCCGGCGGCCGCCCCGGCCGAGCCCCAGCGCCAGCTGGCCGCCCTGGCCCTCCTGACGGCCGCCCTTTTGTTGGCTCTGTATCTATTCGGCCGGCGCAGACAATAGCCCTGTGCGCGTTGAACTGCGCCACATCAGCAAGTCGTTCGGCCCGCTCAGGGCGAATGACGCCATCAGCCTGACCTTCGAGCCCGGCCGAATCTACGGCCTGCTAGGCGAGAACGGCGCCGGCAAAAGCACCCTGATGAAGATCCTGTCCGGCTTCCAGCGGCCGGACGGCGGCCAGATCGTGCTCGACGGCCGGCCGCTCGCCTTCGCCGCCCCGGCCGAGGCGCTGGCGGCCGGCGTGGGCATGCTCTACCAGGACCCGCTCGACCTGCCTCCCTTTCGCGTGATTGACAACTACCTGCTCGGCTGGCCGTCCGGCCTGCGCCTCGATTATGCAGCGGCCGCAACCGAATTGCGCGCCCTCGCCGGCCGCTACCACTTTACGCTAGACCTCCAGGCTCCGGTTGACTCCTTGTCGCTCGGCGAGCGCCAGCAGTTGGAACTGATGCGCCTGCTGGCCGGCGGGGCCAAGGTGCTGATCCTGGACGAACCAACCACCGGCATAAGCGCCGAGCAAAAAGACACCCTGTTCGCCTCGATGCGCCGGCTGGCATTCGACGAGGGCAAGACCTTAATCCTGGTCTCGCACAAGTTGGCAGAGGTGCAGGAGCTGTGCCAGCACGCCTTCGTGCTGCGCCGCGGCCGCCTGGCGGGCGAAACTTCCTTGCCCGCCCCTACTGAGCGTTTGGTCGGCCTTATGTTCGGCCAAGCGCCGGCGCGCCAGCGCCGCCCGGCGCTCCCGCCCGGCGCGCCGGTCCTTGACGTGGACAAAGTCAGCCTGAGCGACGGCCGGCTCGCGTGTGAAGACATCAACCTGAGCTTGCACTCGGGCGAAGTCTTCGGGCTGGCCGGCCTCGAAGGCAGCGGCCAGCGGCTGCTGCTGCGCGCCTGCGCCGGCCTACTGGCCCCGCGCCGCGGCCGGATCCGGCTGCGCGGCCAGGACGTC
>JBOGUG010000059.1:0-27289 GCA_050696115.1 Promineifilaceae bacterium (SeqCode) | reverse complement strand
GCCGGCGCCGGCCGCCGCCCTCAGCAAACCGGGTTAGGCGCCGCCAGACGCCATGCCCGCCTGGAAAGCGCGCCACTCGCTGGCCCATCTGTTCGTCCTGCTGCTTTTGGCGGCGCTGGTATTGCCGGTCGCCGGCCGGTCGAACGCTGCCTTTCTGCGCCTGAAGCTGGCGGTTGACCAGCCGCCGGGCCAAGAACGACGCCAAAATCTTGAGAGCGCGGCCGCCGACTTGCAGGCCTACCTGTCCGCTGGCAGAGCTGGCGCCGGTTCGGTCAGGCTTGGCTTAGGGCTTGCGCTGGCCGCCCTGGGGCAGGAGGCGCAAGCTGAGCGGCAGCTGGCCCAGAGCGCCGAACCAGGCTTGGCCTACCTCCTGGCGGCTGACTGGGCCCGGCGCGACGCGGCTAATGCGGCCGCTCTGGCCTGGTATGCCCGGGCGCTGGCAAGCGGCGGCCGGGTTGCCGGGGCCCATTTTGCCAGCGCCGAGATTCTGTCGGATGCCGGCCAGTTTGCGCAAGCTGAAGTGCACTACCGTCTGGCGGTGGCAGCCGAGCCAGACAATTACTATTGGCATCTGCGCCGGGCTGCCAACGCGCGCCGCGCAGGCCGGCCGGAGGACGCGATTGCAATCTACCGGCAGATGACCGGCCTCTTTCCCGACTTTGGGCCGGCCTATCTTGAGCTGGCCGACGTTTACCGGCGTATGGATAAGCGCCAACTGGCGGCCGAGGCCGGCAGACAGGCGCTCGCCCTTGAGCACGACTGGGCCCCAGCCCAGTTGCTCAAGCTGGCCCAAATCTTGGAATGGGCGGGCGAGCGCCAGGCGGCCGTGCGGGCCTACGAGGGCCTGCTCGCTGTGGAGCCGGGCAGCGCCGCGGCGCAGGAGGCTCTCGGCCGGCTGCAGAGCGCGCCATGAACGAGCCTGCCCCGCCTGCGGAAGGCGACGTGGCCCGCCTGGCGGCCGGCGCCGGCATCGCCATGACCGGCAAGTTGTCTTCGCGGGCTCTGTTCGCCGCCAGCCAGATCGTGCTGGCCCGCGTCCTGGGCCCGGCCGCCTTTGGCGTCTACGCCCTCGCCTGGGCAATCCTGCGCTTGCTGGGCGCCTTTACCAGCCTGGGGCTGGATCGAGGCGTCATCTGGTTTGCGGCCCCATTTTGGAGCTGCAAGGACCGGCCGGGGCTCAACAGTGTTCTCAACCGGGCCACGGTACTGGCTGTGGCCGGCGGGATGGCGCTCGCTGGATTGCTCATTCTGGCCTCTCCCGGACTGGAAAGGCTTTTTGACGAGCCGGGCCTGGGGTCGATCTTGGGCTGGTTTGCGCTCGCTTTGCCGCTGTTCGGCCTTTTGCGCGTGCTTGCGGCCGCCACCCGCCTCACCCAGCGCGTACATTACTCGATCTTGGCCGAGGAACTGGCCCTGGCGGCCGCCAACCTGGTCATTATTTTCCTGCTTGTGTTGGCTCTGGGCCGGGGACTGGCTGGCGCTTCGCTGGCAGTTCCGCTCTCATTCCTTTTTGCCAGCCTGCTGGCCGGTTTCTACGTTGTGCGCCTATTCCCCGGCGCCGGCCGGCCGGCTGCCCAGCCAGCCGTCAGTATCAGGAGCCTGCTGGCGTACTCATTGCCGACGGCCGTCGCTGGCGTTTTCACTACGGCTACTACCTGGACTGACCGTTTGTTTCTGGGCCTCTTTCTCAGCGCCAATGAGGTCGGCATATATCAGGCCGTCACCCAAGTGTCGCTGCTCTTTGCGATTGCGTTGCAAGCGGTGAACGCCATCTTTGCGCCCATGATCGCCGATTTGTATCATCGTCAGCAGATGACCCGGCTCAATGAGCTATATAAGATCAGCACGAAATGGGGCGTCTATGCCAGCATTCCCGTCTTTCTGACGATCGCCTTCGTGCCTGCCCAACTATTAGAGGTCATATTTGGCGCCGCCTACACTGGGGGGACTTTGCCTCTGCGGATTCTGGCCGTGGCCCAACTGTTCAACGTCGCGAGCGGCGCAGTGGGCTTTCTACTCATTATGACCGGCCGTGAGCGTTTCTGGCTCCGGCTCACCGGCTTGGCCCTTGGCCTAAATCTGGCTCTAAACTGGCTCCTCGTGCAGCGGGCCGGGCTAGTTGGAGCGGCGATCGCTTCCGGCGTTACGACGACCTTTCTCTATTCAGCCGCGCTGTTGGGCTTGAGGCGGCAACTGGGCTTGTGGCCCTACGACCGCCGCTATCTGAAGGGGCTGGCGGCCGGACTGGCCGCGACCGGAGCGATCTGGCTTTTTCTTCGCCTGGCGCCGGCCGAGCCCGCGATCCGGGCATTTGGGGCGGCCGGGACGGCTGGCCTGGTCTTTGCGGCCGGGCTGCTGCTGCTCGGCTTGGAGGATGAAGATCGCGCTTTCGTCCAACTCCTGCGCCGGCCGCTGCGCCAGGAAGCAGGTCATGCCGGCTGAGGCCGCGGTCATCCGGCTTTTCATCGCCGGGGCCCGCAAGGCGGCCACAACCTCCCTGCTACGCTACCTGGGCCAGCATCCGGGTATCTGCGCTCAGTGGACGACTGAATTCGGCGTCTTCAGCATTGACAGCCTGTACGCGCATGGCGTTGATGCAGCCATCAGGTCGGCAATTCCCGGCGCCGACCGAGTCCCGCAACGCATCCTAGTGGCGAAGGACGTGAGGCTCATGTACGATCCGGCTGCCATAGACCGGCTGGCTCGGTACAACCCAGGCGCGCACATAGCGGTGGTGATGCGCCACCCGGTAGAACGGGCCTATTCCCATTATTGGTACGCCCGCCGCACAGGCCAGGAGCCATTGGCGACATTTGAGGCCGCTCTAGAGGCTCCGCCCGGCCGCTTTGGCGCTGACAGGGCATGGGCTCAGGCTTGCTCCTACCTTGAGTCAAGTCGATACTTGGGCCCACTACAGGCGCTTCGAGAGTTTTTTCCGCCCGATCAGCTCCAATTATTCCTGTTTGAGGAGTTTACCTCTGACCCGGCCGAGGTCTGTTGCCGTCTTTGGGCGCTCTTTCCCGAACTGGGCGGCCGGTTTGAGCCCGACGTGCGCCAGCGTCACAACTCAGCGGCAAGGGCCCGCTGGCCAGAGTTGGCCCGAATCACCCACTCGCGCCGCGCCCTGCCGCGCCTTAAGCGCGAGCTGCGCCGCCTGCTGCCCGGCAGCCGTGTGGACGCCTTGCGCGATGGCCTGATCCGTCTGAACGAGCGCAACTTCAGCCCACCGCCCATGCGGCCGGAAACGAGGCAGGCGCTGCTGGCGCATTTCGAGGGGCACAACCGGGAGCTAGGCAGACTCTTAGGCCTCGACCTTTCGGCCTGGAATCGCTGAATCGCTATGGTCCAAGGCTCGCTGCAACCAGCCCAGAGCCGGCCGCGGCCGGTCGGGCCCAAATTGCCGGTAGACCGCGTCGTGACCGCCGGCCTGTTTGGCGCCCTGGCCCTGATCCTGGCCAGCGGAACGATCGCCGAGTGGCTCAGCCCTGGCCCGTTGCGCGGCCCCGGCCGCTGGCTGGACGAAGCAATTTTTGGCGTCATAGTTGTCGTGATGCTGCTGTCGACCTTGACGTCCGGCCGCCTTTACCTCAGTCGCTTCCTGCCGGGCCTGCTTGCCCTCAGCGCGGCCGGACTGCTTTCCAGCCTCGTCAACCACGTGCCCCTGGAGATCGCTGCGACCGGCTACCTGTTGGCCGCCAAGCCACTCATCCTGCTCATCGTTTGCCAGATGCTCGTCTTGTCCCGGCCGGGCGCCGAGCGCGCCTTGCGCCTCGTTGGCCGTTTCCTCGCGGCCTTGATCCTGGTCGCGGTTGCCTATGCGGTAATAATTGAACTTGGAATTGGCCACAACCCACTTCCGGGCGTGGAGGAGGCCCAAACGCGCTTGGGTCTGAATCCGGCCCGGTCTTTCTTCTTTCGCCCCAGTCCATTTTCAAGCATGATGACGCTCGCAGGGCTGTACTTCGTCAGCCGCTATCTGAGCGATACGCGACGCCGCGACCTACTTCTCGTTGGTTTGGCCCTGCTCGGCGTGCTGCTTTCGGCCCGCCTCAAGGCGCTGCTGCTTTTGCCGGTCTGTGCGCTGTTGCTTTTCGGCCTCATCCGCGTCCCGACGCTGCGCGTCAAGCGCCGCACCTTGTGGCTCGGCGCCGCCTTGCTGCTTCTCAGCCTTCTCCTGATCGCGTCATTCGCCTTATTGCTGAGGGAGTTCCTGATCCTCCGCCTTTCGCCCGGCGCCGACAATGTGCGCAATGCCTTGCTGGCGGCCGCCCTCGCCATCAACGTCGAGTCGGTTGGCCTGGGCGCAGGGCTGGGAATGTTTGGCAGCGCCACCAGCGTCACGTTCCACTATAGCCCGCTTTACCATGACTATGGCATTAGCACGATGTGGGGCGCCCATCCCGACAACACGATGTTTATCACCGACCAGTGGTGGGCCTGGTATCTGGGTGAGGTCGGCGTGCTTGGCACACTAATTTTCCTGGTCACGCTTAGCCTGATTGCGGCCGGGCTTTACCAGATCGGCCACAGATGGCGCAAGGCACGGCCGGCGCTGGCGCAGCTCGCCTTCGCCAGCCTCGCCTTTCTTGCCTTCGGCGTCCTCTCAGGCTACGCCAGCACCTATTTAACTGCGCCGCCCACCGGTTATTTCATCATGGGCTTAGCCGGCCTTGTCTTCGCCCTGGATCGCGGGCTCTCCAGACCAGGGCCGGCCACCTCTGATGATTGAGCCCCAGCATGCGCACATCCGAGGCAAGCGGCCAAGAGTGCTGATGGTCGGGCCGGCCCCGTCGCGCCAGGGCGGGATCGCGGCCGTCGTACGGCTCTACGCCCTCGGCTGGGACCAGGCCCGCTACGACCTGCGCCACATCGCGAGCGCCGTGGAAGGGACACGCTGGCGCAAGCTAGGCGTGGCCCTCAGGGCCTGGCTCCAATTTGCTGTGGCGCTGCTGGTCTGGCGGCCGGCGCTGATCCACATCCATTTCGGCGGCGGCGCCAGCTTCTACCGCAAGCTGCCCTTCATCGCGTTGGCACGGCTGGCGCCGGCCAAGCTTATCCTGCACGTGCACGCCAGCGACATTTGGCGCCAGCCGGCCCGACGTCCGAATGGGCTCATCGGCCGGTCGCTGGCGGCGGCCGACCAGGTGTTGATCCTGGCCCAGAGCTGGGCCTCAATCGCAGCCGAGTTCGGGCTGAAACGGCCGGCGCTGTTGCTGCCCAACCCCGTGGAGTGCCCGGCCGAGCCGGCCGTTCGCGCCGCTGACGACTTTGCCGTCTTGACACTGGGAAGGCTCGGCCGACACAAGGGCACATTTGATCTGTTGCGGGCAATACCACGCGTATTGGCCGCCTGTCCCCAGGCGAAGTTTTGGCTGGCCGGCACCGGTGAGCTAGAGGAGATCGAACGCCAGATCGGCGACCAACCCTGGGCCGCTAACGTCCGACTGCTTGGCTGGCTGGATGGGCCGGCCAAGGCGGCGGCATTGCGGGCGGCGGCCGTCTTTGCCTTGCCCTCCTACGGAGAGGGGCTGCCGATGGCGTTGCTTGAGGCCATGGCCTATGGCCTGCCGGCCGTCGCCTCCCAATCCGACGGCTTTCTAGACGCCGTGCAGGAGGGGGAAAACGGCTACCTGGTGCCGGCCGGGGACGTAGCTGCTCTGGCGGAAGCACTCGGCCGGCTGCTGGCCGACGGCGAATTGCGCTGCCGCATGGGCGCGGCCGGCCGGCAGCGGGCGCTGGCCTGCTACGACTTGCCTGTTGTCCTGGAACGCCTTTACGCTATCTATGCGGAGTTGCTTGAAACCGCTTCTGAAGCCGGCGGGGCTCAGCCGTGAGCGGAGGCCCGATTTTCGTTGTCGGCGCGCCGCGCTCGGGCACGACGCTGATTGGCCGGATTATCGGCCGGCACCCGGACGTCTTTCACGCCGGGGAGAGCCATTTTTTTGAAGATGTCTGGAGCCGGCGCGAACAGCTAGGGCCGATCGACACGCCGGCCGGCTTCGGCCGCGCCTACGAGCGCCTGGCGAACCTATTCGGCCGCTACGATTTTGCCGAGCGCCAGCGCCAGGTCGAACGCTGCCTCAGCCCCGAGCGACTGGCCGCCGGCTTACAGGGCACCGCGGCCGGCTACGGCGGGCTATATCGGGCTTTCCTGGGGCTGTTAGCAGGCGAAACAGGCAAGTCGCGCACCTGCGATGACACGCCCAAGCATCTCTATTTTCTGCACGCCATCTTCGAGTTGCTGCCTGACGCGCAGGTCATCGGCTGCCTGCGCGATCCACGTGACTTCATGTGCTCGTATAAGCACTACTGGCGAGCAGCCAACCCGGCTGAGGCGGCACGCTTGCGCCGCCTCTACCACCCCCTCCTGACGGCCTACAATTGGCGCGCCAGCGCTGAACTGCTAGAGTACCACGCCAAGAATTGTTGTCAGGATCGCCTACGTTTGGTTCAATATGAGGCGCTGGTGTGCGATCCGCGGCAGCAGGCCAAGCAGCTATGCGGCTTCCTGGGATTACCTTTCTCGGCGGAGTTCCTAAACGTGACCGGGCACAATAGCTCATTTGCGGCCGCGCAGAGCGGCATCTTCACCGCCTCGGTCGGCCGCTGGCGCGACTGCCTGGAGCCGGCCGAGGTGTGGCTTGGCCAGCGCGTCGGCCGGCGGGCTATGGCCCGGCTCGGTTATCCGCTGGCCGAGGCGAGAGCGCAGCCGCTAGCTGTGCTGGCCATTGCCCTTCTGACGCCGGTTGCGCTGCTGCGCGCGCTGGCTGCCAACCGCGGCCGGCGAGGGCCTCTGATGCCTTATCTATGGAAACGCTTGAACGGAAGCCTGGGAGTGCGACGCTAGCATCGGTTCCGCGCCTGAACGTGCTCGGCATCGAAATGCATTGTCTGTCCTACCCAGAACTCTTTCCATTGTTTGACGCCTGGCTGGCCAACAAAAGTGCGCCCTCGCGCTCGATCGCCTGCGTGAATGTCAATTGTTGTGTCTCGGCCCTGTTTGACCGCCGGCTGCGAGCCATTTATAACCAGGCCGACATCGCTGGCATGGATGGCATGCCCTTCGTCCGCTGGGCGCGGGCCTTTCACTACCCGGCTGCCGACCGCCTCTACGCGCCCGATCTGATGCTGGAAGTTGCAGCCAAGGCGGCCGAGAAGGGCTACACTTTCTTCCTCTACGGCGGCGTGCCGGGCGCGCCCGAACGCCTGCAAACCTACCTGACAGCCCAGTTCCCAGACCTGCGCGTCGTCGGCGCCTTCTCACCTCCTTTCCGGCCGCTCAGTCCGGCCGAGGATGCCGAGGTGTGCGCCATGATCCAGGCCGCTCAGCCCGACTTCCTTTGGGTGGGCCTTGGCTCGCCCAAGCAAGACCTCTGGATCCACGACCACCGGCCGAAGATTCGGGGCAGTATCATGGTCGCGGCCGGAGCCACCTTTGATTTCTTCAGCGGCCGGATCAAGCAGGCGCCGCCGGCCATTCGCAGTGCGGGCCTTGAATGGCTATTCCGGTTGGCTCTCGACTTCCGCCGCCTGTGGATGCGCTACACGGTGTACAACGCCATTTTCCTGGCTGCGTTTGCCCTTCAATTGGCAGGCGTGGCCCGGTTCCGGACGGCCCAGGAGCCGGCCGATGATGGCGGTCAAAAGGATAGACAGGAGGAGTATGGGGATTTGGAATAGGCGCGCCGTCCTGGTGACGGGAGGAGCCTCCTTTATCGGCTCGCATTTGGTGGACAAGTTGGTTGAGCTGGGCGCCGACGTGCGCGTGGTGGACGACCTCAGCAGCGGGAGGCGAGCCAACTTAGACCGGCATTCCTCGGGCGGCCGGGTTGAATTTGTACAGGCTGACCTGCGCCAGTCTGAGGCGGCCGCGGCCGCCGTGCGCGACGTGGACGTCGCCTTTCACCTGGCAGCCATTCATGGCGGCCGGGGCTTCATTGATCGCCACCAGGCTGATTGCAGTCAGAACCTGATCATTGACGGCAACCTTTTCCGGGCTGCCTGCGAGGCGCAGCTGGACAAGGTCGTTTATGCCTCCTCCGGCTGCGTCTATCCGGTCAACCTCCAAATGGACGTGGGCCAGGAAGTGTATCTTTCGGAAGAGGCAGTCGGGCCTCCTTACGAGGCCGACGACAGCTACGGCTGGGCCAAGCTGATGGGCGAGCTGAGCCTGCGCGCCTATCATAACGATTATGGGCTGCGCTCGGCCGCCTGCCGCCTTTTCACCGTTTACGGCGAGCGCTGCACCGAAAACCATGCCCTCATAGCCATGATTGGCCGGGCCTTTCTGCGCCAGGACCCATTTGAGGTCTGGGGCGACGGCAGCCAGGTGCGCAATTGGACGCATGTGGACGACATCGTTAGCGGCTTCATTCTGGCGGCCGAAAAGATTGACGACGCCTCGGCCGTCAACCTGGGCACCGAAGAGCGCATTCGGGTCATTGACGCCGTCCGTGAAATCCTGCGCCACACCGGCCACGAGGCCGAAATTGCCCTGCTGACGCATATGCCCACCGGGCCGCTCAACCGAGTCGCCAGCAACCGCCGGGCCGCTGAGCTGCTTGGCTGGCGGCCGCAAATTTCCTTTAGAGATGGACTCCATCGCACCATCGAATGGTATTATTCAACCAAGGATCCGGACCAGCTTCGCAACGGCTTCAAGGCATTGCTGCTAGACCGCTGAGCGGGCCGTCCATACTCTAATTCCCATGGGCTGCGATGGGCATCCCTAGAAGATCGAGCGTCAATTTCGCCGTCGTGTCCGTCTTGCTGGACGCGGGCCTGACCCTGGTTGCGCTGCTGATCGCAATCCGGCTGCGGCCGCATTTTCCCGACCTGCCGTTTGTCATTCCCGTCGGCAAGGTTTACTTTCCGTCTATCCTGTTCGCAATCGTGCCGGCCTTGTGGCTGTTCGTCTTCCTGCTGGCCTCTGTTTACGATCCGCGCCGCACCTTCAAGGCGGTTGACGAGTACCAGGCGCTGTTCATCGGCACCGGGCTGGCGGCGCTGGTGTTTGCCGGACTTCTCTATCTATTTTTTAGGGACGTCTCTCGCTGGCTCTTCATTAGCTTTGTCGCTCTTGACATTTTGCTGCTGGTTGCCTGGCGAGCCGTCGCCCGCCTAGTGTTTAAGGTCGTAAATTGGCCCGTGGCCGAACGGCGCGTGCTGGTGGTCGGTTCAGGGCCGGCCGGCCGCCAGGTCGGCCAGGCGATCCGGGAGCAGGACTGGGCCGGCCTGCGCCTGGTTGGTTTCGCGGCCGAGGACGGCTCCATCACCGAAGAGGACCTGCCTGTGCTCGGCCGCCCCACCGAGGTCGGCCGGCTCGTCCGCCAATACAAGGTGGACGACGTCGTCGTGACGATCCCGCAGACGGCCGAGCAGCAAATAAGCAAACTCGTGCTCGACCTGCACCGATTGCCGGTCCAAGTACGCGTGCTGCCCGATTACTTTAGCCTGGCGCTCTACCGGGCTGCGATCGATGATCTGGGCGGGATGGCGATGATCAGTTTGCGCGATCCGGCCCTGAACGACGTCCAGCGGCTGGTGAAAAGGCTCTTCGACCTGGGCATGTCGGCCGTCCTGACCCTGTTCGCTCTGCCTCTCATGTTGCTAGCGGCCGTGGCCATCCGGCTGGAGGGCAAGGGGCCAATCCTCTTTCGCCAGCAACGGGTGGGCGAGAACGGCCGCCTGTTCACCATGTATAAGTTCCGCTCGATGGTCGAAGGGGCTGAGGACCTCATTGCAGCCGCAGCGGAGCGCGCGGCCGGCAACCAGCTCCTCCATAAGCGGATGAATGACCCACGCGTGACGCGCATCGGCCGGTTGTTGCGCCGCGCCAGCCTGGATGAGTTGCCCCAACTCATCAATGTCCTGCGCGGCGATATGAGCCTGGTTGGGCCGCGGCCGGAGCTCCCCTGGCTGGTGGATCGCTACCAGCCCTGGCAGCGCAAGCGCTTCGCCGTGCCGCAGGGCATCACCGGCTGGTGGCAGGTGAACGGCCGCTCCAGCAAGCCGATGCACTTGCACACCGAGGACGACCTTTATTACGTCCAGAACTATTCCCTCTGGCTAGACGTGTTCATCCTAATTAAGACGCTATTCGTTGTCCTCAAAGGCAAAGGCGCCTTTTGAGATCGCGGCGCTCGCTGTGCTGGGCGCCGGCGTCCTCCTCAGCAGCCAATTCGCGGCCGGGCCGGTCGCATGGCTCTGTCTGGCCATTGGCTTAGCAGGCCTGGCCCACTTCGGCCGGCTGCCGGCTCCCTCGCCCCTGGATGCCCCGGCCGCGCTCATGCTGGTGGCGGCCGGCTTCGGCCTGTGGGTTGAGCCGACAGATGCCGGCCGGCTCCAAATTGAGCGCCTGCTGGGCGGGCTGGGGGCGGCCTACGGCCTGCTGGCTTGGTGCCGAACGCCCGGCCGGCTGCGCTTGACGGTGATCGCCCTGGCCGGACTGGGCGCCGGCCTGGCGCTGGCCGCGCCCTTTGCCGTGGACTGGCGGGCCACCCAGAGCAAGCTCATTCCGGACGCCGTTTACGCGCCTTTTCCCTTGCTAATTAGCGACGCTGTTCATCCAAATACGTTGGCGGCCGCACTGGCGCTGCTCTTGCCCCTGCCAATAGCGCTCTGGCTGGGCCCGCCGGCGGGCAGCCAGAAGGCAGGCCGCGGCCGTTGGCTTGCGGCCGCCGCCTGGCTGTTCATGCTGACTGCGCTTGTGCTTACCCGCTCCAGGGCCGGCTACCTGGCTGCCCTGCTAGGGCTCGTAGCCGGGCTCTGGCTGCTGGGCCGGCGCCGGCCGGCGGCTGCCCTACTCTTGCTTGCCCTCGGCGGCGTAGCGGCCGCCTTGCTCCTGCCGGCCGTGGGGCCCCCTGTGCCCGCGCCGCTTCAACAGGCGGTCAGCAGCGATACCTGGGCCTTTCGCCTGGCGACCTGGCGCTATGGGCTGACGATGCTGGCCGCCTTCCCGTTCACAGGCGTGGGCCCGGCTCAGTTTAACCAGGTGGGCGAGCGCCTCTTTGGCCTTCCGGTCAGCAACCAGCTCGGGGCCCACAGCCTCTATCTGCAGATCGGACTGGATTTGGGCCTGCCGGCCCTGTTCGCCTTCCTGTCGCTGGTCGTCCTGGCGCTCTGGAGCGGCCTCAGGGCGCGCGGGGCTTTTCTGAGCGCCGAAAGAGGGCAATCGGCTGAACTGGTTGCGGCCGTGGCAGCCGGGCTGCTGGCCCTGCTCACCCACGGGCTTGTTGACGGAACGATTTGGGCCACGCGGGCCGAGCCCTTGATGTTCGTCTGCATCGGCTTCTTGCTGGCTGCCGGCCGCCAGGTCGCCGATCCGCAGTCCGAAACCTAATCCTCGACTGGCGCAACGGCGCCGCCGCCGGCCGGGATAGCCGGCAGCTGGCTGGCGATGCCGGAATCGAGGATTGGCAGCGCCCGGCCGGTAAAGGCATCGTACAGCCTCACCAGCACAGCCAGCTCCTCACCGGGCCGGGCCTCGGCCGGCAGCCTAAGCCTGTGCAGGTCGCGCGGACTCGAGCCGGCGATCCACTTCAGCGTCGGAATGGCCCCGAGGGCCGGTACGCCGTCGTCCAGCTCCGACCAGGCCCAGCCCGCTCCATCCTCCAAGCCAACCAGCCGCACAGAGACTATCAGGTCGCGCAACACCGGCCGGCTGGAGGCGAAATGTTGTGGCAACGAAACGGCCGCGCCCGGCGCGGCCCCAAACCCATTTGCCCGGCCACCAGTCCAGACGATGCCTTGACCCAGCGGCACGTAATCCTGCCTCGCGTCAAGGGGGATGGCGGTCCGGCGCGGGATGGCCCACGGCCCCAACCAAGGTTCCGGCAGGTGCGGCGCGCCTGAGACGTCGAGCGCCTGGCTCCAGTAGCCGGCCGGAGTGCGCCAGTGCAGGTAGAGGCGGCTGCGGCCGGGCAGGGTTGTATCCCAATCGTAACCGACCAAGCTCTGGGCCGGATTGGCGACGAGCGGCCGGCTTAGCCTGTGGGCGCTGACCGGCCGCCAGGCGCCCGGCGTGGCTGTCACGCTCGCCAGGGGAATCAAGTCCCGTCGTCTCGTGTCGGGCAGCCGCTGGCCGGCCACGACCGCGCCTGCCACCAATTCGGCCGGTCCAGGCACGGCCGCCGGCCCGGGCGTCAATCGGAACTGGCTGAGGCTGACGCCTCCCTCTTGCGGCCGGGCCGGCTGTTGCTCGCCGGCCGCCAACCGGCCGTCGGTAGTCAGAAGCTGGACGAACAGCTCCGTTTCGGCCTTGAATGCCGGCCCTGGCGCCCAAGCCAACTGTACCACCGCCTCCGCGGTCTGGGCCAAATCATTCGCCTCGAGGTAGTAGCCAAGCAGCCGGACGCCGTCGCCCAGCAGGACGCCCAGGGGTTCGTAGCCGGCCGGCAGCTCTTCCAGGCCTGGCGCGCCAAACAGGAATCCCTCGCCGGCCGGGCGGGGCGTGGGCAGGCTGGCATAAGCCATTTCATCGTGATGCGTCGCCAGAACTGTCTCGCCCGCGGCCAACCCTTCGCTGATGCGTCGCCGCCACGTTTCGGCGTAAGGCTCGGCCGTGGGAAAAACATACTCGACGCGCAGGTCGGGCCGGAAGCCTTCTAGCTCCTGCAAATACCACAGCGGCGTGGCCCAATGCCAGTCGGCCAGCACCAGGCTGGCTTCGGGCGCGGCCGCCAGCATACCCTTGAGCGTTAGGCGGGTGTCGGCATCTTGGGCCAGCCAGCGAAACGACGGCCAGCGCAGCCAACCTTGCCATAGGGCCGCCACCAAGAACATTGCCAGGATCGCACTCCCGGCCGCCTGGGCCGGCCCTGGGCGGGGCGTGCGGAGCCAGCCGGCTGCGGCCGGTAATGACAAGGCTGCTAGCACCAGGGCCGGCAGCATGTATTCCACTGTTTGCGGGGCGCGGTATGTGGCGGCGACCAGCAGGTGCAGGCTGAAGCCCAGGCCTAGGAGGAAGCCGACCGGACGGCGCTGCCAGGCTAACCAGAGAAAGCCAGCCGCCATGCCGGCCAGCAGAAACGGGCGGAATTCAAAGGCCAGCACCTCGAGCATGACGCCCAGCCTGGGGACCAACTCCGTCGGCCGAACAAAATAGAACAGGTCGCCGCGAAAGCCGCGCGCCAGGACGTGGTTCCAAAAGCCCGACCAGGTGGCGAGGTCGGCCGGCGCGCCGTAGGCCCCGGCCGCTCCGCGCCAAGGAAGGTAGAGCAGGGGCAATAGGCCAGCGGCGGCGGATATCAGGATGCGCCCAACCTGGCCCGGCCGGCGCAGGAGCGGCCGGTGGTAGAGGGCGGCGTAAGCCACGACCACCAGGCACGTGAAGAGCAGGGACGGGTGGTGGGCGACGCCCAGCACCATGAAGAGAGCCAGCCTGGCAGGTGAGCCAGTCCACAGCGCCGGCCCGTTAGCGGAGGGCGATTGGTCTTCTCGCCGCGCTGGCAAAACCAGGGCCTCATGCACGATGAGGACCGTAAACAGGGCTGTCAACATGCGGATGTTGGCGGTCGTTGCCTGGGCCCAAAACGTGGTCGCGCTGGCCAGCGCCAGGCAGCTCAAGGCGGCGCTTGCCAGGCTGGGATGCAAGCGATAGGCGCTCAGGAAGACAAGGCTCAGCGCTGCGCCGGCCGTTAGCGCCGAGAACAAATTCACCCGGACGGCCGGCGTCGGGCCGATCGGCAACCAGGTCATGGCATGGGCGAGCAGGGTGTAGAGCGGAAAGCCGGGTGGGTGGGCTACGCCGAGCCTGGCCGCGACCAGCTGAAACTCGCCGCTGTCGGCCGGCAGAACGCCCCGGGCCAGAGTAACTAAGTAAACTCCTAAGCCCAGCAGGCCGGTCAGGAGCGCCGCTGCCAGCAGCCTCCGTGGATACCGGCCACCTTTCGCCCCGCTCGCTCTGGTCGCGGATCGCCAGAGCGCGAAGGTCAGCAGCGCCCACAAAGCGGCGCCGGCGGCCGCCAGCAACTCCATTTCCGGGTAAAGGACATAACCGGCCAGCAGGATCAAGGGCCACGTCTGTCGCAGCGAACGCCGCCTTATAAACCAGGCTCCGGCCGCAGCCGCCAACAGGGTCAGGCCCAGCGTGCCAAGCAGCCCCGGCCGCAGCCACTCGGCCAGCAGCCGGCCGAAGTAGATGCCGGCCGCAAGGCCGGGCAGCGGCCGCGCTGTCGCGCTCAGAGATGATGGGAGCTGGAACCTTGGCCCTGGCACGGGCGGGATTATACCCGGCCCGGCCAACCATTTGTGTTATACTCGGCCAGCAGGAAGTGAGGGCTGGCGCTACCTGGCTGAATTAGCGTCAGCGCCTCATCAAAAGCCGCCTGCTGTGCCCCTCTTAGCCTATACCAACGCCCTTGAGGACTTTCGCCAGGCCCGCAGCCGAGCTGTCTTGACCGAGCTGCTGGCTCGGTTGAGCGGCCGCTCGGCCGAGTTGCTCGACTACGACGAGGTGCGACGCATGCTGCGCAGCAGCGGCGTTATCTCTCAAGCTGTCGAGGACATTCCCATCAGTGCCATCATTGGCAGTGTCGGCCGGTACCAGGATTTCACCCGCGATTTCTTGCCCCGCCTTGCCAGCGACCAGGAGCGCTGGGCCCGCGTTATGACGGCGAATACAAGCCAGGCCGGCTTGCCGCCGGTTGACGTCTTTCAGTTGGGCGATGCTTACTTCGTTAGCGACGGTCACCACCGGGTATCGGTGGCCCGCCGTCTGGGCGCGGATACCATAGAGGCGTGCGTGACGCGGGTGCGCAGTCGCGTGCCACTGTCGGCCGACGACCGGCCCGAAGATGTGATCATCAAAGCCGAGTTCGCCGACTTTCTGGAGCGCACCGGGCTCGACCGGCTGCGGCCGGGTTGGGACCTGAGCGTCACAGAGGCCGGCCAATATCAGAAGCTGTTCGGCCACGTCGAGGTCCACCACTATTATATGGGGCTGGAACAGCAGCGCGATATCCCCTTCTTAGAGGCGGTCGAGCATTGGTTTGACCAGGTTTACCGGCCGGTGGTCGAGGCGATCCGTGAGCTTGGCATCCTGCGCGACTTTCCCGGCCGCACCGAGGCAGACCTCTACCTCTGGATCGGCCAGCACCGCGAGGAGCTTGTCGAGGCCTTAGAGTGGGACATTGCCTACGAGGCGGCCGCGGCCGACGTGGCAGCCCGGGGCGCGGCTGCACGCCCGGGGGTCTTTGGCGCCCTGGGCCGCTTGGTGCTAGACGTCGTTGGCCCCGGCCCCCAGTCCGGATTCCAGGGCCTACAGCAGCGGCTGGCGGCCCGGCCCGCAGACCAGCTTTTCCTGGACGTGATGACGCCGGTGAGCGGGCAGGAAGTAGGTTGGACGGCGCTCAAGCAGGCGGCCGTGATCATCAGGCGAGAGGCGGGCCAGGTTTTGGGGCTGCATGTCGTCCCAGCCGGCGTCCCAGCCGACAGCCCAGAGGTGGATGAGATTCGCCAAGGCTTCATACAACGCTGCCAGGAGCTCCAAGTGCCTGGACACTTCGCTGTGGAGACCGGCCCGGTGGCGCGGGTTATCGCCCATCGCTCACGCTGGGTAGATTTGATCGTTGCCAATTTAGCCCACCCGCCTGAAGGGCGCGCGATTCGCTGGCAAAACGCCGGCTTCCGCACGCTTATCAAGCGCAGCGGCCGGCCGGTGCTGGCAACGCCCGGCGTGGTCTCAGCCCTGGCGCGGCCGCTGCTGGCCTACAGCGGCCGGGGCCGCGCCCGCAATGCCCTCTACGTCGCGACCTATTTGGGCGGCCGGCTGGAGTCGCCGCTGGACGTCGTCCACGTCGGGGAGGGACAGGAGGCCGGCGCCGGGGCGCTCAGCGAAGCGGCCGCCTATTTGTCCGAACACGGCGTCGAGTTCAGCGCCGAGGCCCGTTCGGGCCCGATTGCCGAATCACTCCTGGCGGCTGCGGCCGAGCGCGGCTGCGATTACCTGATCGTTGGTGGCTACGGCGCGCCTGCGGTGGTAGGAGTCTTGCAAGGCTCGGCCCTGGACGAACTGCTCCAGCTGACCAGACTACCCTTGTTGATTTGCCCGTAGCGTGTTAGACAATGCGGGCCAGGCATGCCGGCGGCCGGCGACTAGCCGTAGGTTGCCAATGGTTCTGTCAATAGAGGACGCATGGGAAATCCATACACGAGATTTCTGGCCCGCAGGTTAAAGGAAAGCGACCTAAACGCCTTTTTAGGTGGCTGGGACGAAATGGAAACGCTGGTTATTGCGCTCTTCCGCGCCGGCCGGGCCGAGGCAGCCGATGAGGCGGAGTACGCCCGGCTGAGGGCGCGACTGGGCCACCTCTATCCGCGCTGGTCGGCCGCCCTGGAACCCTACTGGCGGGCTGCCCGCGTCGCCGGCCGGCCGGCGCCGGCCGATCCCTTCGCCGGGCTGCTGGCGGCCGAAGGGGCGGCCGATTTCGTGAACAATTGGCGGGCAATGCAGTTCCTGCCGGCCGCCCGCGAGGCGCTCAACCAACTTGTCCTGGAACGGCAGGAGGAAGGTTAGCATGAATAGGGACAGAGGCTTATTGCCCTTCTGGATTGGATTCGGGCTGGCTGCACTGGTGGCGCTGCGCCTGATGCAGCGGCTGCGCGCTGAGCGTTGGCTTGAACCCGGTCCGCTGGCGCCCGGCGCCATCAACCTGGGGCCACCGCCCGGCCCAGCCCCGGCCATCGCGGGCCCGGCCGCAACTCCGCCGGCCGACCCGCTAGAACAAATCAACGGCATTGGCGCGGTTTACGCCCGCCGCCTCAATCAGGCCGGCGTGCATACCTTCAACCAGCTTGCCGCGCTCTCATCCGACGAGTTGCGCGCCATCACCGGCGCCAGGCGCTGGGATCCGGCCGAGTGGATCGGCGAGGCGCGCCGCCTGGCCGGGCAGAGCTGAGGCGGGGCGCGGCCGATGTTGGTTGTCCTGTCCGACCTGCACTTCGAAGAAGAAGCCACCGACCATATCCCTGGCCGCGGCTCGCTGCCGCCGGTCTATTACTCCCGCAATCTGCCCGGCCGGGCCTTCACCGGCTTCATCATCCATCTGGCCAACGAGGCCCGCCGCAACCGGGCGCAGCAGCTGGACCTGGTGCTGGCGGGAGACGTGTTTGACATCCACCGCACTTCGCTCTGGTTCATTGACAATCCCGGCGGGCTACGGCCCTACGTCAGGCTAGAGGACGTCGGCCCTGCGCTGGAAGCGCGCACGCTGGATATTTTGGAGGGCATCGCGGCCGAGGAGGACGTCGCGGTGGCTCTGGCTGCCTTCCGGCTCCTGTGCCAGGGCCAATATTGGGATAAGGAGCTGCGCGCCTTTCCGGTACCGGTCAGGCTCCACTTTTTGCCCGGCAACCATGACCGGCTGGTCAACGCGACGCCCGAACTGCGGGATTGGGTGCGCCGGACGCTGGGCCTGGCCTCGGCCGCCGATCCGTTTCCCCATGCGCTGCTCTTTCCCCAGGAGCAGGTGCTCATCCGCCACGGACACGAATACGATCGCGCTAATTTCCTGCGCGATTACAGCCAGGAAGAGGTCATCCCCACTTCGCTGCCGGCGCAGGAGTACAGCGCGGCCCCATTTGGCGACTTTGCCACCGTGGACATTGCCTCGCGTATCCCCTTCCTCTTTCGTCTGCTGCACACCGACGAAAGGGTGCTGGGCGACCACACGTTGCGGGCCACCTATCTGCGCCTATTGGAGTTCGACGACCTCCGGCCGCAGCGCGCTATGCTCAACTTCTTGCTGCACATGCCCGAATACAGCGTCGAGCCGGCCGCCGTCTGGGCTGTTCTGGAGCCGGTGGTCTGCCGGCTATTGGAGGAAATTTACGACGATCCGTTCTTGGAAACCTGGCTGGATCGGATGGATAAGAAGTGGCGGTTGGACTTCATTGACGTCATTCAAGCTTCGCTCACCCTCCAATCCTGGCGGCTGGCAGGCCTCCCATTGGGGCTGGCTCAGTTCGTGTCCAAGGCCATCCTGAGCGGTGGCAACCTGCGCCGCGGCGAGCCGGTCGCCTTCGCCGCCCGCGAGGAAGCCATCCAGAAGCGGCAGGTGCGCTTCGTCGTCGCCGGCCACACCCACCAGCCCGCGACCGAGCTCATCACGGCCGATACGGACGCCGAGCGCTATTACGTCGACACCGGCACCTGGCGCAACCAACTGCCCGCTAACCAGGCGTTTAAAGCCTTCGGCCGGTTGCGCTCCCTGACCTACGTTATCTTCTACGGGCCGGAAGAGGACCAGGGCCAGCAGCCGCGGCCGGCCAAACGCGTTTCATTCGACTACTGGAGCGGCTTCACCCAGCGCTGGTAAGGCGGCCCTAGCGACTCTTCCCCTAAGAACCGCCCTGAGCTTCGTCCAGGGCGATGACCTTCTCCAGGCGGCGCAAGTACCGGCCGCTGCCGATGAACTCGGCGGCCACGAAGCCCTCAACCAGCTTGAGCGCCAGTGCCCGGCCGACGATCAGGCCGCCCAAGCACAAAATGTTCATGTCGTCGTGCTCAACCCCCTGGACGGCCGAGTAGATGTCGTGGCACAGGCAGGCGCGCGCGCCCTGGATTTTGTTGGCGGCCACGCAGGCGCCCACGCCGCTGCCGCACACCAGAATGCCCCGCTCGCCTTCACCGGCCGTCACGGCCCGGGCTACCGCGGCGGCGAAGTCAGGATAATCGTCGTCCCGCTCGTAGCGGTGCGCGCCCACATCTACCAGTTCGTGTCCCCGGCCGCGCAGCTGCTCGGCCAGCCACTGCTTAAGCTCAAATCCGGCGTGATCGGCGCCAATTACCAATTTCATCCCCGTCACCCTCGCTCTGCCCGGCCGGGCGGTTTGCGGCCCTTTCCGCCTCTGGCTACACTGTGACCGCATTATAGAGATACAGACGGTCGGCTGACAAATCGAGCAAGGAAAAGGAATGAATCCCCTGGTTGAGCTACAGGCCTTCGGCCAGAGCTTTTGGTACGACAATGTCCGCCGCAAATTTCTGACCGATGGGGCCATCCGCAGCCTGATAGAGGTAGATGGTCTGCGCGGCATGACCTCTAATCCGAGCATTTTTGAGAAGGCCATCGGCGAGAGCGACGACTACGACCGGCAGGTCGCCAGCCTGGCCCAAGTGGACAATACGGCCGAGGAGATCTACGAAGCCCTGGCGCTGACCGATATCCGGCTAGCCTGCGACCTCTTTGCCGAGCTGTACCGGGCCAGCGAAGCGGCCGATGGCTACGTCAGCCTGGAGGTGTCGCCCCACCTGGCCAACGAGACCGGCAAGACGATTGCCGAAGCCCGCCGCCTCTTTGCCGAGGTCGGGCGGCCCAACGTCATGATCAAAGTTCCTGCCACGGCCGAGGGCATTCCGGCCATCCGCCAACTCCTGGGTGAGGGCATTAACGTCAATATTACGCTAATGTTTAACATGGCCCATTATGAGGCCGTGGCCCAAGCCTACCTGGATGGGCTGGCCGCGCATGTGGGGGCCGGCGGTGATCCGGCCGGGCTGGCATCGGTGGCCTCGTTCTTCGTCAGCCGGGTGGACTCGGCCGTTGACAAGCGGCTGGAGGCGCTGGCCGATCCGGCCGCCGAGGCCCTGCTGGGCAAGGCGGCCATAGCCAATTCCAAGCTCGTCTACCACCGCTTCAAGGAAATCTTTCACGGCGACGACTTCAGCGCCTTGAAGGCGGGCGGCGCCCGCGTGCAGCGGCTGCTTTGGGCCTCCACCAGCACGAAGAACCCGGCCTACCCAGACACGATGTACGTTGAAGAACTGATTGGGCCGGAGACTGTCAACACCATGCCCCCATTCACCATAGAAGCCTTTCGCGACCACGGTGTGGTGGCCAATACGCTGGAGGAGGACGTGGCCGAGGCCGAGCTCACGCTTGAGAACTTGGCCGAGGTGGGCGTAGACCTGGAGGAGGCGACCGGGCAACTCCAGCTAGACGGCGTGCGGGCGTTTGCCAGCTCATTCGACGAGCTGATCGCCACCATTACCCGCAAGGCGGCCGAGCTCGGTTCCAGCCGCTGACGGCTGCCTAAATGCAGATCGGCCACCTGACCGCCTGCTACCGGCCGGTGCTAAACGGTGTCACCCGGATGGTGGCGCTCTACCGGCGCGAATTGGAGCGCCTCGGCCACCAGGTGACGATTTTCACGCTGGCGAATCGCAAGGATGTCGGCGCTCAAAAGGGCGTCGTCCGCTCGGCCGGGCTGCCTTTAGGCAGTAGCGGCTATCACGTTGCCGCCAGATTGCCGGCCGCCGTCCAGGCGCAAATTGCCCAGATGGACATCCTGCACTGCCACCACCCGCTCATGGCGCTTGAGTTCGGCCGCCGCTACGGCCGAGCGCCTATCATCTTCACGAACCACACTCGTTACGACCACTATCTGGCCCATTACCTTGGCCTGCCGGCCGGCCTGGCTGCCCGGATCATGCGCGCCATCTGGCCGCGCCTGCTGACCAAGGCAGATGTGGTTATCGCCCCGTCCCAGAGCCTGGCTGAACTGCTGATTGGCCTTGGCGTGCGGCCGCCGGCCGTCATCGAAAACGGGATTAATTTGCGTCTCTTCCACGAACAGATCGTTCCCGCCTCGCGGGCCAGGCTGGGCCTCGAACCGGCCGACGTGCTGGCCGTTTACGTCGGCCGGCTCTCGGGAGAGAAGGGGATCGCGCCGCTGGTGAGCGAGATTGCCCGCGCCCGGCGCCAGGAGCCGCGGCTGGCGTTGCTGCTCGTCGGCGGCGGTCCGCAAGCCGGCCGGGTTCAGGCACTTGCCGGCCGGCTTGGTCTGCGTGGGCGTGTCCACCTGGCCGGCCCCGTTGCTCCGGCGGCGGTTCCGGCCTATTTGGCTGCGGCCGACCTGTTCGTAACCGCCTCAACGAGCGAAACGCATCCGCTCAGCGTCATCGAAGCCCTAGCGGCCGGCCTCCCCGTGGTTGGCTACCGGGCGGCCGGCCTGGCAGATTTGGTTGACAGCGGCCGCACGGGGCTCCTGTGCCCGACCGAAAGAGGCGCGCTTGCCGCTAGCCTGTTGGCCCTGGTAGGCTCGCCAGCTCTGCGCCGGGAGTTAGGCGTGGCCGCGCGCGAGGCCGGCCGGCGCTTCGACATCCGGCGCACGGTGGCGCGAACCCTTGAAGCCTATGAGGCGGCGCGGGAAGTGGCCGTAGCTGTCGTTCCGGGCGGCGCTGGGCCGGCCGCGCCGCCGGTGCCGGCCGGCAGATGAGCGCCCCGGCGGCCGATCCGCGCCGCTCCCTGGGCCGCTGGGGAGAGCGCCTGGCCGAGCGCCGGCTGCAGCGCCAGGGCTACCAGATCCTGGCCCGCAACTGGCGCTGCGCCCGCGGCGAAATTGACCTGGTTGCCCGTCTGGGTGACCAACTCGTTTTCATCGAGGTCAAGACGCGCCGCGGCCGGGCCATGGGCGCGCCGGAGGAGGGGCTGACCATGCGCAAGGCGCGCCGCTTGCAGGAGCTCGCCGAGGCCTACCTGTTAGAAGGCGAGCTTGACCTGGACTGGCGCATTGATCTCATTGCCATCGAGCTGGATATGGCGTACAAGCTCATCCGCTATGAGCACATCCCGCACGCCGTGCTTGGCTGGTAGCCGGCCGAAGCATCCGCCCACCCGCGCCTGCTGAAAATGCCGCCCCTGCTGGTCATTGTCGGTCCGACGGCCGTCGGCAAGACGGCCCTGTCGCTGCGCCTCGCGGCCGAGTTTGGGGGCGAGATCGTGTCGGCCGATTCGCGCCTCCTCTATCGTGGCCTGGACATCGGCACCGCCAAGCCGGCGCCGGCCGAGCGCTCCCAGGTTCCTCATCACCTGATTGACATTTGCTCGCCCGACGAACGCCTGTCGCTGGGCGCCTACCAGCAGTTGGCCTACGCAGCCATCGAGGCTATCCAGGCGCGCGGCAGGCTGCCAATCCTGGTTGGCGGTACCGGCCAGTACGTGAGGGCAGTGACACAGGGTTGGTCTGTCCCCCGCGTCCCTCCCCGGCCGCGCCTGCGGGCTGCGTTAAGAACCCTGGGCCAGGAGGAGGCTGCCCGCTGGCTGAGCCGGCTCGACCCACCCGCCGCCGGCCGGATTCATCCCAATAACCTGCGCCGGGTCGTGCGCGCCCTGGAAGTGATCCTGACAACCGGCCGCCCCATGTCCGAGCTACAGCGCCGCCGGCCGCCGCCCTACGCCATCCTGACGCTGGGCCTGACGGCCGGCAGGCGAACGCTCCACGACCGCGCTGATGCTCGGGTGGACGCGATGCTGGCGGGTGGGCTGCTGGCCGAAGTTTGCGCGCTCAAGGAGGCCGGTTTCGGCGCCGATCTGCCGGCCATGAGTGGGCTGGGTTACAGACAACTGCTGGCATATCTTGACGGTGAGTTCGAGTATGACGCGGCCGTGGAGCGCATCAAGTACGACACCCATCGCCTGATTCGCCAGCAAGCCACCTGGTTCCGGCCGGATGACCGGAGCATACGCTGGCTGTCGGTCGAGCGCGCGGACTGGCAGGCGGCCGCCATCCGTGAAGTCGCGACGTGGCTAAGCGCCTGGCCGGGGACGTGGGCGGCCGGAACTGTGAGCGAAGCGAGTTAGCTGAAGCAGCCGGCCGCAGACAGGCTGAGCACGCTGCCTGCGCCCAAGAACAGGCCTGCCAGCGCCTGGCCGACGGTGTGGCGGTGCAGATAAAGCCGGGCCCACAGCACCAGGCCCACTAGCGGCAGCATCCAGCCGGCGGCGCGCGGGCCGAAGGCCACGCCGACAACGGCGGCCGCGGCCGCTATGCTGGTCGTGTGGATGCTGATCAGCCAGAAGCGGTTGATGAGTGCCAGCAGCCCCAGCACCAGCAGCGCCAACAGGGCCAGACATTCTAGCAATGAGGGGCCATTCAAATAGCGAACGACGGCGTACGCAATGGCCGCCCCGGCGATGCTCACCAGGTAGGGCAGGTCGCGCTCGCCAGCTGTGCTCATGTGCAGGTCGCTGATCCGGCCGGAGCGCAGCAGGTAGACGACGAAGCCAATCGGGGCCAGGGCGACCCAAAAGCCAAACGCGGCCGCCCAGATGAGCGCCGGCCGGGGCGGCGCATCGCGCCAGGCCAAGGCCAGCCCCAACAGCGCAAACATGGTAGGGGGACTGACGATATTGGACAGCGTGCGGGCGATCCGAATCAGGCCAACGGTCACCTCGGCGCTGTAATCGCGCGGCCGTCTCATCCCGGCCGGCTGCGTTCGCCTGCCCACTTCATGGCGCGCTAAGCCCTACCACGAATACAGACACAAAATAGGCGAAGAAGCACAACAGGTAGAGCAAGAGGCAGGCCATCAGGGTGCCGCCCAGGCCGACGCCAATCAGTGAGAGGGTACGCGTCCGTTCGCGATCGGCCGATTTGTCCAGGTTGAGCAGTCCCCATGCGCCAAGCAGCACTGCCCCGATCGGCAGGCAGTAGCCGCCACCAAAACAGCTAAGCAAGACCGTGACCGCCAGCACTGCTGCGAGTAACGCTTGGACGTCGGCCGTGTTGCCACGATAACGGGCCTTTTCGATCGGCTCTGGCGGCGCGTTGGCGCTTGAAACCAGGCTGGCGCCGATGGCCTCGGCGTAAACGTGAGGCGGGGTGATCGTCTGACCCGTGGCCTCGGCCGCGCGCGCGTGCTGTTGGCATAGGCGCTGGCCGGCGGCGTCGTACCACAGACATTGGCCGCACAGCGCCCGGCCGCAGACCTCGCACTGCTCAATGGCAAGCTGGTCCGGGTGGTTAGCGCACTGCGCCACTCTGTTATGTCCCTTCTTCCCAGGAGTTCAAGTAACGTTCCTGCTGGGCCGTCAGGCGATCAATTTCGACGCCCATCGCCTCTAGCTTGATGCGGGCGATCTCGCGATCCACGTCTTCAGGTACCGGGTAAACACGCTGCTCAAGCGTGTCGGCGTTGCGCAGCATGTAGACGGCGCTGAGCGCCTGGTTGGCAAAGCTCATGTCCATCACCGAGGCCGGATGGCCCTCGGCCGCGGCCAGATTTATCAAGCGGCCTTCGCCCAGCAAGTTGATCTTGCGGCCGTCGAGCAGCTCATATTGGTCTACAAACTCGCGCACTTTGCGCGGCGGCACGGCCGCTAGCTCAGTCAGGCCGGGGATGTTGATCTCCACGTTAAAGTGGCCGCTGTTGGCCACAATGACCCCGTCCTTCATCCGCTCCATGTGGTGCACGTCAATAACGTTAATGTCCCCGGTCGCGGAGATGAAGACGTCGCCAATTTCGGCCGCTTCCAGCATGGGCATAACGCGGAAACCATCCATAACCGCCTCCAGCGCCTTGAGTGCGTCCACCTCAGTCACAATGACGTTGGCGCCCAGCCCCCGCGCGCGCATGGCGATGCCTTTGCTGCACCAACCGTAGCCGGCCACGACGATGGCTTTGCCGGCGATGAGAATGTTGGTGGCGCGGATTATGCCGTCCAGCGTGGATTGGCCAGTGCCGTAGCGGTTGTCAAACATGTGCTTAGTGAGCGCGTCATTAACGGCGATAACCGGAAAGGCGAGTTCGCCTTGCCGGGCCATAGCCCTCAAGCGGATGACGCCGGTGGTCGTTTCCTCAGTGCCGCCGACGATGTCGTCCAGGAGTTCACGCCGCCGCTTATGGATGGTGCCCACCAGGTCGGCCCCATCGTCCATCGTGATGTGCGGCGCATGGTCTAGGGCAGCCTTGATGTGCTCGTAATAGGTCGTGTTGTCTTCGCCCTTTATGGCGTACACCGGGATCTCGTAATGGTGCACCAGCGACGCCGCCACGTCATCTTGAGTGCTGAGCGGGTTGCTGGCGCACAAAACGACATCGGCGCCGCCGCTCTGCAAGGTGTGGGCCAGGTTGGCCGTCTCGGTGGTGACGTGCAGGCAGGCGCTGAGGCGCACGCCGGCCAACGGCCTCTCTTTAGCAAATCGCTCGCGGATGCCGCGCAGGACGGGCATTTCTTGTTCAGCCCATTCGATTCGGTGCCGACCGCCGGGCGCCAAATTCGGGTTCTTGATGTCGAATTCCATAGTGGCGATTACTCCTCTTGATTGTCGGGCGCATTAGAAAGCAAGACATCCAGCGCGCCGTCGTCGTCGAAATGTTGGCGAAAGCGGGCCACAAATTCGGCCGGGCTGTAGGCGTGGCCCTGCGTGCCGGCGTGCTCCAGGACGTACGTGGCGGCCAGGGCGCCCATCCGGCCGGCGATGTCCCAGTTGAGGCCCAACTGCAGGCCGCGCAGCAGGCCCCCGCGGAACCCGTCGCCGGCGCCGGTTGGATCGCTGATGTGCCTTGGAGGCACGGCCGGGATGGTGTGCACTTCGCCGTTGACCATGATCTGCGAGCCGTGTTTGCCTCGCGTCAGCACCAGGCCGCCCGCGCGCTCCAACAGGTCCTCCACATCCAAGTTGGTCTTTTCCTGGATCAGGCCCAGCTCGTACTCGTTGACCGTCAGCAGCAGGCAGCCAGCGATGCCTGCTGCCAGCTCGGCGGCCGAGAGCCGAATCGTTTGTTGGCTGGGATCGTAAACGTAGGCGATGGCCCGCTCCTGGCACTCGCGGATGTAGGCGCCCATAGCGCCGGGGTCGTTGGGCGAGATGATCGCCAGCTCGGCCGCTGGCGCATTTCGGCCGAAAGATAATTCGGCCGCGTGAGCCATGGCCCCCGTGTAAAACGAGGCGATCTGGTTCTGTTCCAGGTCGGTGCTGACGAAGAACGACGCGCAAAAATCGTCTTCGTAGACGACGACCCCGGACGTGTCCACGCCCTGGGACTCCAGCCAAACGCGGTACTCCGCGAAGTCTGCCCCGGCCGTAGCCATAATGGTCGGCCGGCCACCAAGTAGCGCAATGGTATAGGCGATGTTTGGCGCCACGCCGCCGCGGTGGCGGCGCATGTTGTCCACCAGAAAACTGATACTGATCTTGTCGAGTTGATCGGGAAGGAAATGGTCGCGAAACCGGCCCGGAAAAGTCATCAAGTAGTCAAAGGCAATCGAGCCCGTGACAACAATGCGCATCGAAATATCTTTCCTAATCGTTCGCTTGGCAAGCTGTTTAAGGGTCGGGCTGGCCTCCTCAGGCTGGCGCTCCTGGCTGCTGCCCTTCCTCCGCCGGCCGAAGGCCAATTTGAGATTATAACACACCGGTTGAACCGGTAAAGTTGGGAAGAGCTGGCCGGCCCAGGAGTCCGTCCGGGTTTTAGCCAGACGGCGTTGGCGTCGGCCGGGGGGCTGGCGAAGTACTTGTCGGCGGAGGCGGCGGCGTATTCGTCGGCGGTGGCGGCGTACTGGTAGGAGGCGGCGTGTTGGTAGGTGGCGGAGGCGGCGTGTTGGTGGGTGGCGGAGGCGGCGTGTTGGTTGGCGGAGGCGGCACTGGTGTGCTCGAGGGGGGTGGAGGGGGCGTATTGGTTGGCGCTGGCGGCGGAGTAATGGTAGGCGGCGGGTCTGTCGGCGGTGGAGGCGCCTGGGTGGGTGTCGCCGTTGGCGCGGCCGGCAACGGCGGCAGGAAAAGACTCCGGCCGTGGAAGATGTAGCTGCTCACCAAGCAGTTGGCCTGCATAATGGCGTAGACGGTCGTGTTCCGGCTGCGGGCCAAAGAGAACAGGGTGTCACCCGGCCGTACGGTATAGCGCACCCAGCTTTGGGGCGGGCCGCACTCTGGTCGGGTCGGCGGCGCGGCCGGCAGATAAATGCGGGTGCCACTGTAAAGGACGGTCAGGCTCAGGCAATTGGCCTGCACGATCTCGCTGATTGTCGCCCCCGAACTGAGCGCAAGGCGGAACAGGTTATCGCCGCGCTGAATCACATAGGCGATCCAGCCGGCCGGCGGCTGGCCACAACCCTGCTCGGCCAATACCGCGACCGGTGTCGAAGTTGGCGGCCGCGGCGTCTGGGTCGGCCGGGGCGTTGCGCCCGGCCGCAGCGTCGGGCTGCTGGTTGGGGTCTCAGTGGGCGTCGGGCTTGGCGTGGCCGTCGGTAACGGCAGCGTGGGCGCTGACGTGGCCGGTTGGAGCACCAGGGCGATTGGCGAAGGTACAATCGGCGGCGGCAGTCTGACCAAGAGGCGGTCAGCGAGCGATAAGGAAAGGCCCGCCAGCACAGTCAGGGTGACGGCCGCCAGGCTGAATGCGCCCCCGGCCGCAGCCGTTGCTGGCGGGGATCGGCGCTCTCCGCCTAGCATTTGGGCTCAGCCGGGGCCGACCGGCCGTTCGAGTGAGCGCCCTCGTCGTTTGGCTCAAAGGCGGAGCTCTGCGGCGGGCTGGCCCCAGCTTCGTCGGCAGGAGGCTCAAATA
>JBOGUG010000058.1:0-6368 GCA_050696115.1 Promineifilaceae bacterium (SeqCode) | reverse complement strand
GCCGCGCCGATGGGCACGGCCGGGCCATAGACGTGCACCTCGCGGATCATCGCCTGACCCTCCAATTCGGGGATGGGCAGCTCCTGGCCGCGGCCGGGCAGCGACAGGCGCAGGAAGCCGGCGATGCGGCCCTGGCCTTCGAAGCTGAGGAATGTTTCCTGGCTGCCCTCAGCCTGGTAGCTGAGCTGGCGCAGGCTCAGGTCGGCCGGATCTACCGGCCGGCGGCGCACCTCGCGGCAGCGGATACAGCCACAGCCCAGGCCGCGCTCGCGCATGCGCTCCTGGACGACCTGGCGCAGGTTGGCCTTCTGCATGCCAGCGACGACGTTGGTCGTCGGGATGTCGCGCACAATGCGGTTGATGCGCACGTAGGCCGGCGTCTGGGCCTTACAGGCGACCAGCAGCTCGACCAGCTCCTCTTCGGTGTACGGCCGGTACTCGCCCCGCCGCCAATATTCGTGCAGCTCGGCCTGCTCCACCAGCATACAGGGGTAAATCTTCAGCTCGTCCGGCCGGTAGCCGGGGTCGCTCCACAGCCGGCCGAAATCGGCCAGGTCGCTGGCCGGGGTGGCCCCCAGCAGGTTGGGCATCCAGTGCAGGTGGATCTTGAAGCCGGCCAGGCGCAGCAGCCGAACCGCGCGCCGGCCGTCGGCGGTCGTCTCGCCGCGCTGGTTGAGCGCCAAGATGCGGTCGTCCAGGCTCTGGACGCCGATCTGCACCTTGGTCACGCCCAGGCCGCGCAGCCAGCGCAGCTCGTCGGCGTCCACGTGATCCGGCCGGGTCTCGACCACCAGGCCGACGTTGCGCCGCCGGCCGGAGCTGTTGAGCGCCTGGGCCTCGGCCAACGAGGCCGAGTCGCGGCTGTTCATGGCGTCCAGGCAGCGCTGCACGAACCAGGCCTGGTAGTCGCGCCGGTAGCTTGACCAGGTGCCGCCCAGAATCAGCAGCTCGATCTTGTCGGCCGGGTGGCCGACGCGCTCAAGCGCCTCGATGCGCGCCCTCGTCTGCTCGAAGGGGTCGAAGGCGTGGCGCTCGGCCCGCATCGCGCCCGGCTCGTCGGGCAGGTAGCTCTTGGGCATGCGGGCGTCCGTCGGGCAGAAGATGCACTTGCCCGGGCAAGGGTAGGGCTTGGTCAGCACGGTGACCACCGTCACTCCGGCCTGGCTGCGGGTCGGCTTAAGCTGCAAGGCGGTGACCGTGGCCGGCTCGAAGGCCATCCAGCCCTGCTGGCACAGCTCGGCGTAGGCTTGCACCAACTGGCTCTTGGAGACCCAGGGCAGGCCCAGGTTGACGTAGCGCTGCACCGTCTGGTTGTAGACGTCGCCGCGCAGCGGCTCGCGGCCGGCCAGCTCGGTGATCAGCCCGACCAGCAGCGGCTCGCGGCCGGCCACTTCCAGCGGCCGGTGCTGCCGCCGCCAGCGCGCCAGCCGTTCGTCGCTTCCGTCTGCGCCTCCCGGAAGGCCTCGGCCTCCGGCAGGCCTGGTCAAATCAGCGCTCAAGCGCTTGCCTCGTTGATGCCGCCGCCGGCTGCTGTCTCAAAACAACTCCACAATCGCCCGCAAGCTCTCCACATCATGCAGCATCAGGTTCAGCGTCGTGACCCCGCTGGCGCGCCAGCTGGCCAGCCGCTCGCGAATGCGCGCCGGCGGCCCCACCAGGGCCACCTCATCAATCAGCCCGGCGGGCACCTTTTGCATGGCATCATAATGCCGGCCGGCCAGGTACAGGGCCTGGACCTCGGCCGCGGCCGCTTCGTAGCCGTAACGGGCGGCCAGATCATTATAGAAGTTTGCGCCCGGCGCGCCCATGCCGCCCACGTAGAGGGCCAGCAACGGCCGCAGGGCGTTGTAGGCGGCCTCCAAGTCCTCATTCAGGGCAACCGGCACGGCCGGGGCGATGTCGAAGCCGGCCAAGCCCTTGCCGCCGCCGGCCCGGCCGAAGCCTTTCTCCAGCGCCGGCTTGAACAACTCGTCGAAGCGGCCGGGGGCGAAGAAGATCGGCAGCCAGCCATCGGCGATCTCGGCCGCCAGGGCCACGTTCTGCGGGCCAATGGCCGCCAGATAAATGGGGATGTCCGGCGCGGCCTGCAAGTTGCTCTTGAGCGGCTTGCCCAGCCCGGTCGCGTCGGGGCCGTCGTAGGGCAGGCGGTAGACCCGGCCAGCGTAGCGCAGCCGCTCCTGGCGGGCCAGGATCAGCTGAACGACCTCGATGTACTCGCGGCTGCGGGCCAGCGGCCGGGCGTAACTGACCCCGTGCCAGCCCTCGACCACCTGGGGGCCAGACAGACCCAGCCCCAACAGGAAGCGGCCGCCCGACAACTGGTGCAGGCTCATGGCCGTCATGGCGGCGGCGGCCGGCGTGCGGGCCGGCATTTGCATGATGGCCGTGCCCAGTTTGATGCGCTCGGTCAGCGCGCCCAGCCAGGCCAGCGGCGTAACGGCGTCGGAGCCGTAGGCCTCGGCCGTCCAGACAGCGTAAAAGCCCAGCCGCTCGGCCTCCTGCACCAGCGCTACCGGCAGCTCAATCCGGCCGCTGGCGTAGCCCAGCATCAGGCCCAGGCGCATGGTCCCCTCCCCGGCCGCGGTGGCGTCGCCCCGGGGCGACGCCTACCAGAGAATTTCAACCCCGTAGCGGGATAGCGTTGGATCGGCGCTCAGAAAAATCTCGTTGGCGCTGGCAATAACGATCCTTTCGCCCTGCATGACGCGCCGCAGCAGCTTCGATAGGTGGGTCTTCGCCTCGTGAACATTGACCGTCGCGCTCATCCGTCACCTTCCCTCCCAAAATAGACTAGGTCATTGGCTAAGTCAACCTCGACTCAGGCTGGCTGAGAATTCACAGTTCGCGCCACATCTGCTGGCGTCCGGCCGTCAGCCAGCCCCGCCTTCCCGCCAGGCGCGTATGCCGCGGGTGTGGATCGGGTAGTGGCTGTAGCTGTCGAGCCGCAGGCGACGGCGGAAGCGCGTGTCCGTCTTGATCTGCTCGTCGGGCGCGGCCTGGACGTAGGCGACCAGCCGGCCGTGCGTTTCGTCCAGCTCCTTCAGCACGGCCGCCAGCGACAGGCCGCGCTTCTGCTTCGTCATCAGGGCGTTGAAGGCGTCAATGCCACCGTACTTGACCGAATAGCGCTCCTCCGGCCGGCCGGCCAGGATGATCGGCAGCGCCTTGAGCGCCTCCTGCTCCCAGGTGGTCACGTGGGTCAGGATGTCCTTAACCGACCAATCCTCGGTCACGCCCGGCCGGGTCATTTGGGCCTCGCTCAGGCCGGCGTACGACGCCCTGAACTCCGTCCAGGCCTTCTCAAGGCGCGTCAACAGTTGGTCTTTGGTCATGGGTCACTCCATTACCGGCCGGCCTGCCAGCGCGCATGGCACTCCGGCAGGCAGACAGCGCAGGGCCGGTAGCCGGCGGCGATGGCGGCCGGCCTCGCAGAATAGCTTTCTTTACAGTTCGGATTTTGCGCGTGCCACTTCAGATCTAGCTGTCTGTGCAAAATTTAGACCCTTAGCGAGCCTCGGAACCCCCTAGAGCCATAGTATGTGGGCGCACTGTTGTGGTACACGAAGACATTGCCGTAGCGTCGATCAGCAAAGAGGGCGCCGCCGAGTTCTCTAATATCAGAAGGTGTTTCCACCCAGCTCGACGTCTTCGTATCGAATTCCCCAAGGTTCTGCAACTCTCGATATTGTTCTTCCGTTAACAGCTCAATGCCCATGGCAGCCGCCATATCCATAGCGTTGTTCTCTGATTTGTTTGCTTTCCTTGCCTCCTGCGCCTCACGGTCGTAGCAAACATTTCTGCGGCCATTAGGACTTTCCGCTGAACAATCATAAAAAATGTACTCGCCCGACTTTCTATCATGACCGACAATGTCCGGCTCACCCCCAGTTCTTTCCATTTCACTGAGTGACCACAGTTTTTGAGGATTGGCTTCTAGCTTAGGTGGTACCGGGGCCCATTCAAGAGCTTCATGGCGGTTCATGTTCTTCTCAAAACGGGCTTTCAACGCTCCGAGTAGTTCTTCGCGTTGTTCTGGTGACAACTCCTTTCTGCTGTCCTTAATGGTGTTCATGCCTTTCTTACCTCCGTTGATTAGGAATGTCGAGCGTACCTTTCTGAGAACGTGTAGCGAGGAACACCCCCACTTCAATTCTTCGGTCAGCAGACTGTCAGGAATGATATTTGATTTCTCTGCCGTTCCGATCTTGTTCAAGTATTACCCACTCTGTGAGGATTCGCGGGCGTTTTGAAACGGCTGGTCTGGCTGAGCCGAGGCAGAATCTCAGTCTAGAATCGCACTAGAGAGCAAGCTTTTTGGCAAAGAGGGTGCGTGCCGAACACGGCTCGGCTCGAACCTCGTCCTGACCAAACGGGAGGCGCGGCTCAGCGAGCGGCAAGGATTCTTCGGGGAGTAATCAGCGGGCGGCATTGTGTGCCGCCCACGGTCTGGCTCTCAAGGAGCCGATAAGTCCTGCCTTAGTGCCCCAACGGGGATTCGAACCCCGGTTTTAGCCTTGAAAGGGCTACGTCCTGGTCCCCTAGACGATTGGGGCGAGTAGGCCCCTGATTTTAACAATTGTGTCAATGCGGGTCAATCGCAGCGCGAAGCCAGCGCGCCTCAGAGCTGTGCGCGTTAGAGCTGTCTGACGCACTCGGGGATATGGGTGCCTAAGTAGAACGGCAAATCGTTCCAGGAAACTCGGCTCTCTTTTGGCCAGGGCTTGGAAGGCTTTAATGAGCACGTCGCGAGCACTTCTCGCGGCGTACGACCGGCCGAGCAGCACAAATCCGAATTGACCTTGTGGGTTCTGCCGGACTGGCATCGGTGCTGGAGCTTGCCTCATGGTCTGCCTTGCAGGCATGCCGCCACCCGTGACAACGTGGCTGCGTAGGAAATTCGCAACAATGTCCGGGTCTGGCTTATAGCCGCAGAGGCTCTCGACGCGATCCGCCAGGAGTTCCACAAGCAGCTCATCCCCCTCCTCGACTATTTTTTACCAAGCGCTCGGCAACGTCTCCTGGATCCGCCGGTGGCGAGCAACATTGGAGTAATCTTCTTGTGCCGCCCGCATCGCCGCCCCACTGACGACGGCCGAGTACTCCAAATAGCGTTGGAATCTACTCACCGATTCGTCTACTTCCCGTTCCACGATGTCCAACTTATACACTCGTCGTTCGCTATAACTACCTTGCCCGGCTGGGAGAAAGAATTGCCATTCTTGGCCGTCGGTGAGAATTACCAGCGGAACCCCCAGGTGAAATGCATACTCGAATAGTTGGCGTTCGGCCCCCTCACCTTGGCCCATCCGCTTGACCTCAATAAAGACGATCGCCTTGCCGGGTGGATGGCAGAGGGCAAAATCTATCCGGCGGCCCTGGCTTGGATACTCGGGTATGACAACTTGGGTCTCGTATGTGGGCCAGGACAGCGCGTGCAAAACGCGGAGGACTATACCTTGGCAAACCGCAGCCTCGCTTTTAAAGGAGTCAGCTTCGATTTGCTGGCGAATCGCCTGGATATCATCGGCAAGCATAATAAACCCTATGCTGGTATCTACGGTGCGCTACTGGCAGCGCCAACTATTGGCGGCGCCAGGCCGACATCGTCCACAATGCCCACCACCACCGCCCGCACCGGGGCCGGATCGCGGCCGAGGATCTGGCGCGCGCCGTTGCCCTCGTCAATCACCAGGACGCGGTCGCCAGGGCCGGCCTGCACCACGTCCACACAGATGTCATACGCCTCGCCCGCGTCCTGGCCGTCGAGCCCCAGCCGGGCCACCAGCAGCAGCTTGCGGCCGGCGAACGCCTCATCCTTAATCGTCGCCACGACGTTGCCCACCACCCGGCCGATGTACATCCCTCACTCGACCTGCACGTCGTCCACGATGCCCACGATGGCATGGTCAATCGGCACGAACTTCTCCGGCAGCGCCTGGGCCGCCTCGCGGCTGCCGACGATGAAGACCAGTTCGCCCGGCCCGGCCTGAGCCGTGCCGTCGGCCGCGACCACTGGCTCGCCCAGCGGCTCCAGGTACCGGGTCAGGGGCTGGACGATCAGGAACTTGATGCCCGTCAGGCCCTCGACCTTCTGGCTGGCGACGACAGTGCCGATCACGCGGGCCAGTTGCATGGCCTATCCGGCGGCCAGGCTCTCGGCCGGCCGCCCTTTGATTCCAGCCAAACTATTCACCATCAATCCCCCAATCTCCGTATGCCGGCCGATTAACGGCCCGGCCGGGCCCATTTTGTGGCGCGGGCAGCCTGCCCGCGGACGGGCCGCGGGCCCGTGGGTACGGCCGCCTCCCGTCATGCGGGCTGACGCCCGCCGACGGGCTGGAAGCCCGTCCCCCAGGCTGATGGCCCGG
>JBOGUG010000057.1:0-8186 GCA_050696115.1 Promineifilaceae bacterium (SeqCode) | reverse complement strand
CTTGACCGCCTACCAGGGCCGGCCGCTGCTCATCAATTTCTGGGCCAGTTGGTGCCCGCCTTGCCGCCTGGAAATGCCCGACCTGGTGCGGGCTTATGAGGCCCATAAAGACGAGGGGTTTGTCATCCTGGGCATCAACCTGACTTTTCAAGATTCGCTGCCCGATGTAGAAGTATTTGTGGAGGAATTCCAGATGACGTTTCCGATCCTGCTCGATATGACCGGTGATGTCACCACTCGGCAGTACCAGTTGCTTGGTCTGCCAATGAGCGTTTTTGTCAACCGCGCGGGCGTCGTCACCCGGGTTCACATCGGCGGTATGACGGGCGGGCAGATTGGCGAGTTTGTGGGCGAAATCTTGGAATGACGATTGAGTTGCCGGGATTGACAAATCGCCTACAATATGTCAATCGTACTACAATTGTGTAGTAGATTTTGCCGCCTGATGAGACAAGAAATGGATAGGAAAGGGAAGCGTTGGTTGCCGATTGCCCTCTGCTGCTTGCCGGGAGTCACTCTGGCGGCCGTCGGGGTAATCGGTATAGCTACTGGAGGTTCGGCTCTAGCCGCCTTATTTGGTAGGCCGTTGGGTCTTGGCCTGGTCGCCTTGGCTCTGCTGGCCGGCCCTTTCAGCATGGGCTTGATGATGGCGCGCCGGACAAACCAGCGTGCCCCGTCTGGCAACTCGCACTTGATGACGGAGTGCTGCGCGCCAGCCGAAAGCGACCTTTCGACGGAAGTGGATTCGCCGGTTGAGCGGCTGGCGGCGCTGCGTAAGCGTCGGACCACTCTGGAGCGCGAACTGGCCGAATGGCAGGCCGATCCCGGCCTAGCACGAACCACCCTCCAGGAGCCGCGGGAGGACCGACCTTGAAGCAAAAGAGTCAGAAAAAGAGACGTTCAGAGCGACGCCCCGTCCTTCGCCTAAGGCGCAACAGCTAATGCAGGGGGTCAAACGGACAACGCAACTGAAACCCGCGCCGCCGGCCGAAACGCCAGCCGTGCGCCTGGCTCGTTTGCGCAAACAAAAGGCCGTCGTGGATCAAGAAATCAGGGAACGTAGTGCGAGCAACAAGAATGCACTCAAGGAGAGATAGCCATGGAGCCCGGTACACTTTTGCTTCTTGTCGGAGTTTTGGCCTGCCCCATCGCCATGGGGCTGATGATGTGGTGGATGAATAAAAACATGGGCAGCCAGTCAGGCCAGTCCATGCCAGGTCAGGCTTCGGAGACGGAGCGCCTGAAGGCCCTGCGTGAGCAACGCCGGCTGCTGGGGCAAGAAATCGCCGAGGTCGAAAGGATCGCGCTCCTGGAGGCGCAGAAGGAGGCCCTGGCCCATGGCCGTGACGCGTCAGCGGACGGCCAGCCACGGCCGGTAGAAAGCGCGAGCCACTAGCCGGCCGGATTTGTCTAAGACAGTTTCACTTAAGCAAGCCGCTTGTCGCTGCGATGCAAGACGAACTCTCTCTCATCTTGGGGGTTTTTACATATCCCCTCAAAAAGGTTCAATCCAGCGTCTACGCGTTGTAGTAGATGATGCAGTTGGTGATCAGCCGGCTGCACTCGCTCCAGATCTGCTGCTCATGCTCCGTCTTGAACCGCAGCTTGCCGAAGTTGGCATAGGATACGGCGCGCCGTAGCTGATGGTAGTTCTCTCCCCGGCCCAACGCGCGCTGCACATTGCTGCGCAGCGCAGGCGAGTCAATGAAGTCGAGGAGGTAGAGGGATCGCATGATATTGTCATATTCCCAGAGCGCGCGCTTGGTCCTGTTCTTTCTGGCGTAGGCGCTGAGCTTGCCGACGATGATGAACTGCGTCGTCGTCTTGAGGGCCAGCGAGAGGAGGATGCGCTGGATGTTCTCCCATTCGTTTTCGATGAGCCGGCGCTGGATCTTGCGAATCGGCCTGAGCGCCAGACCGCCGTAGCGGCTGGGGTGCTTGAAGCCATAGAGCGACGTGCGCACCTTGTCATAGAGATCCTTGTAGCGCGGCGCGAACTGGTAGCCGAAGAAGTGGAGCAGGGCAAAGTTCACCGGATTGCTGCCGTGGGTGTCGGTGGAATGGATGGTGGGCTGCACCTCGGTCGTGTTGTTGAACAGCAGGTCGAACACGTAGTGGCTTTCGTGCTCGTTGGCGCCGATGACGCGGGCGTTGACCGGGATGTGGTTGGCAACGAGCGTGTAGGCAACAATCCCCTTCTTCAGGCCGAAATACTTCGACGAGTGACGGGCATTGATGGTGTGCAGGCGCGTCTCAAACCTCTGGCCGTCGCTGCTGGAATGCACCGTCTCTCCGATGTCGTAGTGGCGGAAGATGGGTAGCCCTGCCGTCGCGTTGCTGACCGCGTCGTTGGCAGCCTGCAACGTCTCCAGGCGAATGAAATTGTCAGAAGCAGCGGCCAGCGTCGCGTAGGCGACATCGGAGATGGCGCCCATGCGGCCCAATCCCATATTCGTGCCCCATGCCAGCAAGCAGGCGCTGATGACATCGTCATCCGCTTCGGTCTTGCTGTAACGGTGCAACACGTGCTCGAAGGCGTCCATGAAGCGGGTGCGGCGGTTCACGAAACGGAGCACGGTTTGGATGTTCACGTCAGGGAGGACCTCGAAGAGGGGGTGGTTGACCGCTGTTCTGCCACGCGGGGTGGGCAGCGTCCAGCGTCCGCTCCGCTTCCGCCGGAACTGCTTGTTCTCACCCGACGCAATGCGGCGATTGACCTCGAGCAGGCGCCGTTCGAGCAGTTGCTCCAGTCTGTCCAGGTGCTGGCCAACCGGTTCCTGGAGGATAGAGAGTCCCGTGCTGGCAATCAGCTCCTCTTTCCGCTGCCATTGTTCTTCGTCCAGCAAATCATCCTCAAAGCTGCGAAAGCGGACGCTGTCGTGGCAGAAAATGTCACCTGCTTCCAGCCCATTGCGCAACAGGCGATAGACGAGAAATTCGTAGCGGTCGACGAGCAACTGTTTCCGGCCCAATGCGTCAGGGCCATACAGGTAACGCTTGATGTGGTCTGGCACGAAGTAGGTCGGTAACAGATCGTCAAACTGGCGCAGCGACTTCTTCTGCCGAAAGGCCCACTTCATCAGGTCAACAGCTTCGAGCAAAGGGTCGTTGTCCGCGGTAGCCGAAAACGTGACGGTCCGGATCACGGGGCGTATCCGCAGCTTGAATTGCATGGCCTTGCCGGCGATGAATTCCCACTGCAATGCCGTTTCGTCCAGGGTTTCGTCCTCGGCAATCTCGCTGGCCAGGCGCTCCAGCCGCTGCCGGTCGAGGATAGCAAACGCCCTGGCCTGTACCTGGCCGAAGGGCATCTCAGGAGGAATGGCATCGTCGGTAAACAGCTTCAGCACCCGTCCCGCTTTGCGCAGGTCGCGGGTTTGCTCCAGGCGATATTCGTAAACCCGCTCTTTGGCGGCCTGCTTGGCCGCGTCGGTGTACTGGCGCACGTGGTAAAGGAGGGCGTTGAGCAGGTTGTCGTGCAGCTGCTGGTAGCGGTGGTAGACGAAACAAAGCAGGTAGATGAAGACCAGTTGCTCATCAAGTTGTTGCAACCGGAAGACAGAGTAGAAGTTGACCAGCGAGGCATAATACTTGACGCTCTCAGGGGAAATCTGCATGAATTGCAGCAGCTCCTGGGCCAGCCGATAGAGTCCGGCGATTTGCTCTCCCCGCCGGATTTCCCGCGCCATCGCCTCGTAACCGAAATCCTTGGGCTCCCGCTTGAGGCGTGTGATTTCATACAAGCCGTGGGGATTGGTCAGCAGCTTGCGGAGCGCGGCCACGTCGGCAGCAGTGAGGTGCTCGTCGGCGATGCGGATTAAGCGCTCCTGCTCGCGCGTCAGCGCCTTGCTTACGATGTCCTGCAATACGGTATAGCCGGGCGCGACGATGCGCTGCTCGGCCAGATATTGCAGCAGGTTGCGCAGAACGTAGATGGGTTTGCTGGAAATCCTCGCCGCCTGTTCGGCCCGCCTGGCGAGCAGCCGGCGTTCCGCACGCTTGCAGGACCGGAAGCGGAACAAATCGAGGATGACCCCCTGCTGCTTCAGCCGCGTCCCTTTCGCGATCTCCAGATCGGTCAACGGAAAGTCCGGGAAATACGCGTGCTGTACGTAACTCGCGTCGGCAAGGACCTCCTGGAGGGTGAAGGTGAAGAATTGCTGGCGGGCCTTGAAGTATCCCAGTTGCAGGATATAGAAGATGCGTGAGGAGAAGGTGTGGAACTGCTCCAGCGACTGCTTTTCTGGCGCCGTAAGCGAGAAATAGAGGGCGCGCTCCTCATGGGTGAATAGCGGACGCTCGTAAATCGACGCAACTTCCTCCTCCCCTAAGATTTGCAGCCGACGCGGCGCAATGTTCTCGGTTTCTTTTTCCATTTCGATTTCCCTGGCGTACCTCTTTCTGAAAAGGGACCCAAAAGGTATACTTTTAGAGACATACTGATTGACGTGTCTCATTTTATGTCTCATAACTGGATTCTCAAATCAGTTAAGAGTTTCTGAAACATGGAAAAAGGCAGATGTCGCTTATTGGCTACGCTCGTGTCAGTTCGGTGGGGCAAACCCTGGATGTACAACTGGACAAGTTGAAACGTTGCCACAAAATCTTTCAAGAGAAGAAAAGCGGCGCCACGGGTAGGCGTGCCAGATTGGAAGCTTGCCTGGAATATGTTAGAGAAGGGGACACGCTGGTGGTGACGCGGCTGGACAGGCTGGCGCGTTCCACGCTTCACTTGTGCCAGATTGCTGCCGAACTAGAGCGCAAACAAGTCGACCTTCAGGTGCTTGACCAGAACATTAATACCTGTGATGCAACAGGGCGGCTGCTTTTCAACATGTTGGGTGCTATCGCTCAGTTTGAGACCGAGATTCGGGCGGAGCGGCAGCGGGAGGGGATTCAGAAGGCGAAAGAACGGGGGGTTCAGTTTGGCAAGAGGAAGAAGTTGAGTTCAGAGCACATAGCTGAGTTACAAAACCGTCGTCACCAGGGGGTTCTCATCAAAACGTTGATGCACGATTATGGCATTTCCAAAGCCACCGTCTATCGATACTTAAAAGAGGGATAAAGCCTTAGAACAGTGGTAAGCTAGCTCACTTTGCTTATGGATGACATTATCTCTGAAAAAGAATCGGATTAAACGACCGTTTCCAGAAAACAAACCTCAGGCAGGCCAACCACCCCCATCTGTTGCAGCGCCGCCTGCCAGCTTACTGACTGCGTAAACGTTCTGGCCTGCTTTAGGTCACGCCAACCCAAGACAACAACGATCTCATTCGGGTCATCAATATTTCGCATTACCAAGGTTTCATGGGTGACTCCCCCCGCCTGCCGATCGGCGAGGTGATTATCAAAACATTCCTTCCACCTGGCATAATCCTCCACAGCATGCCGAAAGTATAGATAAATCATCCTTCATCGCCTTACTTGAACCCGTTGAGGTCGATTTTCAGCCATTCGACGACTTTATGATAAGAAAGCCTCCTCGGACGTGATCGCTCCGCATCTGAGGAGGCTTCATTCCTCTACAATCTACTGGAAGCTAGACGCGATCTGTTAAACGTCCTTGCCCGCCCCACCGCTAGCGTTTCTGGTTGAACGCCTGCTTCCTTTAGCACCGACTGAAAAGTTTCGTCGTAACTACTCAGTTTCTCAGGGACCTAAGGGAACTAAAGGAACTGACGCGGTTGAGTTTCCTCAGTTCCCTTTCGGCTGGGCTCAGTTACCTATCGGACGGGCTGAGTCGTTACTATGTCAACAATGCACGCCGAATGTAGCTTACGATTAGGCCCCTGAGGACCAGCGTTCTGTATCCGGGGTTGGGTCACCTTGCCTAATCAGCGCTCAGCGGCGGCCCCAGTAGCGTCATATTGTGCTTCTCGAAGAGTTGCCCAATGACCGCCCGGTCGGGGTGACCATTGCGCGCAATCGGACCGAATTCTTCAAAAAACTTGTGCCCGCCGCCGGGCGTATAGACCACAATAACGCGCCCCGGTTCATCGCTGATGTTTTTGAAAGCGTGCGGGATTTTTGACGGCAGGTAGGCGAAATCGCCTTCCTTCACATAGAGTATTTCATCGCCGAGCTGTACCTTGAACTCGCCAGACAGGACGTGAAAAGTCTCCTCTTGCAGCCGGTGAACGTGCAACGGAGGTCCGTTTCCCGGCGGGACTTCGACAACAAAATAGTCGAATGCGCCGCCTGTCTGTTCTCCCGTGAGCTTGAAAATACAATCTCTGCCGGGTCCCGAACCTAGACGCAACCCCTCATCAGGACCTAAGATGATGGCCTTACCTGTATTTGTGGGCACAGTTTCTTCTTGAATGAGTGTCATCTGTTCATCTCCATCGTAGTTGTTTCGTAACAAAGAATTGTTGGCATCAATTTAGCACCCCGGCGTTAGCAGATCGTCGCCACCTACTTTCTCATCGTTAGCACTTCGGCAGCCGGTTGGGGCCGTTCGTTTTCTATTTCCCCGGTTGGTGCTCCGGGGAGTATAATGTACTGAGCTTGGGTTACGCGCTCTTCATCCAGGGTAAATTTGCCGATGGGTTATCTCACATTATCCTTTTTTGGCGCTTTCCAAGCAGCGCTTGGCGACAAGCCACTCATACATTTTCGCTCGATCAAGGTGCAGGGTCTCCTGGTCTACCTGGCGCTAACGCGTCAGCAGGCGCATGCACGCGAGGTCCTGGCTGCCTTGTTCTGGCCGGATGAACCGGAAGCCGTGGCTACGCGGAACCTGCGCCAATCGCTCTTTCGACTTCGTCGGGTGTTGGGTGAAGGCGATTCTCCGAAGCCACCGTACCTGCTGGTAACCCGCTCGACGGTTCAGTTTAACGCCGCCAGCGACTATACTCTCGATGCAACCGCCTTCCTCGCCCATCTAGAACACAATCAGTTGGAAGCGGCAATAGCCCTGTACCAGGGTGAGCTTTTGCCCGGTTTTACCTGCGACAGCCTGCCCTTTGAAGCATGGCTGCGGCAGGAACGGGAGCGGCTGCACCGGCTGGCGCTAGACGCCCTATTCGAGCTAACTAACCAAGGCCTGGCTCGAGCTGACTACCACAAAGCCCAAGACTTAGCCCGGCAACAACTGGCGCTGGAACCATGGCGCGAAGAAGCACACCGGCAGCTTATGCAGGCATTGGCCATGAGTGGCGAACGCAGCGCAGCCCTGACGCAGTATGAAGCCTGCCGGGCGGTGTTGGAAGAGGAATTGGGCATAGAGCCTTCAGCAGAAACTGAGACGTTGCTCAGAAACATCCGTGACCAAAGGGCCGAACTGACGGCGCGACCAGTTCCTCTCCATTATGATGAGCGTCACCCGCTGACCATTCCCTTCGTGGGTCGCAAGCGTGAATACGAGACTTTGGTCAACGCATATCGACGGACTGAACGCCATGATCTCCAGATAGTCACATTGGTGGGCCAGGCAGGTATCGGCAAGACTCGGCTGGCCCAGCGGTTCCTGGGCTGGGCCGCCACGCAAGGCGCCGATGTTCTCCATGGCCGGGCCTTTGAACCGGGCGGCAAACTATCGTACCAGCCGCTCATCTACTTGCTGCGCCAGCGCCTGGAGCGCGAAAATGCCCCCGAAGATCTGCTTTCTGATCTGTGGCTGACCCAGCTCGCGCGCATCTTGCCAGAACTGCGGGAGCGCTACCCTGATCTACCGGAGCCGACCCAGGAGGAAGCTATTGCCCGGCAACATCTCTTCGAAGCGATCACCCGTTTATGTCAGGCGTTAGCCGAGCGCAAGCCATTAGTCTTATTGATTGATGATTGCCACTGGGCCGACTGGGCCTCGTTGGATGTCCTGCACTATGCCGCGCTACGCTGGTCAGAAGAGCGAGCTCCCATACTGGTGCTGCTTACCCTGCGCCAGGAATCGCTGGCCGAATCACCTGATCTGCAAAGCTGGCTGACGCGCCTCAAACATGATGTGGCCACCGTGCAGGTCGATCTAAGCGAATTGTCCCAGGCAGAAACGGAGCACCTACTTCGTTTGTTACTCGAGCCAGAAGCAGGGCAGCATGATCCGTCTCTAACTCAGTTTAGCGATTGGCTGTTTGCAGAAACGGACGGTCAACCACTGTTCCTGACGGAGACCCTAAAGGCGCTCGTCAAGCAGGGCCTGGTCCGGCCGGACGTGACCTCAGCGGCTTGGCAAATTGACTGGCAAAAGG
>JBOGUG010000056.1:0-4704 GCA_050696115.1 Promineifilaceae bacterium (SeqCode) | reverse complement strand
CGCAGCCCCGTCAGACCCGGCCGGGACGTTGGACGCGTTGCTGGCCCTGGCGGCGGCCGGCGCCCCGACTGATGAGGCTTTGGCGTACCTGGAGGCCAACTCGGCGGCGCTCGCGGAATACGCGGCCGTGGGCGGCGGCACGGCCGGTAAGACAGTCCTGGGCCTGACGGCCGCGGGCCGGGACGCGCGCGCATTTGCCGGCCAGGATTTTGTGATCATGCTGACCGGGTTGTTGTCGCCAACCGGCCAGTATGGCGCCGCGACGGCTTACGAGCAGGCGACGGCGATCAGCGCCCTGGCGGCGGCCGGCGAAGCGGCCGCGCCGGAGGCAATCGAATGGCTGGTGGAGCAGCAAGAAGAGAGTGGCGATCTGGCGGGCTCATGGGACGACGGCTTTGGCACGGAGGGCAGCACCGACGCCACGGCCGCGGCGCTTAAGGCGCTGATTGACTCAGGCCTAGTTTTGTCGGACCTGGGCGTGCAATCGAGCCTGAACTTTCTGGAGATGTCGCAGCTACCCTCTGGCGGTTGGGCCTACGCGCCTGGCCTGCCTGAGAGTCCCAACAGCACTGCTCTGGCGATCCAGGCAATAGATGCGGCCGGCGAGGACGCGGGGGCGCAGGACGCACGCTGGGCGGCGACGGGCAGCCCGCCCCTACAAGCTCTGTTGAGCTGGCAGGTGGATTCCGGGGCTTTCCAGGCCGATCTGGGCCAGGGCAGGGCAGATAACTTCTACGCCACAGTTCAGGCCGCGCCGGCGCTGGCAGCCATCGCCGAGACAGGCGCCCAAGATCCGGCCGACGACGCGCCAGCGGCCTTTGCGGGCGGTGAGAGCAAGCTGCCTTTCTTTCTGCTGGCGGTTATGTTTTTGCTGCTGGCCGGGGCGATCTTTCTGCTCTATGGGCGGAAAGGAAGTTGATTCCAGGCCGGCCGGGACGGCCGCCGTCCCTTGGCTGACCCTGCTGGCCGCGCTCTTAGGCCTGAGCGGGCTGGCTCAGACGCAGGCGCCCAACCGGGCCGGCGTCGTTGTCAGTTTGGGCGACGGCCGGGTGCTCAGCCGCTGCGTCTCGTTCGACGCGCCGCAGGTCAGCGGTCAAGAACTTTTGGCCGCGACAGGGCTTGACGTGGCGGTCAGCCAGCAGGGGCTGGGCCAACTTACCTGCCAAATCGAGGGCATCGGCTGCCCGGCCGATGACTGCCTCTGCCGCTGCCGGGGCGGCGTTGACTGCGTGTACTGGTCTTATTGGCACCTGCAAGGCGATGGCTGGGTCTACGCGCAGGACGGCGCGTCTGCCCATGCGGTCCGGCCGGGGGAGGTGGATGGCTGGGCCTGGGCGGCCGGCAGCGTCAGTCAGGCCAGCTCGCCGCCGCCGACCAGTTTTGCCGAGGTCTGCAGCGCCGAGGCGATCCCAATGCGTTCAACTCAATCAGATGCTGCCGCAGGCCTGGGAGGCTGGCCGGCCGTCGCCCTGCTCGGCGGCCTCTTCGCCCTGCTCGCCTTGCTGTGGGCAGGCTGGAGGCGACGTGCAGCGGCTCCTTAGCCTCCTGGTTTACCTGCTCAGTGGCCTGGGTGGGCTTGTGGCCTATGGCCAGCCTTTCATTCTGGCTGCGCTGCAGCGGCAGGGCGCGGCTGGCGAGGCGGGCGCGCTGAGCCAGCCGGCCAGCATGCTGCTGGCGCTGGCGCTGATCAGCGTCAGCCTGTTGGCGCTGCTGGCCGAGGGCCAGGGTCAGGCCCTAAACGCGAAGATTGTGGCAGCCCTGGGCACGCTGGTGGCCTTCGCGGCCGCCCTGCGCTTCCTCGAGAACGCGATCCCTGGCCCGGCCGGATTCACGCCGATTTTCGCGCCCATCATCCTTGCGGGTTACGTCTTTGGCCCCCGTTTCGGGCTGCTGATGGGCTCGCTTTCCCTGCTCACGTCGGCTCTTGTTACGGGCGGCGTTGGCCCCTGGCTGCCTTACCAGATCTTTGCGGCCGGCTGGATGGGCCTGAGTGCCGGCCTGCTACCGCGCGGCCTGGGCCCGCGGCCGACACTTGCGCTGCTGGCCGCATTCGGGTTCATGTGGGGCTTCCTTTATGGCGCGATTCTAAACCTCTATTTCTGGCCCTTCCTGGCCGGCGACCCGGCCGTCAGCTGGCAGCCAGGCGAAGGTGTTGGCGCCGCCCTCGGCCGCTACCTGGCCTTTTATGTGGCGACGTCGGCCGTCTGGGATCTTGCGGCCGCCCTGGGCAACGTGGCCCTGGTGCTGGTGGCCGGTCTGCCTGTCGTGCGCGCCCTGTCGCGCTTTCGCGATCAGTTTCGCTTCAGGGTAGTGGCCGCATGACCACCCTTAGTTGGCTGCTTTATTTTGGCGCGCTCGGGCTGCTTAGCCTGGCGACCCGGAATCCGATCTATCTGGCGCTCCTGCTGGCCGTTGCCCACGCTGTTGGGCGCAGCTTCGAACGGACGAGCGTCGCCTTCAAGCCATTAAGCCCCATGCTGGCCGTTCTGGTGCTGGCCGTGTCGGCCGGCTACAGCGCGCTCTTCTTTCACGCCGGCGACACCGTTTTGCTGCGACTGCCAGATTGGCCGCTGATAGGCGGCCCGCTGACGCTGGAAGCGGCGATTCACGGCGCTCTGAGCGGCCTCACGCTGCTGACCCTGCTCATGGTCGTGCGCGCCTTCGTTGCCATTATCCCGGCCGCGGCGTTGGTCCGCCTGGCGCCGGCCGGTCTACAGGAGCTGGGCCTGGCCGTCCTCATTGCGATCAATTACCTGCCGCAAACGGGCCGTCAGTTGGAGCAAATCCGCGAGGCGCAAGCCATACGTGGCCATCGCCTGCACGGAGTCCGCGACTGGCGGCCGATGCTGATCCCGCTGCTGGTGGGCGGCCTGGAACGTTCAACCACGCTGGCCGAAGCCATGGTCGCCCGGGGCTACGGCTCGGCCGTTTCGTCCGGACGCGGCCCCTGGCTGCGGCTGGCGCTCATTGGCGGCCTGCTCGCGGCGATGTGGGGCTGGCTGGTGGCGGCTCAGGGTGAGCGTTGGGGCGCTGTCTTGCTGGCTGCGGCGCTGGCGCTGCTCTTTGGAGCGCTCGTCCTCGCCGGCCGCGGCCGGCGACGCTCCGCTTACCAGGGGCAGCGGCTAACCCCGTTGACCATGTTGCTGTGGCTGGCGACGCTGCAATTGGCCCTCGTCTGGCTCGGGCTTGGTGGCGATCCCTTGGCATACTCACCCTTCCCCAAGCTGATGGCGCCGCCCTTCCAAGTGGTGCTTGGCCTTTCCATTCTGGCCCTGGCACTGCTGCCGCGTCTGGGCGCTCTGACCATCGTTCGTGGGCGCACATGGGCGCAGCCGAATGATCAGCTTTAGCCTCGTCAGCTTCACCTTTCCCAACTCGGCCGCGCCCGCGCTGAAAAATGTGACCTTCCGCGCCGGCCAAGGAGAGTTTATCCTCGTAGCCGGGCCATCTGGTTCGGGCAAATCAACCCTGCTGCGCTGCCTGAATGGGTTGGTTCCGCATTTCAGTGGGGGCGCCATTTCCGGCACAGTCAGCGTGGCCGGTCTGAACGTGGTGGCGGCCGGCCCCCAGGCGCTCAGCCGGCAGGTTGCCTTTGTGTTTCAAGACCCGGAGCGCCAGAGCGTGTTGGACTATGTTGAAGAGGAAATCGCCTTTGGGCTGGAGAACTGGGCCTTGCCGCGGGCTGAAATGAGGGCCCGGGTGCAGCAAAGTCTCGAGATCCTTGGGCTGGCCGAGCTGCGCCGGCGGCCGATACAGCAGCTTTCGGGTGGCGAGCGCCAGCGGCTGGCGTTGGCCTGCGCCATAGCCCAGCGGCCGGCGGTTCTGGCCCTGGATGAGCCGACCAGCCAGCTCGACCCGCCGACAGCTGAGGCGTTGCTGGCGGCCGTGGCCCGCCTCAATCGCGACCTGGGCATCACGGTGGTCATCGCCGAGCAGCGCTTGGAACGGCTGGCGCCCTATGCCCGCCGCCTGCTCTATCTGGAAGAAGGCCAGCTTCGGGTTGACGCCCCGATTCAATTGGGGCTGGCGCGGTTGCCACGCGGCCGGCGGCCGGCGCTCGGCCGGCTGGCGGCCGATCTGGGCTGGCCATTGGTGCCGCTGACACCCCTTGAAGCCGCCCCGCTGCTTTCCAATGGGGGTGCCGGACGTCCAAAGGAGGTAGGAGCTGAGCACGCCACAACTTGGCGCGCGCCGGCCGGCGAGCCCCTATTGGAGGCACATAATCTGCGCTTCGAATTCCCCGGCCGGCCGGTGCTGCGCGGCGTCTCACTCACTTTGCGCCCCGGCGAGTGCACCGCCCTACTCGGCCCGAATGGCTCCGGCAAAACGACCCTGCTACGCTGCCTCTTGGGCCTGCTTCGGCCGGCAGCCGGCGAGGTACGCCTAGATGGCCGCTCGATACTCGGCGCTGACGTCGCCCAGGTCGGCCGCTTAATTGGCTATCTTCCCCAGGCGCCGGACGACCTGCTGTTCGCCGAAAGCGTCGAAGAGGAACTACTTTTCAGCCTGCGCAACCACGGGTTGAGCCCGGCCGACGCGCCTATCGCGCCGGCCGAACTGCTGGCGGAATTAGGGTTGGCGGAGCTCAGTGGCCGCCATCCACGCGACCTTTCGGCCGGCCAGCGGCAGCGCGCTGCCCTCGCGGCCATCCTGGTTACCGGGCCGCGCGTGCTGCTGCTTGACGAACCAACCCGCGGTCTGGAC
>JBOGUG010000055.1:0-1128 GCA_050696115.1 Promineifilaceae bacterium (SeqCode) | reverse complement strand
GCTCACCATAGCGTTGAAGGCGGCCGCCAGGCGGCGGGTCTCCTCCGGCCCCTCCAGCGGCAGGCGGCCTTTGTAGTCGCCTTGGGCGATGGCGGCGCTGGCCGCGGCCATGCGCTGCAGCGGTCGGGCCACCCAGCGGCTGATGGCGGCCGCCAGCAGGGCCGACAACAGCAGCGCCACCAGGCCGGCCTGGCAGACCGGCTCCAAAAAGACCTGGCGGAAGAGCTGCCAGGCTGATTGTTCCGGCCGGGCGAACAGGATCACCAACTCACCGGGCAGCAGTTGGGGGTAGAAGAGCCAGCGCGAGCCGTCCGGCGCGGTGTAGTAGCCCAACGGCGAGCCGGCGGCTGCGGCGCTGAAGCCGGCCCGCGGCCGGCGCACCGCCTCCAGATCCACGCTGGTCCAGCCGCTGCCCGGCCGGCTGTCATAGACGACCTGTTCCGACTGCCGGTCTACGCCCAGGATGCGCACGTTGTGGGCGGCGGCCGTCTCGTCCAATAAGGCGGCCAATTCCGGCCCCGTTTGGCCCTGGGCGGCCAGCCGGTTCAGCTCGCGGCGGGCCCCCAGGCTGACGGCCGCCAGTTGGCGCAGGCTGGGCAGGACACGGGCGCGCTGGCTGAAGGAGAGCGCCAGCAGCGCCAGCAGGACGATGGACAAAGCGGCCGCGATGACGGCCACGTAAGAAAGCAACAACCGGCCGCGCAGCGTCGCAGGCATATCAGCCTCTATCTTGCCGGCGCCGGGTAAACGAAGTGTGAAATGGGCGTTGCCCCCCGGTTAAGCAGGAGCGACGAGCTTGTAGCCCACGCCCCAGACCGTTTCGATCTCGGCCGTGCTGCCCTGCAAGCGCTCGCGCAGGTGGGCCACGTGCACGTCCACAGTGCGCGTCTGGCCGTAGTAGTCGTAGCCCCAGACCAGGTCGAGGAGTTGTTCGCGGCTTAGCACAACGTTCAGGTGTTCGGCCAGGGCCAGCAAGAGGTCGAACTCCTTGGCCCGCAGGCTGACCGGCCGGCCGGCCACCGTCACTTCGCGCCCGGCCGGGTTGATGCGCAGGTCGCCCACCTGGCGCGGCCGTTCGCCGGCCTGGCCGGCCGGGCCGCTGCGCCGCAGCAGCGCCCGCACGCGAGC
>JBOGUG010000054.1:0-2508 GCA_050696115.1 Promineifilaceae bacterium (SeqCode) | reverse complement strand
GGTAAAGGCCTTCCAACTGGTGGGCGGCCGCGGCCGTGCCCCACAGGAAGTCGGAGGGGAAGGTCAGCGTCGCGTCGGCCATCGCGCTGCTGGCGGCGTGGTTGCCGGCGCGGAGAGACGGAGTTGTTTGGCGGGGGGCGGGGTGTAAGACCTGAGTAGTGTCATGAATACGCTTTGTGAACCGGCCCGCGCCTGTTATACTTTTGCCATTATAGTGGGGCGAGGAGGAAGCGACGACCGCCGTCGCCGGCCCTGCTGCCACCGGAGGATCGCGTGAGGGACCTCGTGCCCAAGAGTGGCTACTATTATCCGAACCGGATGGCCCGCGTCTATTTAGAGGCCATGCAGGAAGTGGTCGGGCCGAATGGCCTGCGGGCGCTGTTGAACCTGGTGAAACTGCCCGAGTATATTGACAACCTGCCGCCCAACAACCTGGAGCGGGCCTTCGACTTCGCCGACTTTTCCAACATCAACCACGGCCTGGCGCTGGTTTACGGCCCGCGCGGCGCGCGCGGCCTGGCGCTGCGTGGCGGCCGGGCCACCTTCGACCGCGGCCTGAAGGGGTTTGGCGCGCTGGCGGGCGTGGGCGACCTGGCCTTTCGCATCCTGCCCCTACACACCAAGGTGCGTATTGGCCTGCCGGCTATGGCGCGCATCTTCTCCCAGTTCAGCGATCAGATCAGCCGGGTGGAGACCTTCGACCGCCATTATCTGTATTACATAGACCGCTGCCCGGTGTGTTGGGGCCAGGAGAGCGACCGGCCGGCCTGCTTCGTGGCCGCCGGCCTGCTGCAAGAGGGGCTGCGCTGGGTGAGCGGCGGCCGCGAATTCCACATCGAAGAGCACGAGTGCGCGGCGGCCGGCGGCCGATCTTGCATCTTCCGGGTTGACAAGGAGCCGCTGGCCAGAGCCGGCGGCCGCCAGGCGGTGTGAGGTGAACAACGGCAAGCGGCTGCTCATCGTCGAAGACAACCTGGAGCTGGCCGAGATGCTGAGCGACTATTTCCACGCTCAGGGCTACCGGGTGACGGCCGTGGATCAGGGCGAGGAGGGGCTGCGGCGGGCCGAGGCCGAGCAGCCGGACATTGTCTTGCTCGACGTCCATTTGCCCGACATTGACGGCTACCAGGTCTGCCGGCGCCTGCGCCAGTCGCGGCGCACCGGCCGGCTGCCGGTCATCTTTCTCACCGAGCGCCGCCGGCGCGAAGACCGCCTGGCGGGCCTGGAGCTGGGGGCGGTGGATTACATCACCAAGCCGTTCGACATCCAGGAGCTGTCGCTGCGGGTGCGCAACGCAGTGCGCCACGGCCGCGGCCAGGCGGCCAACCCGGTCACCGGCCTGCCAGAGGGGCCGGCCGTGCGCGAGCGGCTGAGCCAGACGTTAGCCCGGCCGGAGTGGGCGCTGGTGGTCGCCGGCCTGCGCGGCCTGGACGCCTTCCGCGACGAGTACGGCTTTGTGGCGGCCGACGACGCCACCCGCGCCGTTGGCCTGATGATCACCAATGCGCTGGAGGCCAGCGGCGCAGCGGCCGACTTCGTGGGCCACCTGGGGCCGGCCTACTTTGTGGTCGTCACCGACCCAGAGCGGCTGGACAAGGTGGCAGCCCATTGCCGCCAGCGCCTCGAGGCGGCCATCCCCTATTTCTACTCAGCCTACAGCGCCCCCGCCCGGCCGCGCCAACGGCTGGCGGCCGAGGTCTTCAAGCTTTCCTCGGCCGAGGGCGGCGTCACCAGCCTGGAGGAGCTGCGGGCCGCAGTCAACGCGACGGCATGAGCGTTTCGCCGCCCTTGGGCATCGTCGTCGTCATCCCCACCTACAACGAAGCGGACAACCTGCCGGCGCTGGCGGCCGCGCTGTGGGCGCTGGACGCGCCCGGTTTGAGCATCCTGGTGGTAGACGACAACTCGCCGGACGGCACCGGCCGGATCGCTGACCGGCTGGCGGCCGAGCGGCCGGGCGGGCTGAGCGTGCTGCACCAGGCGGCCAAGGGCGGGCTGGGCCGGGCCTACGCCAACGGCTTCGCCCGGGCGCTGGCCCAGGGCGCCGAGGTGGTGGTGCAAATGGACTGCGACTTTTCCCACGCGCCCGGCCACATCCCCGACATGCTGGCCCTGCTGGGGGCGGCCGACGTGGTCGTCGGCTCGCGCTACGTGGCCGGCGGCCGGCTGGACGCGCGCTGGAGCGCCGGCCGCTATTTGCTCTCCTGGTGGGCCAACTCCGTCTACACCCGGCTCATCCTCGGGCTGGCCGTCAGGGACGCCACGGCCGGCTTCAAGGCCTGGCGGGCCGAGGCGCTGCGCAGGATTCCGCTTGAGCGAATCCGCTCCAACGGCTATAGTTTCCAGTTTGAAATGGCTTACCTGGCCCAAAAGCTCGGCCTGCGGGTGGTCGAGATCCCCATTTATTTTGAAGACCGGCGCATCGGGCGCTCCAAGCTGACCGTTCCCATTAAGATCGAGGCGGCCCTGCGCGCCTGGGAGATCCGCTGGCGCTACCGCCGGCCGCTC
>JBOGUG010000053.1:0-2225 GCA_050696115.1 Promineifilaceae bacterium (SeqCode) | reverse complement strand
TTCCAGCCCTCCAGAGTGACGCCGAACTCAAAGCCGGTGCGCACCTCGCGCACATTGTCTTGCAGGTGGCGCAGGCTGGCGACCGGGCCGGTGAAGAGCAGTTGCGTGTCGCGGATGACGCGGGCCTGGGCGTTGCGGCGCGCCTCGCCGGTGCGCATGTATGAGCCGGCGACCACGCCAGCGTTGCGCAGTTTGAAGGTGGCGCGCACCTCGGCCCGGCCGATGATGACTTCCTCGTAGCTGGGACCGAGCAGGCCCTTCATGGCCTTCTCGACATCCTCGAGCAGGTTGTAAATGACCGAATAGGTCTTGATCTCGACGCCTTCGTTGCCGGCCGCGGCCCGGGCCGCCGGGTCCACCTCGGCGTTAAAGCCGAGCACCACGGCGTCGGAGGCGGCCGCCAGCATGACGTCATTCTCCGAAATCGCGCCGGTGGCGGCACGCAAGATGTCCAGCTCGACCTCTTCGGTCGCCTCGACCTTCAGATTGTTGAGCGAGTTGACCAGCGGCTCGAGCGAGCCGACGACATCGGCCTTGAGGATAATATTCAGCGACTTGCTCTCGCCCTCTTGCAAGCGGTTAAAGAACTCGTCCAGGCTGATCGGGGCGCGGCGGTCTTCGGGCTGGGCCTGGCGCTGGCGGGCCTGCTCCACAATGCGGCGGGCCTCGCGCTCGTTCTCGACCACCCTAAATTGCTGGCCCGCGTCCGGCAGGCCGTCCAGGCCGGAAGCGGAAACCGGCGTGCCCGGCCCGGCCGCCTTGAGGCGCTTGCCGGTGTAGTCAAACATGGCCTTGATGCGGCCGTAATGTTGGCCGGCGACCAGCGTGTCGCCCAGGCGCAGGGTGCCGTTTTGCACCAGCAAGGTGCTGGTGGCGCCCTGGCCGCGCTCCATGTGGGCGTCGAGCACCGTGCCGCTGGGCGAGGCCTTGGGGTTGGCGCGTGGGCCGATCTCCTCGGCCACCAGGCTGATTGCCTCCAGCAGATCGTCTATGCCCTCTCTCCGCCGGCCGGAGACAGGGATGACCAGGGTGTCGCCCTCCCACTCGTCGGGCGTCAGGCCGACTTCGGCCAATTGCTGCATGACCTTGTTGGGGTTGGCGCTGGGCAGGTCAATCTTGTTGAGGGCGACGACGATGGGCACGCCGGCCGCGCGGGCGTGATCAATCGCCTCGCGGGTCTGGGGCATGACGCCGTCATCGGCCGCGATGACCAGCACGGCGATGTCGGTCGCCTGGGCGCCGCGGGCGCGCATGGCGGTGAACGCCTCGTGGCCGGGCGTGTCGAGAAAGGTGATCGGCCGGCCGTCGTGGCTAACCTGGTAGGCGCCGATGTGCTGGGTGATGCCGCCGGCCTCGCCGGCCTGGACGTTGGTGTGGCGGATGACGTCCAGCAGGGTCGTCTTGCCGTGGTCTACATGGCCGAGCATGGTGATGACCGGCGGCCGGGGCTCCAGGTTGGCTTCGGCCTCGCCCGCCAGGATCTGCTTCCAGGCCGGCCGTTCGGCCGCCTCTTCCTCCGCCTCGACCTCGACCACCACCGGGGTGGCCTCGTAGCCCATCTCCTCGGCCACAATGGCGGCCGTGTCGAAGTCAATCTGTTGGTTGATGTTGGCCATGATGCCGTTGTTCATCAACTGTTTGATGACCTCAATGGGGCTGACTTCCATCGTCTCGGCCAGTTGGCGGACGGTGATGAAATCAGGGACTTCGATCAGGGTCTTCGTTTCTGCCATGCCGTATCGTTTCCTTTCTCGCTCTTCGCTAGTCGCCTGATTGTGCTCGAAAGCGCAGTTCGCTAGGCGTCGGCGCGTGGGCCGCCAGCGCCTGGCGCTCGGCCGGGCTGAGCGGGCCGCGCAGGGCACGCTCCAGGGCGTCGCCGCGCACGGCCCGTTCCCAGCAGGCCGGATCGGGGCAGAGATAGGCGCCCCGGCCGGCGCGCTTGCCGCTCGGGTCCAGGCTCACGCCGCCTTCGGCCGCGCGCACGACGCGGAACAGGCTGCGCTTGCCGGCCGTGCGCCGGCAGATCACGCAGGTGCGCTGCGGGGTGTGGCGCTTAATCCTCGTCGTCCTCCTGCGCCTCGTCTTCGACGACTGCCGGCGCCTCTTCGACGACTGCCGGCGCCTCTTCCTCAGCCAGCGTTTCCAGATCCCACTCTTCGTCGGGCAGGCGGTTGGCCTTGTGCTTGCGCTTGATGACCGTCCGGCCGCTCTGCTCGTCGTAGACC
>JBOGUG010000052.1:0-7320 GCA_050696115.1 Promineifilaceae bacterium (SeqCode) | reverse complement strand
GTGCAGGACGCCGCCCGCATGGCGGCCTTCTCCTGGCGCGCCACCACCTTTGAGTTTCAGAACCCGGCCTTCGCCGAACAGTTCGAGGCGCTGAACCGGCCGCGGCGGATGGAGGAGAGCAATGGCGGCGGCCCCCCGCCGGCCACATAGCCAGCAACCGGCCGCAGCCATCACTTGGAGAACCATTCATGAAATTTGTGGTCTGTGTTAAACAAACACCCAGCACCACGGCCGTCTTTCGGGTGCAGAACGGCCAGGTGAAATGGGACGATCCCGGCGGCAAGCCGAGCGTGCTCAACCCCTGGGACGAATACGCCGTCGAGGAAGCTCTCCAATTGCAAGAAAAGCACGGCGGCGAGAGCATCGCCCTGACCATGGGCGAGGAGGACAGCCGCGAGGCGCTGAAAACCTGCCTGGCGATGGGCTGCGACCAGGCCATCCTGGCGGCCGACGCCGCCTTTGAAGGCTCGGACAGCCTGGGCACGGCCCGGGTGCTGGCGGCCGCCATTAACAAGGTCGGCGACGTCCAGGTGGCGCTCTTCGGCAAGCAGGCCATTGATGGCGACACCGGCCAGACGGTCGTCCAGACGGCCCAGGTGTTGGGCTGGACGCCGCTGACGTTCGTTTCCAAGATCGTCGAGATTGACGAGGCCGGCGGCCAGATTACAGTCGAGCGGCTGCTGGAGGAGGGCAAGCAGACTGTGCGCGGCCGGCTGCCGGCCGTGGTCAGCGTGGTCAAAGAGATCAACGAGCCGCGCTACCCATCTTTCATGGGCATCCGCAAGGCCGGCCGGGCCGAAATCCCCGTCTGGACGGCGGCCGACCTGGAGCTGAGCGGCGCCGTGGGCGCGGCCGCCAGCCAGGCCGACTGGTCGCAAGTGAGCGCCCCGCCGGCCCGCGAAACGAAGGTCGAGATGATCGAGGGCGCCAGCGTCGAAGAGCAGGCCAGCCAGCTGGTCGAGCGCCTGTTTGAGGAGAAGGTCATATGAGCGCGGTTTGGGTCTGGCTCGAAGGCGGCGACGACAGCCTGCCGCCCATCAGCCGCGAGGCGCTGGGGGCCGGCCAGCAGGTGGCGGCTGAGCTGGGCCTGCCGCTGACCGGTTTGGTGTTCGGCGCCAACGTGGCCGCGGCGGCGGCGGCGGCCTTTGACCTGGGGGTAGAGGCGGTCATCGGCTGCGACGACCCTTCGCTGGCCCCCTTCCGGGTCGAGGCCCACGGCCCGCTCTTGGCCCAACTGGCCCGCGAGCGCGAGCCGGCCGTGATTTTGGCCGGCGGCTCGATCAACGGCCGCGACCTGTTCGCCTGGGCGGCCGCCGAGCTGGAGACGGGCCTGGCGGCCGACGCGACCCGCCTGGCAGTCCAGGATGGCCAGGTGCGGGCCAGCCGGCCGGTGTACGCCGGCAAGCTGCTGGCCGAAGTGACCGTGAGCGGCCGGCCGCAGCTGTTCACTTTGCGCAGCAGGGCCTTTGCCCCGGCCGAGCCGGCCGGCGGCCAGGGCGAGGCGGAGTGGGTTGAGCCGGCGCTGGCGGCCGGCGACCTGACCACCGAGGTCTTGGGGCTGGAGAGCAGCGCCGGCCAGGTGAGCCTGAGCGACGCAACCATCATCGTCAGCGGCGGCCGGGGCGTGGGCGGGCCGGAGGGCTTCGCGCCGGTGCGCGAGCTGGCCGACGTGCTGGGCGCGGCCATGGGCGCTTCGCGGGCGGCCGTGGACGCCGGCTGGGTACCCTACGAACACCAGGTCGGCCAGACCGGCAAGACGGTCAGCCCCGACCTGTATATCGCCTGCGGCATCAGCGGGGCGATTCAGCACCAGGCCGGCATGCGCACGGCCAAGGTGGTCGTGGCCATCAACAAGGACGCCGACGCGCCGATTTTTAAGCTGGCCAGCTACGGCATTGTGGGCGACCTGTTCAAGGTGCTGCCGGCGCTGTCGGCCGAGTTCCGCCGCCGGCTGGGGAAGTAGGGGCCGGCCGGCCGGCACCCGGCCGGGTGAGGATCAGCTATGACGACTCAACGGAAAACCTGGCTCGCGTTTGTGGCCGTTGTGATCGTGGGCGGCAGCAACGCCGTGGCGGTCCGCTTCAGCAACCTGGAGTTGCCCCCCTTCTGGGGCGCTGGGCTACGCTTTGGGGCGGCCGCCGTCATCCTTTGGGCCATCGTCTTGGGCCGGCGCATGCCGCTGCCCCGCGGCCGGGCCCTGTTTGGCGCGCTCATCTTCGGCGCCCTGGCCATCGGCCTGGCCTACGCGCTACTCTATTGGGCGCTGCTCTCGGTGACCGCCAGCCTGACTATGGTCGTGCTGGCCATCGGCCCGCTGCTGACCTTCTTCTTGGCCTGGGCCCACGGCCAGGAGCCCTTCCGCTGGCGCGGCCTGGTCGGCGCCCTGGTGGCCTTCGCCGGCATCCTCGTCATTGTGGGCAACCAGATCGGCGCCTCTATCCCCTTGCTGCCCCTGCTGGCCCTGTTCGCGGCCGCGCTGATGCAGTCTGAAAGCGCTGTGCTCTACAAATTCTTTCCCCAGAGCCATCCGCTGGTCGTGAACGCCCTGGCGCTCAGCATCGGCACGGCCATCTTACTGCTGGCGTCTGTGATCGCCGGCGAGACGCCTGGCCTGCCGGCCGCCAGGGCGACCTGGGTGGCCCTCGTCTATCTGATCCTGGCCGGTTCCGTCCTGCTCTTTTATCTCGTCCTGTATGTGCTTCAGCACTGGACGGCCTCGGCGACCTCCTATATCTTCTTGCTCTTTCCGGTGGCGACCATTGTGATCGCCTCCTGGCTGGCCGATGAGGTCGTCACCCCCGGCTTTCTGGCCGGGGCCGCGATCATCATCTTTGGCGTCTGGCTGGGGGCCATCGCCCGGCCGGCCCGGCTTAAGGCGCGCCCGGCCGTGTCCTGATTGTCTGATGCGACGCGCCGCTCGGCCGCCGGCCGACCTCACGGAGGCATAGCTCATGAAGATTTTGCTGACCAGTATTCCCGTCAACGACCCGCTGCAGGCCTTCAAGTTTTACACCGAAGTGCTCGGCTTCGTGGAGCGCCTATATCTGCCTGAAGGCAGGCTGGCCATTGTCGCCGCGGCCGAAGATCCGGCCGGGGCCGGGCTGCTGCTGGAGCCGAACGACCACCCGGCCTCCAGGGCCTACCAGGAGGCGGCCTACAGCGCCGGCCTGCCGATCATCGTCTTCGGCGCGCAGGATATTCAGCAGGAGTACGAGCGGCTGCTGGGGCTGGGCGTCGTCTTCCGGCGCGAGCCGACGACGAGCGAGCAGGGCACCGAGACGCTGTTTGAGGACACCTGCGGCAACCTGGTCCAGCTCTACCAGCTCTGAGCCTGCCGGCCGGGGGTCGGGGCGGCGGTACCCACTTTATGGCGCGGGCATCCTGCCCACGGCCGGGCCGCGGGCCCGGGGGTGACGCGGGCTGCGCCCGCCGACGGCCCGGAAGCCCGTCCCACAGATTGGCGCAGAACGAGGGCGGGCACGGGGGCCCGCCCCTACACGCCGGCTGGCAACCACCGCCCATTTTATGGCGCGGACATCCTGCCCACGGCCTACGGCGGGATCACGGCCGGCGCGGGCCGGGTCGGCTCAGGGGCGGGCGTGCCGGCCGGCTGCTCGACGCCGGGCGCGTACTGGTCCACCTTGAAATAGGCCGCCAGCACGTCACGCACGATCGGCGCCGCCCAGGCCGAGCCTTCGCCGCCGTTAAACATGAAGGCCGCCACCACGATCTCCGGGTTTTCGAACGGGGCGTAGGCCACGTACCAGGCGTGGGTGGGCAAGATCTGCCCCTCGACGCACCAGCCGCGCTTGATGGCGATGTTGTCGCAATATTCGGCCGTGCCCGTCTTGCCAGCGCTGCTGACGCCGAACTCGTCCAGCCAGTCCACGAAGGCGGCGGCCGTGCCGCCCTCCTGGTTCACCAGCCGCATGCCCTCGGCCACGACGTCAATCCACTGCCGGTCCACAGTGACCGAGTTCAGCACCTCCGGCTCGAACGGCTGGACCACCTCGCCGTTCTGGTCGGTGAGGTGGTGGATGATGGTCGGCCGGTAGAGGAAGCCGCCGTTGGCGATCACGGCCGCCATCTGGGCCACCTGGAGCGGGGTGGCGGTGACGAAGCCCTGGCCGATCGCCATGTTGTAGTCGTCGCCGGTTGACCACGGCTCGCCCTGGGTCTGGCGCTTCCAGGCCTGGCTGGGGTTGATGCCCGGCGCTTCCAGCGGCAGCTCGATACCCTGCACCCGGCCGAAGCCGAACTGCTCGGCATATTCATGCAGCCGGTCAACGCCCAAGCCTTGAATCGTCTCGCCGTCCTGGTTGAAGCCGCCCGAGATCTTATAGAAGTAGACGTCGCACGAGTTGGCGATGCCGCTGATCATGTTCATCAGGCCGTGCCCCTCGCGGTTCCAGCAGACGAAGGTCTGGGCCCGGCCGGGGTCGTTGGGCGCGAAGCGGTTGGGAATGGTGATCTCGCCGGGGTCTTCCAGCAGGCGGAACGGGGAGATGACGCCTTCTTGCAGCGCGGCCGAGGCCGGCACCAGCTTGTAGGTCGAGCCGGGCGGGTATTGGCCGCTGATGGCGTGGTTGACCAGCGGCGTGTAGTCGTTGCGCGCCAGGCGCAGGTAGTAATCCACCGGCACTTCTGTCGAGAAACGGTTGTTGTCGAAGGTTGGGATGCTGACCAGCGCCAGGATCTCGCCGGTGTTGGGGTTGAGGGCCACCACCGCCCCTTGCTCGACCTCGGCCGGCTGCTGCGTGTACGGGTCTATCAGCTGGCGCCGCTGGGCCATGTAGCGGTTGAGGATCTCGAAGGCGCGCACCTGTAGATCCAGGTCGAGCGTCAGATGCAGATTCAGCCCCGGCTCCGGGTCGGCCGTCGCCCCCAACTGGCGCAATTCGCGGCCGGTCCAGTCCTGCTCGATCTGGCGCTGGCCCTTCTGGCCGGCCAGCTCGATCTCCATCGAGGATTCCAGGCCGGCCCAGCCCACGCGGTCGTCCCGCTGGTAGCCCAACTGGAGCCAGTTCTCGTTGGGGATCGGCCCCATGTAACCGATCATGTGCGCGGTGAAGTCGCCGCTCGGATAGCGCCGGATGGGCTCCTCGATCACCCGCACCCCCGGCAAGAAGATGGCCTCCTGCTCGATTTGCAACGCCAGCGTGATGGGGATGTTCGCCTTGATCGGCGCAGGCAGATACTGGGCGAAGCTGTAACGCGCCACAATGCCCTCGATGCTGTCCGGCAGGGCTGGCAGGATATCAATGGCGTCCAGCGTCTCTTGCAGCGGCGCCCCATACAACTCGGCCAGCCGGCTATAGGTCCCGACCAGGGCGGGGTCGGCCTGCTCCAGCAGCGCCTCTTGTTGTACGGTGTTGGTCACCGGCACCCCGGTCAGCAGCGCCAGGCGCTCAAAGACCGCCTGGCGCTCGGCCTCGTCGTCAGGCAGGAAAGCCGGGGTGATGGTCACGTTGAAGCTGGGCTCGTTGGTCGCCAGCGGCCGGCCGTTGCGGTCGAAAATGACGCCGCGCGGGGCGTCAATGCGCAGGCGGGCGATCTGGTTTTCCTCGGCCGCGCTGCTCAGCGCCTGGCCCTCGGTCTGCTGCAGCCAGAGGATGCGGTACAGCAGCAGGCTGAAGATGGCGACCACCAGGACGCGAAAGAGCAGCAGCCGACCGCCCTCGGCCGGGTCTTCCCCCGGCGCCTCCAACTCGTCCGGCCGTTCCCAGCCAATGCGTGACATCTAAATCTCCACCTGGCGCGGTCTGAAGGCGCGCCCCAAGGCGTAAAAGGCGGCGTGGAAAGGGATCAGCAGCAGGCTATGGCTGATGGCCGCCAGCAGAATGAGGCGGGCGTTGCCGGCCGCCAAGCCATAATAGGCGCCGATGCGGGCCTGCAGGCCGGGGTAGGCGGGGTTGTCCAGCAGCAGGCTCACCGGCAGATAATCCAGCCGGCCGGCAATCAACGGCGCCAGGATGCGCACCAAGAGCAAATAGGCCAGGTAAAAGACGACTGTGGCCAGGGCTGCCATGCCGACCGGAAGCAGAAAGCGGCTGTCGGGAAAGAGGCGCTGGATGGCAACAGCCAGGGCGACGGCCGCCATCAGCGCCAGGGCGCTGGCGCCCAGCGGCCCGGCCGAAAACAGGTCGGCCAGCAGGCCGCCCGCGGCCGCCAGCAGCAGCCCGTCGCTCAGGCCGTACACCAGCCCCCAGGCCACGGCCGCCACCAGCAGCAGGCTGGGCGCCACACCCAGCAGCCGGAAGTGGGGCAGCAGCGTCGTTTGCACGACCGCCAGGCCGGCCGTCAGGGGCAGCGCCAGATACAGGCCACGGCTCATGGGCTGCCGGGGAACTCCTGCTGGATGCTTTCAAAAATGGCCGTGTCAATGGCCCGGAACTCGGTGATCACGAACACGACCTCCAGCTCGTCGAAATCCACGACCGGCTGGACGATAGCCCGCTGGAACAGCTCGGCCTGGTTGCGCTCGACGGTCACCACCCGGCCGATGACCAAGTCCTGCGGCAATTTGCCTGCCAGGCCGGAGGTCATCACGACTTCGCCGGCCGCAACCTGGGCCTCCAGCTCGATCCACTCCATGCTCATCGAGCTGCCCAGCCCGCCGCCGCGCAGGATGCCGGTGGCCCGCGATTCGCTCAGCCGGGCCGGGATGCTGCTGATGTTGTCGGTGATCAGCAGCACCATGGCCGCGCGGGCGCTGGTGCGGTAGACCTGGCCCACCAGCCCGCGCGCGTTCTCCACCGGCATGCCCACCTGGACGCCGTCGGCCGAGCCTTTGTCAATGATGATGCTGCGGAAGAAGGGGCTGGTGTCGTAGCCGATAACGGCCGCCGCCTGGCGCGTGAACTGGGGGCTGGCCTGGGCGTGGTCGAAAAGCTGCTGGAAGAGCGCCAGCTCGCCCTGGTCTTCGCGCAGGGCCTCGTTCTCGCGCTCCAAAGCCGCGTTGCGCTCCTCAAGCTGCTCGATGTAAGCCAGGGCGGTCTCCAGGTCGGCCGGCCCGGCCACCCGCTCCAGCAGCGGCTCGGCCCGCGCCGTCACCCAGCCGCTGACGGCCGCCAGCGGGTCGGCCAGGAAGTTCATGGCCCCCTCCAGGTTGCCGCTGCTGTCCAAGACCAGCAGCACCAAGATCACGCCCATCAGCACCACAAAGGTGAGTGAGCGGATGCGATACGGGGCGTCGTTCATTCAGTGGCCTGCTCACTCGGCCGGCAACCCGGAGCTGCCGTCTCTTTGCCTCGGCTGCCAAAGGGGTGGGTCCTGAGGGAGAGGGGGCGAAGCCCCCTCTCCCTCACCTCGCCCCTCACC
>JBOGUG010000051.1:0-3323 GCA_050696115.1 Promineifilaceae bacterium (SeqCode) | reverse complement strand
TTCGATGGCCGGGAGCTTTACCCGACATCTTTACCAAAGCAGCGGCGCTGCTGGAATCCTTGATCTTGAACCACCCGCTTGTAGACGGCAACAAACGCACCGGGATTGCGGCCGCCGGGTTGTTTTTGCGTCAAAGCGGTTGGCGGCTACAGACCAGCAATCAAGCCTTCGAGGCGTTCGCCCTGCGCGTCACCAACGAGCGGCCGCCTCTAGAGGAGATCGCCGCCTGGCAGGGCAAAACAGTGCCCCGCTCAAGTAGCCGGCTGGCCTCAGCCCCGGCCGGCATCAACCTAGGTTGTCCGCGCCGCCTGCGCCGCCCAAGGCGTTAGGCCCTGGGGCTTGTACACATTGAGGGCCTGAACAACGAGCAGCACCAGCAGGCCGAGCCCGGCGTGGAAGAGTTCGCCCCCCAGCCCGGCCCGCAGCCGGCCGACGTTGGCGCTGTCGGTTCTTGCTGCCAGGCCGGCAAAGAAGGTGACTGTCGGCATGTGGGCCACCAAGACGGCCGTGGCAAGCACAGTCAACCCGAGTGAGATCAGAACCCAATAGTGCCGCAAGAGGCCCCACTTGGTGCCCAGCGCCATGACAAGCCCGGTGAGCAGCGCGGCCACGGCCAGCGGTACGATAATGAAGCGCCCGATTGAGCCCATCGCCAACCAGGCGGCGCGCAATGCTTGAACGTCCTGGCTGCGCATGGCAGCGATGACCAGGGCCAGGTAAGCCAGCACCGCGCCGATCCAGCCGACCGAAAGGGTGATATGCAGGCTGAGCGTGAGCTTGCGCAGGTTGGGCGACATCCTCATGGCTGTTGCTCGCCATGACCTCCGGGCGGCCGGTGGCCACCTGGGTCGCCGGCCGGCGTGGCGACAGTGTCCATGGCCGGCGCCTCGCCAGCGTCAAGGGCCGGCGAGTGGCGGCCGGGCCCGTGTTCACCCCCGAGGCCGGCCGCGAGCGCGGCGACGATCAGCAAGACGACGACAAGGGTAAGTATGCCTAACACCTTCAGCCAGCGGGGTGTGCCGGCGGCCGTTCTTTGCGACATGATCCTTTCTCCCACTATAATTTGCGTCCTTGCCGCTAGAGACTACGACGAAGGTCGGCTGAAGATCAACCGTCAATGGCCGCCATCTGTTCTTTTGCAGACAAAAAGTGCGAATTGTTCTGGAACATAGCTGGATGCTTTGCTCTCCCTTAAAAGGAAAGGGTCCAGCTGATCAGGGTGCATTCTGACCGAGCTTGACCGGCGGGTGCAGCGCACGCGGGAGCTGTTGAAGAAGGCGCTGATTGACCTAATACGCGAGCGGGGCTATGCCGGGCTGACGGTGAAGGAAATCGCGGAGCGCGCCGACGTCGGCCGCACCACCTTCTACGCCCATTACGGCAGCAAAGACGACCTGTTCATGAGCTGCCACGAAGCCATCGTCTGCGACTTTAGCTCCGGATCACTCTTCTCCTACCCCCTGTCCCGCGAAGAACTGCTGGCGCCTGAAGCGCCGCCGGGTAGGGTGGCAGCCTACCGGCACCTCGCAGACGCGCGCCTGCTGCTGCATCCCATCTTCCAGGGCCGAGATGGCGCTCACATCCTGGGCCGAATGCGCGCTTGGAGCGCTGAAGCGATTGAAGCCAACCTGCGCGCCGCCTTTGATGCCAGCGAGAGCCGCGTCCCACTTGACGTGCTGGCGACCTACCTGGCGGGGGCCCAGATTGCGCTGATGCAATGGTGGCTGTCCCAGCGCCGGCCGCACACGGCCGAGGTGATGGCCCAGGCCCTTAATCGCTTGCAGCAGGCGGCCGTCCGGGAGGCGTTTGGGTTGGGGGAAGAACCTCGGGGGCTCAGCACGCCGCGCCCCGCGGCCGATCAGGGACGATAGCGGGTCACAGCCGCCAGCAGGGCCGCCCCCGGCCAGGCAAACCAGTGGCGCGAGCTGGCCCGGCCGCTTTCGGGGTCGCGCGCCTCGGGCAAGGCGCCGTCCCAAAAGGCGCTGGCGGCCAGGCGGCGCAGTGCCGCTGCCGCCCGCTCCTCCTCCCCGATCAGCCGGCCGTAAAGGTACTCCTGCACGTCGCCCAGCGGCCAGGCACCTGGCGTGTGCACCGATCCCAGGCCCCCTGCCGGGCCAGCATAATGGCCGCCGCGGTTCTCCGGGCTGAAGGCGAAGGCCATCGTCGCCCGCCAGATCGGGTCAGTAGCCGGGCAGAATCCCCAGATAGGCGCCAGCGCTAGGGGCAGGTCGTTGGCGTCGTGATAGAAGTGGTAGTTGCCCCGGCCGTCGGCCGCGTAGGCGAAAAGGCGCCGGCCGGCGTGCTCGGCCACCAAATGGTCGCCAACCGCGGCTCTGACCTGGGCCGCCAGGCCGCCCAGATCCAGCTCGCTGAACGGCCAGCGCGCGTCCACAGCCGCCAATTGCTCCAGAGTGCGCCAGAGCAAGATGTGGCTGGAGCTATGGTAAGGCAGTGGCATGGGGTCGTCGCCCGGCGTCTCTTCGCTGGCGAACAAGGCCGGCCGGCGGCCGTCCGCTCCGGCCGGCGCCTGCCGCGCCAGGATGGCTCCCAGCACGGCCGGCACGCCTGGCAGCAGCCGGGCCAGCGTGGGCTCGTCCTGAGTCGCCAGGGCGTACTCGGCCAGCTCAAGCAGCGGATAGCACTGCTGGTCAAGCTGGAAAACGGCGTCCTTGGGTCGGCCGTTGGCCAGATAGGTCCGGCCCCAATAGCCATCCGGCCGGCGAGCGCTTTCGAACAGCCAGCGTAAATGGCGGCGATTGAGGCGCTGGGTAGCGGCCGCTCGCGGGTCGAGCGCCTGGAGCAGGAAGTAGGCGTCGCGCGTCCAGCTTAGGGGCAGCAATTGGTGGTCGGTGATCAGGCAGATGCCGTCGCCGACCGGCACGGCGCACTCGTCCCAGATGTACTCCTGGGCGCGGCGGGCCAGCTCGGCCACCGGCGTGCCGGCCGGCAACCTAGCAGCCAGTTCCCGCCAGCGTCGCTGGCGCCGGTTGAGCGCGTTGCGCAATAAGCGGCCGGGGCCGGCAGCCGCCACTTTGCCGGCCGTGGTCCGGGCCCGTTCCAGGCTGCGGCCGAGCGCAAAGACGAATACCAGCTCGGTCACCTGGCCCGGCGCCAGGGCCAGCTCAGCCTCCGCCTCGACGCCCAGCGGCGCCTGGCCCTCAAGGGCGCCCCGGGCCCCGGCCGGCAGGCCGCGGATCACGGCCGCGGCTCGTGCGCCGGGCGCGACCAATGCCAGCTCGCCCTCAATCAGGCGCAGGGCCATCTCGGCCGGTGGCAAGTGCAGGACGCCCTTTTCAGTCAGTTGGGTATAGCTGGCCCGGCTG
>JBOGUG010000050.1:0-1703 GCA_050696115.1 Promineifilaceae bacterium (SeqCode) | reverse complement strand
GGTAAACAGGGTTGGAACGCCTGGGGACACTACCAGATGATGGGCGGGTTCCAGCCGTCCAAGGCAAAGGAAACCCTCGCGGTTGCTCCCTTGGAATCGAGCGTAGGGGCCTCCACGACCTTCTGAGCCGCGTCTTCACCCAGGTTGAGCCCTAAAGCTTGCATCAGTGGCAGGGCGCTCCGGGCAATTTCCTCCAGGGTATTCTGGGTAGGACTGAAGCGAATAACCGATGTGGGCATGTGCATCTCCTGTCGTTACCGGCCTGACGGCCGGAGGGGTATGACCTATGGTAGCGGATCTGTGACCCTATGGGATCGTCCTGCCGATCCGTTTTTAGGCGGTACTGGCGATCCGTCCTTGCGCGCCGCCGGAGTGTCGGCCCAGTTATGGGTCGCCAACGCGAGCGCCGTTTTCGTCAACTATGAACGGAATGAGGCCGAGCTGCATGCAGCGGATAATGCAGGCGGTGGCGTTGTTGACCTCCAGGATCTGATAAACGTTGGCCAGATGGCCCTTCACCGTCCGCGTTGCTACACAGAGTTCGTCGGCGATTCCCGCATAGGTGGCATTAGGATTTCTGGCAATGGCCATGATGACCTCTTTCTGTTTCTCGGTGAGCAGATTGGCTTGCGCCGTTGATAGCACGCTGAACATCTCCCGGCTGAAGGCCACCGAGAAGTAAACGCCGCCCCTGCTAACCTGCTCGATGGCCGCAGGCAGGTTCAGCGAAAGGTTATCGCTCTTCAGCAGATAGCCTTTCACGCCGTGCTCAATAGCGCCTTGGGCGATGCCCTTGTGAAGGAATTGGGAGAGGATGATCACCGCCGTGTTGGGATGGCGCTGACGCAACTCGGCCAACGCCTGGAGGGGGGCAAAGCTCTTGTTTTCAGGGAGGCCGTTTTCGTGTTGGGGCATCATTAGGTCCAGTACAAGGACATCCGGGCGGTGTTCTTCTAGGAGGGGGAAGAGTTGGTCGCCGCTGTACCCCTCGGCAACGAGTTCCATGTCCTCCCGGCCGGCCAACAGACTGCGGACGGCCTCATGAATGAGGGGGTGGTCATCAACCGAGACAACTTTGATCTTGCTCATATCATTCAATTCAAATGGGATAGATGAGTCTGTCCTCGTTCATGGGTACGGGCCCATTGACGGCCAAAACCAGGTGCCCTTTGGGCAACCAGGCCGGGATTTTGACCATATCCGCTACCGGGCTGCGTGGGCCGAAGAAGACGGTCAGGGTGTTCGCCTTCTGGCGCCACTCCCAGCGGATCGTTTCCCACAAGAACTGCGCTGCTTTCAACTGGCCGGGCGCAAACCAGATCTTGCTCAGGCCGATCTGTTTCAAGGCGCCGTCGGCCGGCACGAACTTCACCAGCTTGTTGAGCCAGCGCATAGCCCACGGGATGTGATGTACCCGCATTTCAATAGTCCGGTACTGCTCGCTGACGGCCGCCCCAGCCAGGACCTCTTCGGCCGCGTCCACAACGACGTAGTAGTGGTTGAAAGGCGTTTCAAAGGGAGACTGAGCCAGCCAGCTCACCAGCGACCCGGCCGTATGAGGCTCATAGAAGTTGTAGCCCTGGTAGAAATCATTCAGCCCTTCGGCGACGGCCTCCAGATCGTCAGGCCCGGCCGGGCGTATCGTGATGCCTTTCACCGGTTCCGGCGGCCTGGCGCGGGTGTGCACCGCCCCGGCACTGATC
>JBOGUG010000049.1:0-19162 GCA_050696115.1 Promineifilaceae bacterium (SeqCode) | reverse complement strand
CAGCAGCGCCGCCAGCGTGCCGGCCGCCTGCCCCGGCTGGCCGGCCGCGTGCTGGCTCATGGCCAGCGCCAGTTGCGCTTCGGGGTCGCTCCGGCCGGCCTGGGCTGCGGCCGCGGCCTGGACGTGGCGGGCCTCCGCCTCGACCGAGTCGAATTGAGGCGTCTCAAACCAGTCACGCCGGTTGGCGCGCCAGAACAGCAGCAGCCCGGCTACGTGGGCCACGGCCGTCGCCCCGCTCAGCAGCGGCGTGGCCCCGAAATCGTAGATGGTCCGCCAGTCGCCGTAGAAGCCCAGCAGGGTGAAGAGCGGGTAGTACACCAGCGAAAAGTAGATCTGGTAGTGGAAGGCGCGCAGGCCAAAGTAGCGGAAAGCGGCCGCTGGATGGCGGCGCAGCAGCAGCCAGATCAGGCCGCCGAAGGCCAGCGATCCGAGTGTGCCGGCCAGGGCGATGAACCAGCGCTCGGCCGGGCTGTATTCGCCCACGTGCTCCACGAAGCCCCAAAAGACGCGGTAGCCGAACGTCAGCACCCGGCCGCCGAAAGCCCAGACTGCCAGCGCGTGGGCCAGCTCGTGCAGCAACACCGAGACCGGCACGGCCAGATAGAACGACGCCTGGCCGGCCAGGTGGCGGCCCTGGGCGCTCAGCCTTCGGCCGCCCAGCGCGGCCCAATACCGGCCGACGGCCAGCGCGACTTGCAGGCCGCGGACGGCGTACAGCAGCGAGAGCAGGCTGAACAGCAGGCCCATCGGGCCGCCATCATAGCCCTTTACGGCCGGCCGTCCAACTTCCCAGCCGGCCGCCTGAAAAACTGCCCGTGGCTCCTTTCAAGGTGTTCCCTGGCTTGAGGCTGCGCTGCCCCTTGGACGTCGCCCCTCTTATGTTAAAATGATGACGTGGACGAGCGGCCGCCGACGCCAACAGAAGAGTTCCTAAAGGGACTAGAACTCTTCAGCGGACTGGAAGAAGAGGAGCTGGAAGCCCTGGCGGAAATCGCGGCCGAATACCGCGTGCCGGCCGGAGCTGTGGTCGCCTACCAGCGCGACGTCGCCGACTGCCTGTATGTTGTTGTAGGCGGCCGGCTGTACGCTGCCCAGGTGGACGAACAGGGCATCACCCGCGACGCCCGCGCCTACGCCGAGGGCGACTACTTCAACGACGTCTGGCTGTTCACCCCCGGCACCCACCAGACAACCGTCAAGGCCAGCCAGGACAGCCGCCTGCTGATCATCGAGCAGGGGCCTTTCCTCGCCTTCCTGGACGCTTACCCGGGCGCGCTGGACGCCCTGCAGTTGACGCCTTCGGCCGCGGAAGCGGCCGGCGGAAGCAGCCTGGCCCGGCCGGCCCGGCCGATCCGCACCCTGAGTCTGCTGCCCGAGGAAACCGTCCTCTATCACAGCCGGCGCAGCCGCTGGCTGCTGGCAATCAAGGTCGCCGGGCCATTGTTAGGCGCCCTGTTCGCCATTGTGGCCGTCGGACTGCTCATCGGCTACCAGAGCGGCGGGGCCTTGCTGTTGGCCGGCCTGCCCAGCCTGGCTCTGATTGGTCTGGCGGCCGTCCAGTGGGTGGACTGGCTCAATGACTATTTCGCCGTCACCAACAAGCACGTCATCCACCGCGAATACCACTTGCTCCGCTTTCACGCGCTGGTCAACAAGACCCCCCTCGACCAGATTCAAAGCGTCGAGGTGGAGCGGCCGAACGTGTTGGCCATGCTGACCAACACCGGTACAACCCGGGTCACGACGGCTTCCAGCCGTGGCGTCATCTACTTCGACTACATTGATGAGCCACAAGTGGTCTGCGACGCGATCAACACCTTGCGCGAGGAGGTGCGGGCCATGGACGCCGGCCGGGCCCAGGCGCTGATGCGCCGCTCGCTGGAGGGTTACTTCCAGGCCAGCCCCCCGCTGGAGCCGGTGGCGGCCGATGAAGAGCTGGTCGAAGAGGCCCCGGCCGCGGCCGGCGCCTACCGCTCGCCCTGGGCCGCCTTCCGCCGCGCCATCAGTTCACGCGTGGAGACGGGGCCTGTCATCACCTACCGCAAGCATTTCTTTACCCTGGTTCAGCGTGCCTGGCTGCCGGCCCTCATCAGTTTGGCCCTGGCGGCCGGCGTTATGCTGGTACCCTCGGTCCAGGTGGCCGTGGCGTTGCTTGTGGCCCTGTTTCTGGCCGGTGGCTGGCTCATCTGGCGCTTCGAGGATTGGCGCAACGATACCTTCCAGGTGACCGACCGCTACGTGATAGACATTGACCGCCGGCCGTTCGGCTTCGGCGAGAGCCGCAAGCAGGCCGATTTAGGCAACGTGCAGAACGTTAACGCCAACAAACCCGGCTTGCTGGCCTCCGTCTTTAACTTCGGCAACGTGGTCATCGAGACGGCCGGCGCCTCGGCCAACATCACCTTCGAGCGCGTGGTCAACCCCAACCTGGTGCAGAGCGATATTTTCAGCCGGCGCGACCTGTTCCGCCAACGGCAGCGGGTACAGGAGGGCGAGCAGCGGCGCAAAGAGTACGCCGTCATGCTGGACGTTTACCACCAGGCTCAAGAGCAGGGGCGCATTCCCAGGCGGACGTTGTTCGACGAAACAGGTTAAGGGCGAGGCGGGCCGCGCGGTTGAAGCCAGGTTGGCCATGCTCTACAATCAGGGCCTCCGGGTGAACCTGCTCCCATGACGATTTTGACCATCGAGAACCTCGACAATCCCATCCTGCGCCAGACGGCCCGGCCGGTGATGCGCTTCGACGCCGCCTTTCAGCGCCTGGTGGACGACATGATCGATACCATGCGGGAGGCAAACGGGGCCGGCCTGGCCGGACCGCAGGTCAACCAGAGCCTGCAAGTGGCTGTGATCGAGCCGCCACCCAAGCTGGACGAAGAGGGCAACGAGATCGAAGGCAGCCGGCCGCTGTACGTATTGGTCAACCCCAAGATCGTGTGGCAGTCTGAGGAAATGGTTGAGGGCATCGAGGGCTGCCTGTCCATCCCCGGCTGGCTGGGCGAGGTGGCCCGCGCCCGCGCCGTGCGGCTCATGGCCCGCGACCGGCACGGCAAGAAGATACGCCTGCGGCTGGGTGGGTGGACGGCGCGCATCGCCCAGCACGAGATTGACCATCTGAACGGCATCCTGTACGTGAACCGGCTGACCGCGCCGGAAAACTTCTGGACCGAAGAGGAGTTCGAACAGGCGGTCGAAGGGCAGCCGGGCGAGGTGGCGATCGCCTAGACCCGGCCGGCCGGCCAGCGCCCATTCATCCGGGTAACCAGGGCGGGCACAGGGGCCCGCCCCTACACGTCGGCCGGCCACGATCCCGTTTCCGGAGAGACAACCCCCTGTGGTTGTCCACCGCCGGCCGGCCGATCGAATGGGCCACGGATCGGCACGCATGAACACAGAGTTCCTTTTGGCATGAAACTAACCCTCGAAGACGTCGAGAAGATCGCCGGCCTGGTGCGGCTGGAGCTGACCGCGGCCGAAAAGGCCCGCTTCCAGGGCCAACTTTCGGCCGTGCTGGATTACGCCGCGCGCCTCGACGAGCTGGAGTTGGACGGTGTCGCCCCGGCCGGCAGCGGGGCAGCCCTGGAAAATGTGTTGCGGCCGGACGAGGTCGAGCCCTGCCTGCCGCTGGAGGAAGTCCTGTTCAACGCCGCCCGCAGCACGGCCGGCCAGTTCTTGATCCAGCCGGTTTTCGACCCGGCCGCCGGCTCCCGCTAGGGCGGACCTCGCAGTGGGGTCGTAGTGGCAACCCTCATGTTGCCCGCTAGCTTGACCGCTCAGGGTGTGAACCAAAAGATGGACCTCAGCCGCCTCAGCCTTACCGCGCTGCGCCGCGCCCTGCGCCAGGGCGAGACGACCAGCCTGGCCGCTACCCAGGCGATGCTGGATCGCATCGTGGCCCTGGACAACGATCTCAAGTGCTACCTGACTGTGGCCGACGAGGGCGCCCTGGAGCAGGCGGCCGCGGCCGATGCTCGGCTGGCGGCCGGCGAACAGACACCCTTGCTGGGCGTGCCGGTGGCCATCAAAGACATCATCTGCACGCGCGGCCTGGAGACCACCGCCGGCAGCCGGATATTGGCCGGCTTCATCCCGCCCTACGACGCCTTTGTCGTTGAGAAACTGGCCGCGGCCGGAGCGGTGATCCTGGGCAAGACCAACACCGATGAATTCGCGATGGGTTCTTCGACCGAGAACTCGGCCTATTTCGCCACCCGCAACCCCTGGGACTTGGGCCGGGTGCCCGGCGGCAGCAGCGGCGGCAGCGCGGCGGCCGTGGCCGCCCGCCTGGCTTACGGGGCGCTAGGCACCGACACCGGCGGCAGCGTCCGCCAGCCGGCCAGCTTTTGCGGCGTCGTTGGGCTGCGGCCGACCTACGGCCGGATGTCGCGCTGGGGCGTCATCGCCTTCGCCTCTTCGCTCGACCAAGTGGGGGCCTTCGGCCGGACGGTGGCCGACTGCGCCGCCATGTTCCGGGCCACGGCTGGCTACGACCGCCGCGACAGCACCTCCATTGACGCGTCGGTGCCCGATTTTGAGGCTGCCCTCACCGGCGACGTGCGCGGCCTGCGCGTTGGCGTGCCGGCCGAATATTTCGGCCACGACATCCAGCCGGAGGTCGAAAGCGCCGTCACGGCCGCCATTCAGCAACTGGCCGAGCTGGGCGCCGACGTCCGCGCCATCAGCCTGCCCCTGACCCCCGCCGCCCTGCCGGCCTATTACCTGATCGCCCCGGCCGAGGCCAGCGCCAACCTGGCCCGTTACGATGGCGTGCGCTACGGCCCGCGCCTCGAGGGCGAGGACCTTCAGGCAACATACCGGCATACGCGGGCCCTCTTCGGGCCGGAGGTCAAGCGGCGCATCATGCTGGGGGCCTACGCCCTCAGCGCCGGTTACTACGAGGCCTATTACGGCCGGGCTCAGCGGGCGCGTACCCTCATTCGCGAAGAGTTCGGCCGCGCCTTTCAAGAGGTGGACGTTATTGCCGCCCCCACCTGCCCGACCACGGCCTTCGCCCTGGGCGAGCGGGCCGAAGACCCGCTGAGCATGTACCTGGCGGATGTGTTTACCCTGCCCGTGAATCTGAGCACCGGCTGCGGCCTGTCGCTGCCCTGCGGCTTCGACGCCCAAGGGTTGCCCATCGGCCTGCAGCTTATCGGCGACGCCCTGGCCGAAGCCACCATCCTGAACGCCGCCTTCGCCTACGAGCAGGCAACCGAGTGGAGCCAGCGCCAGGCACCCGATCCGGCCGCGGTGTAGAGGCGGCCCCGATTCGCTGTTAGAATCCACACAGTGCCTTGCCCACAAACGCCATCCCAGGGGAGAATAGCGGCATGAAGGTGATCATTCTGTTGGCCGGCTATGGGACGCGAATGCGGCCGCACACCTGGAGCCGGCCGAAACCACTGCTCAAGGTGGCCGGCAACACCGTCGTCGGCCATCTGCTCGACCTGATGGCGCCTATCACCAGCGACGAAGTTATCTTCGTCGTCGGCTACCGCGGCGAGCAGATCGAGGCCTGGATCCGCGAGCGCTACCCGCATTTGGACGCCCGCTTTGTGGTGCAGGAGGACGCCAAAGGCCAGGCCCACGCCGTCTGGCTGTGCCGCGACTACCTCGACGAGCAGCAGGTCGTGGTGGCCTTCGGCGACGGCATCATCGAGGCCGACTATCCGGCGCTGCCCGATCCGGCCGCCGACGGCGTGCTGATGGTCAAGGAGGTCGAGGATCCGCGCCGCTTCGGGGTGGCGGCGCTCGATGAGAAGGGCTTCGTGCGCCAACTGATCGAGAAACCGGCCGGCGATGAGCACCGCCTGGCTCTGGCCGGGGTCAACTGGTTCCGGGACGGCCGGCAGCTGTGCGCCGCCCTGGATCACGTCATCGAGGAGGGCCGGCAGACGTTGGGCGAACATTTCCTGGCCGACGCCTTGCAGGTCATGTTGGAGGCCGGCGCCAGGCTGCGCACCCAGGAGGTGATCACCTGGGTAGACGCCGGCACGCCGCAGGCCCTGCTGCAGACCAACGCCCGCTTGCTGTCGGCCGGTTACGCCAGCGACGAGGCCCTGGAGCGCAGCTTCGTCGACGGCTTCACCGTCGTGCCGCCGGTCTACATCCACCCATCAGCCCAGATTGACGCCGCCGTCATCGGCCCTTACGCCAGCATTGACGCCGAGGTGGAAATCAGTAACGCCGTGGTGCGCAACAGCATCATTGACACCGGCGCCCAGGTGCGCGACTGCGTCCTCCAAGGGGCGCTGGTGGGCGTGCGCGCCCAGGTCAGCGGCCGGGGCGTCTCGCTGTTCGTCGGCGACGACTCGTGGGTCGAGCTGGGCTAGCCGCGCCGTGCTGGAGTCCCTCACCTCCGCCGCCCCGTGCCGGCTTGATGCGCGCCTTTCGGTGTCCATTCGTGGCCTTGATTCCCAGGAGAAATAATGGCTGACTTCGTCTCGCAGCGGGTGGCGGCTATGCCGCCCTCCGGCATCCGCAAATTCTTCGACATCGCCGCCAACATGCGGGACGTCATTTCGCTGGGCATCGGCGAGCCCGATTTCATTACCCCCCAACCCATCCTGGCGGCCGGCGTCGCCTCACTCGAAGCGGGCCAGACCCACTACACCTCCAACAGCGGCACGCCGGAGCTGCGCCAGGCGCTCAGCCGCCATTTGGAGCGCCTGTATGGCCTGCGTTACGAGCCGGAGAGCGAAATCCTGGTGACAGTGGGCGTCAGCGAGGCGCTCTACCTGGCGTTGACGGCCGTGATCAACCCCGGCGACGAGGTAATCATTCCGGAGCCCTGCTTCGTCTCCTATGCGCCCGAAGTCACCCTAGCCGGCGGCGCGGCCGTCAGCGTGCCCACCTACGTCCAGGATGACTTCCAGGTCACGGCCGACACCATCGAGGCCGCCATCACGCCGCGCACCAAGGCGCTGTTGATCGGCTATCCCAACAACCCGACCGGGGCGGTCATGACCCGGCCGGTGATGGCCGACATCGCCTCCCTGGCCGAGCGCCACGACCTGCTGGTCATCTCGGATGAGATTTACGATCTGCTGGTGTACGGTATTGAGCACACCTGCGTGCCGGCGCTGCCGGGCATGCGCGGCCGCACCATTTTGCTAGGCGGCTTCAGCAAGAACTATGCCATGACCGGCTGGCGCATCGGCTACGCCTGCGCCCGGCCGGAGCTGCTTGCCGCCATGCGCAAGGTGCACCAGTACACCATTATGTCCGCGCCCACCACCGGCCAGGCCGCGGCCGTGGTCGCCCTGGAGCAGGCCGATGCCCACGTCGAGGCCATGCGCCAGGAATATGACCGGCGCCGGCGCCTGATCGTGGACGGTTTCAACACCCTGGGCCTGGACTGCTTCGAGCCGCGCGGCGCCTTTTACGCCTTCCCCTCTATTGCCAAGAGCGGCCTGTCAAGCGACGACTTCGCCATGACGCTGCTGCAAGAGGAAGAGGTAGCTGTCGTGCCCGGCGACGCCTTCGGCGCCAGCGGGGCCGGCTTCGTGCGCGCCTCCTACGCCACCGCTTACGAGCAGATCGAAGAGGCCCTGAATCGCATCGAGCGCTTCATGCGCCGGCATGGCTAGGCGCAGCTTGCCTGACTCAGCCCGCTACGAGCCGTTCATCGGCCTGGAGGTGCACGCCGAGCTGCTGACCGCCTCCAAAATGTTCTGCGGCTGCCCGGTCGTGGCTGGCGTCGCGGCCGCGCCCAACACGGCCGTCTGCCCCGTCTGCCTCGGCCTGCCCGGCAGCCTGCCGGCCGTCAACCGGCGCGCCGTCGAGTTCGCCCTCCGCGTCGCCCTGGCGCTCCAGGCCGAAGTCCAGCCGCACAACGTCTTCGCCCGCAAGAATTACTTCTATCCCGACCTGCCCAAGGGCTACCAGATCAGCCAGTACGCGTTGCCCCTGGCGACAGGCGGCTGGCTCGATCTCCAGAGCGAATCGGGCCCGCGCCGGGTCGCCTTGCAGCGCGTCCACATGGAAGAGGACACCGGCAAGCTGACCCACCTGGAGGCCGGCCGCGGCTCGCTGGTGGATTTCAACCGGGCCGGCGTGCCGTTGCTCGAGATCGTCTCCGAGCCCGACCTGCATTCGGCCGAGGAAGCCCGTGCCTACGGCCTGCAACTGCGCCAGATTCTGCGCTACCTGGAGGTAAATTCAGGCGACATGGAAAAGGGGGTCATCCGCTTCGAGGCCAACGTCAGCCTGCGCCCGGCCGGGGCGCAGGCCTTGGGCACGCGCACCGAGATCAAGAACCTCAACAGCTTTCGCGCCTTGGCCGACGCCATCAACTACGAGCTGGCGCGCCAGGCGGCCGTGTTGGACGCTGGCGGCCGGGTCGAGCAAGACACGCTCGGCTGGGATGAGGCCCGCGCGGCCACCTACAGCCAGCGCGACAAGGAAGAGGCCCATGATTACCGCTACTTCCCTGAGCCGGACCTGCCGCCTTTGCAGTTGGATCCGGCCCGGATCGAGGCCATCGGCCGCGAGCTGCCCGAATTGCCCGCCGCCCGCGCCGGCCGCTACCGGCGCGAGCTCGGCCTGAGCGCCTATGAGGCCGGCGTCCTGACCGAGGATCGGCCGGTGGCCGACTGGTTCGAGGCCGCGCTGCGGGCCGGCGGCGAGCCAGAGGCGGTTTCCAATTGGCTCACCAACACTCTCTTCGGTCTGCTGAGCGAGACCGGCCGGAGCCTGCCCGATGTGCTGCTGACGCCGGCCGGACTGGTCGGCCTGTTGCGGCTGGTAGACGCCAGCCAGATCAACCAGACCAGCGCCAAGGAGGTGCTGGCCGAGATGCTGGCCACCGGCCGGGCGGCCGAGGCCATCGTGGCCGAACGCAGCCTGGGCCAGATCTCGGACGAAGATCAACTGGCGGCCAGGGTGACCCAAGTGCTGGCCGACAACCCGGAGCAGCTGACGGCTTACCGGGCTGGAAAGGCCAGCCTGCGCGGCTGGTTTGTGGGCCAGGTCATGCGCGCCCTGGGCGGCCGGGCCAACCCGGCCGTTGTTAACCGCCTGCTGGACGAGGCGCTGGCCGAAGGGTCCCCCGGCGCCTCCGAGCCCGGCGGCGATCAGCGGCCGCCGGGAGGTTAGGCAGACGATGTTGCCAGCCTGGCCGCCTTTCGGCCGGCGAATGGGACTAAATTCCCCCATCTCCGGCGCACTCTGGTGGCCTAAAGCGCGGCCGCTGGCGCCTCTCCTGTGCTATGATATTCTGGCGGCCGGCCCGCCGCCAGTCGGGTTTCAATGGGGAACAAATGCGTTCGCAGGGCAAGCGCCTGACTTTTTGGGCCCTCACCTTGGTGATGGTCATCCTTGCTGGCTGCGCCGGCCGGGCGTCCGCGGCCGGCAAGGTCTGCGCCGTGCTCGACACGGGCGGCGAGAACGACCGCGGCTTTAACGAGTACACCCTGCGCGGAGCGCGCGAGGCCGCGGCCGAAGCCGGCCTCGATTTCGCCCACGTCGTCTCCAGCTCCGACGCCGACTACGCGCCCTACATCAACGCCTTCGTCGAGGAGGGCTGCCGCCTGATCGTCACCGTTGGCTTTCTGATGGGCGAGGCGACGGCGGCGGCCGCCCGCGCCAACCCCGACGTTCACTTCGCCATAATTGACGTGGCTTACTTCCCCGGCAGCGGCTGCGCCGACGACGTCGCGGACTGCTACTCGCGGGAGGGCGGCCTGGCCAACGTCACCAGCCTGGTGTTTGCTGAGGACGAGGTCGGCTATCTGGCCGGCACTTTGGCAGGCTGTATGACCGAGACCGGCGTCATCGGCACGGTGTCAGGCATGGAGATCCCGCCGGTGGTCAAGTTCGTCGTCGGCTACCAGAACGGCGCCAGGGCCTACTTGCCGGAGGTGGAGACGCTAAACGTGTACATCCCGGCCTTCAACGACCCCTACACCGGCAAGCAAGAGGGGGAGAAGCAGATCGCGGCCGGGGCGGACATCATCTTCGGGGTGGGCGGCAACACCGGCAACGGTGGCCTGATTGCCGCCCACGACCTGGGCCTGATGACCATCGGCGTGGACGTGGATCAATATTTGACCTTCCCGGAGATCGGCTCGTCGCTGCTGACCAGCGCCGCCAAGCGCATGGACGTGGCCACGGCCGACGCGGTGAGGGCTTACGCCCGCGGCGAGCTGGAGGGTGGCCTGCGCCTCTCGACCGTCGCCAACGGTGGCGTGGGCCTGGCCCCTTACCACGACTGGCAGGCGCGTATCCCGGCCGGCTGTAAGCAGGCCGTTGAGGAGGCCGCAGCGGGGCTGGCCAATGGCGCGATTGCGACGGGGTATGTGCCGCAAACGGTGCTAAAATGAGGCTTCGTCTTACGCTAGGCCGCCAGCCTGGCGGCCGGTACGGAGGGTTGACACATGAGCCAGTGGGCTAGCAGCCCGGCGCGGGGGGCGAGCCGGGCCGCCGAGCGGCGGCAGCAGGACGCATTTGTGCTGCTGCTGATCCTGGCAGGCTGCCTCCTGCTGCTCAGCCTGGCCTGCGCCGTGGTCTTTGCGCCCCAGAGCCGGGCCTATGTTGCCCTGGCCCCGGCCGTGGCGGCCGTCGGCGCCCTGGCTGGCGCCTGGCTGGCGCGTGGCGGCCGGCCGCTGCTGGGCATCGGCCTGGGGCTGGCGCTGCTGGCCCTGGCCTACCTGTTTATCATCTCCCAGGCGAACGGGCTGGGCATTTTCGCCGCCGCTGTCCTGAGCGTGGTGGCCGTTTCGGCCGTGGCCCAGCTCTTCCCCCGGCCGCTGGCGCGGTCGGGCATCGGCGTTGCCTTGGCGGCTGGCGTCACCTTTCTGCTCATCGAGCTTTTCTGGCCCTGGGCCGGCCGGTTGGCCCTCAGCGGCGGCCAGACGGCCGTCATGAGCGTGGCCCTGGGGCTGGCGCTGCTTGCATGGCTCTACAGCCTGCCCACTTTCGGCCAGTTTAACCTTAGCCGCAAGCTGGTTACCGCTTTCCTGATCGTTGCCCTGATGCCGTTGGTGCTCATCCTGGTATTTAGCAACCGAACTGCCCGCGAGACGCTGCTGGACGACGCTAACCAGCGCCTGTTGGCCGCCGGCCGGCAGACGGCCAACTCACTCGACGATTACTTCACCAACAACCTGATTACCATTCGCACCGAGGCAAGCTCAGTGAACGACAGCGGCTACTTCGGCCTGCCAGCGGGGGAGCGGGCCAGCTCGCCGGCCGCGGCCGAGGTGCTGGCCCTGCTCAAGATTTTTCGGGACAAGGACCCGCTCAACATTTCGGCCTATGCCGTCCTGGACGCCGAGGGACGCGCCCTGCTCGAGTACCCGCCTAACAGCCCGAACGTCGCCGAGGCCGGCCAGGATTACGTCCAGGCGCCGCTGCAGAGCGGCCGACCCTACGCCTCCGGCGTGCATTTCACCCCTGTGGTCGGTGGCCCGTTCCTCTATTTCAGCGCGCCACTGCACGACGACTCCGGCCGGAGCGTGGGCGTCCTGCGCGCCCGTTACAAGGCCTCGATTTTGCAGCAAATTATCGCTCGCGGCACCGGGCTGGTGGGAGGTGAGTCCTTTGCCGTCCTGTTCGACGAGAACGAGCTGCATTTGGCCCACGGCACGGCGCCGCAACTGAATTACAGCCTGGTGGCGCCACTGGAGCCGGCCCGGGTGGTGGAGCTTCAGGCGGCCGAGCGGCTGCCGGCCGGCGTCGCTGCCGCCGAGCTGCCAGAGCTGGCTGCTCGGCTGGAAGACGCCGCCATCCAGCCCTTCTTCGCCGCAGCCAACGTCGCGGGCGGCGAGCGGCTTGCCCAAGCCGCCGTAACCGGCCTGACCGCCCAACCCTGGCAGGTGGCCTACTTCCAGCCAAGGGACGTCTTCCTGGCGCCCATCGAGGGCCAGACGCGCAGCGCTGTTCTGCTGGCCCTGGTGGTGGCGGCGACCGTAGCGGCCGCGGCCGTCCTGCTGGCTCGCTACCTGACCGAGCCGATCAGCCACCTGCAAGCCGCGGCCGCCAAGGTCGCGGCCGGCGACCTGGAGGCTCGGGCTCAGGTGGAAACCGGCGACGAGATCGGCGCCCTGGCGCGCACGTTCAACCATATGGCCGGCGAACTACAAGAGACCCTGGCGGGCCTGGAACAGCGCGTCGAGGAGCGCACGCACGCCTTGGCGACCAGCACCGAGGTCGGCCGGCGGCTGTCCACCATCCTCAACCGCTCCGAGCTGGTGCGCGAGGTGGTCGAGCAGGTGCAAAAGGCCTTTGGCTATTACCACGCCCATATTTACCTGTTCGACGAGACAGGCGACCACCTGGTCATGGTCGGCGGCACGGGCCAGGCCGGCCGGACGATGCTGGAGCGCGGCCACCGCATCATGAAGAGCAAGGGGCTGGTCGGCCGGGCAGCGGCCCTAAACGCCGTCGTCCTGGCGCCGGACGTGGCGGCCGAGGCCGACTGGCTGCCCAACCCGCTGCTGGCCAACACCCGCAGCGAGGTCGCGGTGCCCATCGCCAGCGGCGAGCGCGTCCTGGGCGTGCTCGACGTGCAGGACGACGCCGTTAACCGCTTGCAGCAGGAGGATGCCGACCTGCTGCTGTCCATCGCCAACCAGGTCGCCATCGCCTTGCAGAACGCCGGTTCCTACGCCGAAGTCCAGCGCCAGGCCGAGCGCCGGGCGCAGATCAACGCCATCGGCCGCAAGATTCAAGTCACCACCGACCCGCAGGCGGCCATGCAGGTGGCGGTGCGCGAGCTGGCCCGGGCGGCCGGCAGCCCTTACGCCCGCGTGCGCATCATGCCGACCGGCGAGGAGCGCGACGGCCAGGCCGCTGCCAACGGCCACGGCGCCAGCAACGGCGAAGGGGAATTAACGTGACTGCGAATAGATTCTCCCTCCAGGCGCTGCGCGCCTCGTCCATCCGCAGCCAGATCATCGTCGGCTTCAGCGTCATTTTGGGCCTCACGCTGCTCATCCTAGTGATCAACTACCTGGCGCTGCGCAACGTCCAGCGCGGCGTCGAGGCCACCGTGCAGGAGGTGAGCCGCGGCCGCGAACTGGTGCAGGAGGTCCAGAACGAGTTCTTGCTGGCCCGCCAGGAGGAAGCGCTCTTCCTGGAGAATTGGCGGGATCTGGGCTTCGACACGGCCGTCGCTCGCCACGTCGTGGCGAACCGGGCCCATCTCGCTGTCGCCCGGGCCGACCTGGTCGAACTGCAGGGCATAATGGGCCCGGCCGACGAGGGCCGCTTCGGCCCCGTAGCAGACCAAGCCGACGACCTGGAGCGGCTGCTGACCGAGTACGAAAGCGCCTTTCTGGCGACGGTGGACGCCATCGAGGCCCGCAGCCAGGCAGGCGGGCTGGAGCGCGACTTGCAGGCTACCCAGGCCAACCTTGAGGCGTCGCTGGCGCTGCTGCCGGCCAACGACCCGCTGCTGCGCGGCATCCTCCAGGCGGCCGCCAGCGAGCAAGCCTATTTCATCACCGGCGGGCAGGAGCACGCCAATCGCGCCCGGCAGTTATTCGCCGAGCTCAAAGCCGGGCTGAACACGACCTCGACGCCTGAGTGGGCCATCACACCCCTCACCCGGCCGCGGGTGCTGGCCCTGGTGGACGCCCATGCCAGCGCTTTTGACGCGCTGCTGGAGGTTGAGGCCGATGTCGGGGCGAATGCAGCCGTCTTTCGCCAAATCACCGCCGAGATCGGCGCCCTAACGGCCGCCGCCAGCGCGGCCGCGGCCGCCAGCCTGGCCGAGGCGCGCTCCGACCTTCAGGCCAACCTGGCCCAGAGCACCGGTTTCGCCCTTATCGCCGGCATGTTGGCCCTGGCCGTGGGCGCCTTTGTCGCCTTCCTGCTGGCGCGACGCATCATCACCCCGCTCGAAGAGCTGACCCAAGCAGCGCGCCAGATCGGCCAGGGCAACCTGGATTACACCGTCACCCTGGCCGGCCGGGACGAGTTTGCCACCTTGGGCGGCGTTTTCAACCAGATGAGCGCCCAGTTGCGCGGCATGTTCGCTGCCCTGGAACAGATGGTCGCTGACCGCACCCGCGCCCTTGCGACCAGCTTCCAGGTTAGCCGCCGTCTCTCGACCATTCTGGACCAGCGCCAACTGGTGACGGAGGTGGTCGAGCAGGTGCGGGCCGCCTTCGATTATTACCACGCCCATATTTACCTGTTCGACGAGGGCCGGCGTAACCTGGTCATGGCCGGCGGCACCGGCGAAGCCGGCCGGGCCATGATGGCCGTGGGCCACAAGCTGGCGCCCGGCCAGGGGCTGGTGGGCAAGGCGGCCGAAACGGGCCAACCTGTATTAGTCCCCGATGTGTCCCAAAACCCGCAGTGGTTGCCCAACCCGCTGCTGCCGGGCGCCAAGGCTGAGGTGGCCGTGCCGATCAGCCTGGGCGACCAGGTGCTGGGCGTCCTGGACGTGCAGCACGACGTGCGCGGCGGGCTAAGCCAAGCCGACGCCGAACTGCTGCAGTCCATTGCCAACCAGGTGGCCATCGCCCTGCAAAACGCCAGGCTTTATGAGGGCGCTCAGCGCACGGCCGACCGCGAGGCGCTGGTTAACGTCATCAACGCCAAGCTCCAGCGGGCCACGACCGTTGAGGGCGTGCTGCAGACCGCCGCCCAGGAGTTGGGCCACGCCTTGCGCGCCCGCCGGGCCAGCGTCCAGTTGGGCGCGGCCGTCGAGAGCGCCAATGGCCGCCAGCCTGAATCGGCCGGAGGGGGCCGGGCATGAGCGCGCCCCGGGCCGCCAGGCCAGCCAGCCCCAACTGGCGCGACTATCCGGCCGCGTCCCGCTACGCCGGCCTGGGCGTGGCGGCCGGCCTGCTGCTGGCAGCCCTTGCCAGCGCCATCGTCATTTGGAGCGCCGGCCTGCCTCTGTCGCTGTCTTCGCTGGTGGAGGCTCAGACGGGCGAGCCGCTGCTGTGGCTCTTTAACCTGGCCCCGCTGGCGCTGGCGGGCTTGGGCTACGCCTACGGCCAAGCTCAGGATCGGCTCCAAGCGGCCGGCGCCCGGCTGCGGGGCCTCTCGACCGCCCAGGCCGGCCGCTCGGCCGAGCGCGCCCGCGACTTGGACCGGGCGGTCGAGGTCGGCCACCGCGTTAGCCGCGTCAGCGACCTGGACGAGATGCTGGCTGAGGCCGTCGAGCTCATCCGAGACAGCTTCGGCCTCTACTACGTTCAGTTTTACCTGGTGGAGGGCGCCGGCCGGAACTTGGGCCTGCGCGCCGGCACCGGCTCAGCCGGCCGGGCCATGCTGACCCAAAATCAGCGCCTGCCGCTCGGCCTGGGCTCGATTGTGGGCACGGCCGCCGTTGAGAAGCAGACCATCGTCGTGGCCAACACCGCCACCAGCCAACTTTACCGGCCGAACCCGCTCCTGCCCGACACCTGGTCGCAGATGGCTATGCCGCTGCTCATCGGCGGCCGGGCCATCGGCGTTCTCGACCTGCAAAGCGACCGGCCGGGGGTGCTGAGCGCCGAAACCCTGCCTGCCCTGGAGGCCGTCGCCGCCCAACTGACCGTGGCCGTCGAGCACGCCCGCCTGGTGGGTGAGGCCAGCCGCGCCCGCGCCGACCTGGAAGAGCAGGCTCGCCGCTTGTCGCGCAGCGGCTGGGAGGAGTTCTTCGACGCCATCCAACGCAACGAGACCATTGGCTACCGCTATGAGGCCCGCCAACTGACGCCGCTCAGCCGGCCTTTGCCGGCCGCCGCCGAAGACGTCCTGGCCGTGCCCATCATGGTCATGGGCCAGACCGTGGGCCAGATCCAGGTGGAAGCGGCTGATGGGGATGCCTTGACGGCCGAGGAGGGCGAGTTGGTGGCGGCCGTGGCCGAACAGATCGCCCAACAGGTCGAGGGTCTGCGCCTGCTGGCCGAGGCCGAGCGCTACCGGGCCGAGGCCGAAAAGGCCACCCGCCGCCTGACCCGCGACGGCTGGGAGAGCTACCTGCGCGACGCAACGGCCGCGGCCAGCGGCTACGTCTACGACCAGGGCCAGGTCAAGCCCCTGGCCGAGGGCAGCAACGGCCAGGCCCCGGCCGCGCTCAGCCAGCCGCTGACTGTGCGCGGTGAGCCCATCGGCGAGATCGAGGTCGCCGGCCGGCCGGCCGACGAGGACGCCAGCCGCCTGCTGGTCGCCGTCGCCGAGCAGCTCAGCGCCCATTTGGAGAATTTGCGCCTCAGCCAGCAAACTGAGCAAGCCCTACTGGCGGCCGAGGACCAGGCCCGCCGGCTGGCGACGCTCAACGAGATGAGCCAGGCGCTGGCGGCGGCCGCTTCGGCCGATGACATTTACCGCACCACGGCCGACATGCTCTGGCGCATCCTGCCGGCCGATCGCGTCAGCCTGTCGCTCATCAACCCGGCCGCCGACAGCTTCGAGATCCTGTCGCTGGAGGCCGACAAGGGCGCCGCCAAAGTGGGCGAGGCTGTGCCATTGGTTGGCTCCTCCGTCGGCGCGGCCGTGCGCGAGAACCGGGTGGTGATCAACCAGTCGGCCGAGGGCGGATCGCCGGGCATCCAGTCCTTTATGATCGCGCCGCTCAAGGCCGGCGGCCAGAGCTTTGGCACGCTCAACGTGGGTACCCACTTGGCCAACGCCTACAGCGCCCAGGACGCCCGCCTGCTGCTGCAGGTCGCTTCCCTGGTGGCGCCCACCTTGGAAAGCCGGCGCCTGTTTAGCGAGACCGAGCGCCGGGCGGGGGAATTGGCCCTCATCAATCAGATGGCCCAGGCAGTCTCGGAGCAATTAGAGTTGGAGCAGTTGCTCGACACTGTTTACCAGCAGGTACAGGGCGTGCTCCAGTCGGACGCGTTCCATATCGGTCTGTATGATGCTGACGCCGACAGCCTGGATTATCCGATCATGGTCGAGGCCGGCCGGCGCAGCCAGCTGCGCGCGGTTCCCTTGCACCCCGACAGCAACACCGCCCGCGTTTTGTCCAGTGGGGAGCCGCTGCTTCGCAACCTGACGCCGGCCGAGGTCGAGGCCATTCGGCGCGACCAGCCGCCTACCCTGATCGGCGACGACGCAAGCATCGTCACCGCTTCGCTGATCTACGTACCTCTGCGTAGCGGCCAGCGCACCCACGGTGTCATGTCGGTGCAGAGCTACCGCTACACTGCCTACAAGCCGTCGGACATGGCCCTCTTGACGGGCATCGCCAACTACGTTGCCGTCGCCCTTGACAACGCCCAGCTGTTCCAGCAGGCTCGCATCCAGGCGGAAGAGCTGGCCATCTTGAATGAGATGGGCCGCCGCCTTACGTCGCTGGTGGACCCGGCCGCTATTTTGGAGACGGTCTTCCAACACACGGGCCGCCTGATGCCGGCCGCCAGCTTCTACGTCGCCCTGTATGACGCCAGCCGGGACCAAGTAGACATCCAGCTGTTCGGCCAGGGCGAGCAGGCTGAGCCGGCTCAATTGCGCCGGCGCGCCGGGCAGGGGGTCACCGAATACATCATCCGCAGCCGCCGGCCGCTGCTCATCCCTGAAGACGTGGCAGCCCGCTTTGCCGAGCTGGGCATCGAGCCGATCGGCCGGCCGGCGCTGGCTTGGCTCGGGGTGCCCATGCTCAGCGCCGACGAGGTCATCGGGGTAGTTGGCGTTCAAAGCTTCGACACGCCCCGCGCCTATGACGAGCATGACCAGGATCTGTTGACGGCCGTCGCGGGCCAAACGGCCATTGCCCTGGAGAACGCCCAACTATTCGCTCAGGTGCAGTCGCGCGCCCGCCGCGAGCAGATTTTGCGCGAGGTGACTGCACGCGTGCGCGGCACAGCCGACGTGGATACCGTCATGCGCACGGCCGCGGCCGAGATCGGCCGGGCCCTGGGCCGCGAAACCTTTGTGTTGCTTGGCGGCGCCGAGCCGGAAGGGCAAACGGCCGATCCGGAGGGTAGCTGAGATGTTTGGGGACGCTAACCTGTTTCGCAGCCGGCATGAGGCCGGCGAAGAGGCCCGCCTCATGTTGCAGCAAGATCGGGTGGTGGCCTGCAACCGGGCCGCGCCCGACCTGTTTCGGTGCCGGCGCGAGGACCTGCTGGGCCAGTCGCTGTTGGCCTTCTCGGCCCCCAGCCAGGCCAGCAGCTGGAGCTCGGCCGATTCGCTGCAACTGAAGCTGCGCGCCGCCCTGGGCGGCCAACGCCTCAATTTTGAGTGGGCGGGCCGCCGCCTGAATGGCGAGGCCTTTACCGCCCAGGCGACGCTGGCCCCCATCACCACCAACGGCCGGCGTTACGTTGAGCTGCTCCTGACCGAGTTGCCGGAGCGGCGCAGGCACGGCCGGACCATCGAAACCTTTAAGTTGGCGTTGGAGCACGCGCCCGACGCCGTTTTTATCACCGACCTGGACGGCATTATCAACTACGCCAACCCGGCCTTCGAGCGCCTGTACGGCTACAGCCCGGCCGAGGCCGTCGGGGCCAGCCCGCGCCTGTTGCGGCCGGAAGGCGAGGCCGGCGACGAGGACGTCTTCTGGGCCCAGGCCACAGGCGCGCCGGCCGCGCCGGCCCAACTGCTCAACCGAGCCAAGGACGGCCGGCTGGTGCCAGTCGAGGCGGCCCACAGCCCGATCCACGACGCGGCCGGCGCTTTGATCGGCTATCTGGCCATTCACCGCGACGCCAGCAGCCGAGCCGCGGCTGCCGCGGAGGCCGACCGGGCTCAGGCAGCCCTGGCCGAGCAACTGGCTGAGCAGACCGAAGCCCTGGCCCAGGCCCATGAGCGCCTGCAGGCCGGCCGCGAGGTCCTGGCGGCCGCCCAGGCCGGCCTGGCCCGCCACGAGGCCGCTCTAAGCGCCATGGGCGACTCGGCGCGCCAGGCGACCGCCAGCCTGGAGGTGGATGCCCTCCTGCCGGCCCTCTTGCAGGCGGCCGGGCCCTTTGCCGGCGCCAGGGCCGGCTACGCGGCCGAGATGGACCCCAACAGCGAGCAACTCAGGCTGGTGGCCCACTGGGCTGCCCCGATGGCCGAGGACGACGCCGGGCTGCCGCCGGCCGCGCCGCCGCGCCTATCGGTCGCCGCTGCCGCTTCGGCCCAATGGTGGGCGGCCGACGACGCCCGCGTCATGCAGGCCGACGACCCCGCTCTGGACGAGGATACGGCCGCCTTTCTGGCGTCCCAGGGCGCCCGGAGCGCCCTGATCTTGCCCCTGGTGGTCAAGGGCGTGCCGCTGGCCGAGGTCGTC
>JBOGUG010000048.1:0-16671 GCA_050696115.1 Promineifilaceae bacterium (SeqCode) | reverse complement strand
GTTCAGGCTCCGGCGTGGCCGATGGCTCCGGTGAGGGCGTGCGCGTTGGGCGCGGCGTGTTCGTTGGCGGAGGGACAGGCGTATCGCTCGGCTGCGCTTCGGCCGTTAGTTGGGCTTGCTGCGCCTCCACTGTTAGGGTGACCAGCGCATTTTGGGCAATAATGGTCGCGTTCTGCGCTTCGCGCTCCGCGATTCGCTGGGCCTGTTCGCCGCGCTGCGCCAGGACATAGGTCAGGACGCAGCCGGTGAGCAAGATAAAGATGCCGATCAGCAGACCGGCCGCGACCAGGAAGCCCCGGCCGGCGCCGGCCGCCCCCTCTTCGACGAACGCCTCTTGGTTCTCTTCTGACATTCTCGCCTCCTGATTGAGCCACAATCGAACTGCTTTGCGGACGATGGCGGCGAATTAAACCATAGGTTCCAGATTATTGACAGGCACAAACAGCGTCTGGCCGCCGGTCAACTGGACGACGGCGCCGGCCGGGCGCTGGCCGAGCCGGCTGGCCTGCGGCCGGCGCCGAATTGTAACCACAACCCCCTCGCGCGGGCCATCGCTGAGCCGGTAAACTCGCACCTTGGCGCCGGCCTTGAGCGCTTCCCAGGCTTGCCGGGCCGTTTCCGGGGCGCGGTCTAGTGGCAGCGGGGCCAAGACTTCGGCCGGTTGGGCCCAGGGGCCGCTCTGGGCGGCGAAAAGGCTGGCGTCGCGGCCTTCCAATTGGCGCAGCAGGTCCAGAATGGCGGGCGACATGGGCAACTGGCCCAGGCCGTCGGTCAAAATGATGGGATAGACGAGCCGCTCAGCGGCCGGGCACAGCTCGGCCGGCATTGAGCCGGCGATCAGGCCGCGAATGCCGCTCTCCTCAAGCAAGTGCAGCCCCTCCAGCGAGTTGACCAGCCCCGCGACCAGGATTGCGCCGCGCGCGGCCGGGAAGTCACGCCGCGGGCTGAGCGGCTCGTCGCCGCTGGCGGCAATCACCCGGATGCGCCCGTGACCATCCTTGCCCGAAGCCCAGGCGCCGCGCACCTGGGCGCCGATGGCCTCGATGACCAGCGCGCGCTCGGCCAACAGGCCGGCCACGCGGCCGTGCATGTTGGCCCGCAGCTCAAAGGGCGGCCGATACTCCTGCACGACCAAGTAGCCGAAGCGCGGCTCCAGCAGCAGGCCGTCGGCCGGGCTGCGCACGACCCGGGACCGGCCGAGCCGCTCGTCGCGCTGGGCCAGAACGGCGCCACGATCGACTTCACTGCCCGGCGCGGCGCGCAAATAACCCTCGAGTGCCTCGGCCGGCACGCCAAGCTCGCGCGCGGCCGGTAGGATGTGCGCCGGTTTGATGGTTGGGCAGCGGCCGATGACTTGCAAGGGGGTAACTTCCAGGCCGCGCCGCGCCAACAGGTCGCCGCGCGCGGGCAGGCTGCGCACCCGGCGCAGCAGGGCAAGGGACCGGATATGGGGCGCGGCCGCCAGCATTTGAAGCGCCATTCAAGCCCCCAATGCGGCCAGCCATTGGTGGAGTTGCATGCGGCGCATTTTGGCGTCGGCCGGCAACTCCAACGGCCGGCCGCGGGTGTCCACTACCAGCCCCAGGGCGCCGCCTCGAATGGTCCGCTTGGCGCCCCGACCGGGCCCATAGCCAATATCTACACGCGGCTCCGGCTGGATGGTCAGCTCGACGCTCTCGCCGGCCGGGAGAGAGATTAGCTCCAGGCTGCCGGCGCGCACCTCGGCCTGCAGGACGTCCTGGCCGGGCCACGCAAGGCGCAGTTCGAGCGATTTGCCACTGGCGCCGGCCGGGCCGACGGTCGCGACCACCCAGGCCAGCGTGTCCGGCCCATCGTGCTCCAGGCATTGAACCGTCAATTCGGGCACGTGCTGCGCCAGCAGGCCCAGGGCCGGCAGAATGCCCGCCTGGTCGCGCAACACCTCAAACACGCCGCCCGGCTGGAGGCCGTCGAGCGCGGTTAGCAGCGTTTGGGCCGGCTTTGCCATGCCCACCAGCCCGTTGCCGCGCAGGATCAACTGTTGGAAAGGCGGCAGGCGGAGCGGGGACCAGCCCCAGCTGGCGGCCGCTTCTCGCACTGCCTGCTGAATCAGGATGCGCACGACGGCCGCTTCAACCAGGCTTTCGTCGTCGCTCAGCGCCAAGGTGTGCGGCCTGAGCGCTTTATTGAGCAGCAGGTCTGCGATGCGGCCGGCCGGCCACTCGGCCGAAGTCCAGTTGGCGATGGCCGCCGGCCCGCCATCTTGGGCCAGAGACGCCAACGGCCGGCCCAGGCCCAGGTCGGCGCGGACGTTAAGCTGGACGCGGCCGGGCTCGGCCGCCAGGCAGGTCAGGCTGTCGGCGCCCACGTCCAGGCCCAGAACCCGGCCGCCGGCCCTGGCGGCGAAATACTCGCAGCTCGCCGCAAAGGCGTGGGCGCTGAGCGCCATGGGAAAGCTGCTCCAGTCAAGCGCCCGCTCCAGGCCCGGCACGGCGGCCGCCTGCTGGCGCAAATAGATGTCGGCCAACTGGCCGATCAGGCCGTCCAGATTTTCGCGCTCGTAGTCCGGCCGGACGTTGGGCGCTAACCGCCAATCCGCCAGGCCGTCGAAAGTCGCCACAAATGCGTTGTGAAGCCTGCTGTTGCCAGAGTAAACGAGGATGGGCCGGGTGTCGTCCGGCATCAGGCTGAGCGCGAGGGCGATGGTTTCGAGCTGGTGGCGCAATTGGGCGGCCGCGCCGCCCTCTGTCCCGCCGGCGACGACGATCACCTCCGGCCGGGCATGGAGCAAGGCCGCCACTTGTTCCGTCTGGCTGCGGGCGTCGGCCAGGCTCAGCCGTTCCACCTCCTGGGCGTACAGCGATTCCAGAGCCCGGCGGGCGCTGGCCAGGCTGACATCTTGCAAAAGGCCAACCAGGGCGACCCTTAGCGGCGGCGCTGCGCTGAGGCTGCAAACGAAGTGATCAACGCCCGAGCCGTCGGCACGGGCCGGCCGCATGAGCACGCCGCTGGGGGCCAGAAACTGGCGACCGGTGAGGTCAGTGAGCTGGGCAACGGCCTGCTGCAAGCCGAGGGCAGCGTTCAGATAGGGCGGCCCCGCGCTGGTCGGGGCGGCGCTGCGGGCGATCAGCCGGTAAGCGCCATCCACCAAATCGAACAAGGCCAGGCTGGTCGTCGCTGCGCCGATATCGGCCGTGAGGAACGACTCTCCGACCAGCGTGGTTTTCTCCTCGCCGCTGGACGGCGCAACCGCGGCCGCGAGTTCAAACTCGGCCGCCACGTTAGGCCCCCACCAGCGCGGTCGCCAGGCTGACCAAAGATTCGAGGTAAAAGCCGACCCGCGCGCTCAACAGCGTCAGGCTGGTGCTAAGCAAGCCAGCGAAAAGCGCCCCCAGGGCGACGATGACCACGGCCTGGCCGGCCGTGCGCAGGCGCTCCACCGCCCCGGCCGGCAGCCCCGCCAGCCGGCCGCCGATCGACGGGCCCAGGGTCAGTTGGAAATAGAGCAGGGCCAGGGCCGCCAGGGCGGCGGCAAGCAGCCCTAGGACGCCGCGGCCGAAGGGGGCCCCAATGAGCGGCAGCAGGGTACCGCTGATGGCGCCCACCAGCGCCACGGCCGCGCCCACGCCGACCACGGCCGCCAGGCCGGCGTTGCCATAGTGGGCGGCCTGGGGCGCCAATTTCAACGCAAGCAGCAAGGCCAAAGCGGCCGGAACCAGCCAGGAGAGTCCGGCCAGGCCGGGCGCGCTGCCTTCAAGGCTGGCGCCAATCCGGCCAGCTAAGTCGCGGGCGACGACCACGGCGGCGTAGGCGGCGGCCGCGCCCACCAGGGCGTGGACAGCCAGCCGATAGAACGGGTTGTCGCGGACGACAAAGCTGAAGATCGCCAGCGTCAGGCCAAGGCCCAGAAGGAGGCTGCCTAGCTCGCCCAGCGCCTGAAGCAAGGTCACGGCCGCATCCGGAGCGGACCGGCCGCGCCTGCCAGCCCGAAATAAACGCCGCCGGCGAGCATGACCCCAACGGCCAGCGTCTGGGCCAGGCCCAGGCTGGCGAGCAGCCCCTGGCCGGCCGCGCTCTGGTGCGCCAGGCTCTCGGCATAGGCCAGCGCGGCCGGAGCGCCAGCGATAATTCCGGCCAGCTGGCCGCTGCGATAGTAAGGCTGCGCCAGTGGCGCCAGCGCCTGGGTAAGCCCGGCCGCAAGCGGCATCATGCCACGCCGGCCGACCTGCTCGACCCAGTTGACCAGCGCGTCGCGCTCGCCGGTGAGCACGACCACCAGGGCCACCTGGTCCAACTGGGCCTGAAGTTCTGGGCTGAGCGGCAGCGCCGCCAGGTTGTCACAGCCCCGGCCGGCCTCCAAGCAGCCCCCAAGCTGGCGCAGCCCGGCCGCTTCGCCCGGCAAGAAGCCGAGCGAATAGCTCTCTAAGCCCTCAACTTGAGCCATGAGGTCAGCGCCAATGGTCAGGCCGGCGGCCGATTGGCTCAAGCGGATTGCTGGGCTGCGGTTGGCGGCCAATTGGCGCAGCAAAGCGAGCGCGGCCGGCTCAAGCTCGGCCGCCCAGGCCGGCGAGTAGTCAAAGGCCACCAGCACCGGCCGGCCCGCAGCGGCCATGAGCGCCTCATGGGCTCTTTGGGCGGGGGCCGGCACCGGCAAATCCGCCACGGCCGGGGCGGCAGTCAAATTGGGCGCATACCGGCCGACCAGGACGGCCGCCAGCAGCAGGGCGGCCAGCAACAGGCGCGGCCTGAGGGCGGGCGGGGCGGGCGCGGCACGCTCGACTAGGCTGGGCGGTGGGGCGGCCTCCGCCAGCTCTTGAAGCAGGGCAACCTGGCGGCTTTGCTCCTGGGTCAGGCTGAACGGAGCCGGCGCGCCGCCGGGCCGCGGCCGGACGGCTTCCGGGACGATGGCAATGACACCGGGAAGCCCGGCCAGTGGCCCGCTCTTTTCGGCCGGCCCTTTGCGGCGATCGGGGAGGGCCTTCAACCAAGCGGGCATAGGCGCTTCAGGCGGCTCGGCCGACCGGGCTCCCGCCCGGCGCAGGTAGCTTAGCCGCTCCCTGGAGGTGACCTTCTCCCCAGCCGGCCGGTCTGGCCGCTGGCTCGCATCCAACTCCTCCAGGGCAGCCTCGCTATCCTCTGCGCCCTCGCGCTCCATCCACTCAGGCAAGTCCCGGCCGGCGAGGCGCTCCGGCACACCGATCAACTCGGCCGTGCCGCCGTGGCGCGGCGGCTGGGGTGTGGCCGGATGGGGCTCTTCCTCAATCGCCTCGGTCCACTCTTCAGTCTCGGCCGGCTCGTCCCAGGCCGAGTCGGGCAAGACCTCGGTGAGCCAGTCGGGCAGCTCAACCGGGGCGCCCCCGCCCGGCCGGCTGACGCGATCCAGGGCCGAGCCGCACAGCCGGCAATGCGAGCGGTCGGCCGGGTTCTCAGCGCCGCAGAAAGCGCACTTCAGGCCGCTCATTTGTCGTACGGCCGTTCAAGCCCGGTCAGCAGGCGCAGTGCCACGGCGATCACGCCCAGGGCGACACCCAGCAATATGCCGCGAGTGCCAGGCTCAACCACCAGGTCGGCCAGCAACTGGCTGATAGGGGCAAACAGCTGGCCGGCGCCGGCCGGCAGGCCGGGTTGGCCGAGCAGCGTCAGCAGGGCGGCCGCCAGAAAGAGCCAGGCCCAGCGGCCCGGCCGCCGTTGCAGCAGACGGAACGCGGCGAAGAGCAAAAAGAAGGCCAGAGAGGCGACGACGGCCGATTCCAGCGGCGCGATCACCAACCGGAAGGCGCCATCAAGGGCCTCCCTGGTTAAGCCAAGGCCATCAGCCAGCGCCAGCAAAAAAACGAGCGCCATGCTCCCCAGCAAGATGGCGCTGTCGCGGTTGCCCGCCAGGACGCGCCGGCCGTGAACCAGGGCCAGGTTGATGATGCCAAGCAGCAGGGCAGCCGCCGCTACAAATGCGGCCCAGCCCAGCAACAAGTCGGCCAGGCCGCGAAAGAAGAGCAGCCCCAGCAGGGTGAGCAGGCCGGCGACGACCGCGACGATCGTTGGCGGAGAAATCCTCACCGGCCGACCAACAAATTATAGAAGGCGGCCAACAAGAGGCCGGCGACGGCCAGCCAGCGCAGGATGTCCTGCACCTGAGCCGAGGCAATTCCGGCCGGCTCCGGCCGCAAATAGGCGGCCGAGGCCAACAGTTCCTCGCCGATCAAGAGTTGGCCCACCTGGGGCCAGATGGCAGCCAGGGCCAGCGGATCGTCGCTGGCGGCGATCTGCTCCATGCCCTTGCGGTCGGCCGCGGCGGCGATGAGCAGCCACTCCGGGCCAAAACGGCCCAGCATGACGTTGCCGCCGACGTCCGCCCGGCCGACGATCGCGCTGGTTCCGGCCGCAAAGGCTGCCGGGCGCGAGTTGGGGGCCACAAACCGGGCTAGCTCCGGCCGGTAATCGCCCGGCCGGCCGGCGGCCGCGTAGGCCCCGCGCAGGCTGTCTTGGGCGGCCAACAGCAGCGTGCCGTCACCGACCGTCACCAGGGGCGGCACGTCGTGGGCGCACGCTTCGGCCGCCACATGGTCGAGGGCGACGAGAGAAGCGGCCGCCACCGGATTGGCGCTTTGGGCAAGGCTGGCCTGGCCTAGGGCGACATGCACCCCCTGCCCGTTCTCGACCGCCCGGCCGATTTGCTTGCTCAACTGGGCGTAGGCGGGCAGCGGCCGGAGGACGATATCGGGTTGCTCGCGGGCGCGACCAGTCAGCCAGAGCAGCAGCGCCAGGCTGGCAGCCGTGATGACCAGCGTCAGGACGGTGGTGAGGATGTCCATCACTCTGCCTCTGGCGGCTCGACCTGCAGTTCTAACTGGGCGATTAGGCGGTCAACGCCAGCCGGCTCTTCGAGTAAGAGCGCCAGCGAGCGGGCCAGGGAGCTGGCCGAGAACAGGCCGAGGAGGGGCTGGCTCAGCCAGATTAATTGGCCGGCCAGGAGCGAAAGGGGGCGGCCGACGTCCAGGCCGAGGAGGGCAGCCGAGCCAAGTTGGCGCCGGGCTATCGCACCCGCCAATTGCCTAACAATCCCCTCAATTTCAGGCCCGCGCTTGGTCATTTATGCGTTTCGGGTACTGCAGCACGGAGGCGCGCCCAAACGTCAGGTTGACGTAATCTATTCGCGGCGAGTATAGCATGTTCAAATAGGGGTGTAAAGGTGACGGGAGTCCCGTGAGCTGTAGGGGCAGCCGCCTGTCGTTGCCCGATTTTGCTATAATCCGGCCGGACGGCCGCCATGAATGACCTGCGCCAGGCGCTCTACAACCACGATCTGCTGCTGTTACGCGTCATCGGCGAGTGGTGGGAACTGGATCTGACCGGCGAGGAGAAGCCCGCCGCCGTGGCAGCCCTGGCAGAGCGACTGGCGGGGCTGGATCTGCAAGCCGAAATGGCCAGCCTGATGCCAGAAGAATCGGCCGCCCTCCTTCAACTGGCCAGGGCCGATGGCCGGCTGCCGGTGGCGGCCTTTGAGCGCGAATATGGCGGCATCCGCATGATGGGGCCGGGACGGATGGAGCGCGAGGAGCCCTGGCTCGATCCGGTCAGCCCGGCTGAAGAGCTTTGGTATCACGGCCTGCTCTACCGCGCCTTTGGCCCGCCCGACGACGGCGACGCCATCGAGTATTACTATCTGCCGCCCGAGCTGCTGGTGGCCTTCGGCGACCTGCCCCCAGCAGAGCCTGCGCGGCCGGCCCCTACCCCAGCCCGTCCCCTGCCGGCTGGGCCGCCGGAGCGATTCACGCCCGCCAGCGGCCGGGCCCTGGAAGACCTGACGACCCTGCTGAGCCTGACCCAGAGCCGGGGGCTGCCCGACGCGCCAGCGGCCGCCTGGGGCCCATACCTGCTCGACCCGGATCCCACCCGCCTGGCGCTGCTGACCAGTCTGGCCTGGGAGTTGGCGCTGCTGCGCCAAGACGAGGCAGGCGCCCGGCCGGCGCGCAAGGTCTTGAGCTGGCTCAAGAACGGCCGCGAGGCGCAGTTGCGCGAGCTGGCGGACGCCTGGAGCCGCAGCAGTTGGAACGAGTTGTGTAACACGCCTGGACTGCTATGCGAAGGCAGCGGCTGGCAGAACGACCCCCTGCTGGCGCGCGCCGCCCTGCTGGAGGCGCTGCCGCGCACGGCCGAATGGCGCGGCCTGGCCGATCTGGTCGCCCAGCTTAAGCAGCAGCAGCCCGATTTCCAGCGGCCAGACAGCAATTACGACACCTGGTACATCCGCGACCAGGAGAGCGGCCAATATTTGTCCGGCTTCGCCCATTGGGATCAGGTTGAGGGTCGCCTGTTGCGCTTCTTGGTCAACGGCCCAATGAGCTGGCTGGGGCTGGCCGAAGCGGGCCCGGCCGCCGGCGGCCAAACCGTGTTCCGCCTGACCGAACGGGCGCTGGCCTGGCTGGCCGACCGGCCGGCGCCGGCGGCCGAGACGCCCAGCCCGCTCATCGTGCAGGACGACGCCACCGTGCTCGCGCCGCCGAATGCAGGCCGCTTGCAGCGCTTCCAACTGGCGCGTGTCGCCGAAATGCGGCCGGCCGAGCCGGGCCAGGCCCACGTCTACCGGCTCACGCCCCGCTCGCTGGCCGCGGCCGTCGAGCAGGGCATTGACGCCGGCCGGGTGAGCGCTTTCCTGGCCGAGGCCAGCGGCCGGGAATTGCCGGCCGGGGTGAAGCGGGCGCTGGAGCGCTGGGCCGCCAATGGGGCCGAGGCGCGGCTGGAGTCGCTGGTGGTTCTGCGCGTCAGCCAGACGAGCATCCTGGAGAAGCTGCGGGCCAACCCCAAGACCCGGCCTCTGTTGGGCGAGGCCGTCGGTGACCTGGTCGCGGCCGTGCGGCCGCAAGATGTCGAGCCGCTGCGGCGGGCGGCCGCCAAACTCGGCCTGCTGCTGGATGAGGCTTAGTCGGTTATAATCGCCGCCGTTCCAGTTCAGGCTTACCTAGCGAGGAAATAGCATGAAACGTAGGCTCTTGTTTAGCGCCGCCACCTTGGCCCTGCTCTTGCTGGGTATCACGGCCCTGTCGGCTGGCGCCCTGCCCGGCCTGGCTCGCAGCGCGCGCGGCAAGTCGGCCGCCCTGCCCGTCGCCCAGGGGCTGACCCCGGATGAAGTCCGCGCCCAGCAGCTGGCCCTGGCCGACAGCCGGCTGCAGAGCCACACGGCCGGCCGGCGCTCCGAGGTGATGGGCATTCTGCGCGCCGGCGACCACGTGCCCGCGAGCGCGGCCGCCTGCCGCCAGGCTGATTGCCGCATGGTGAACGTCTACGTCTGGGACGACGCCGCAAATGTCGCTGCTTATGTAAACCTGGATACGGAGCAGGTCCTGGACGTGCTCTATCAGCCGGGCGTGCAGCCCCTGCCCAACCAACGCCTTGTTGACCTCGCCATCGAGCTGACGCTCAACGACCCGCGCGTGATTGACGTGCTCGGTTACCGGCCGAGCGCCGAGGAAGTCGGCATGTATCCCGTTCACGCCGGCGCGCCGGGCACGGTCTGCGAAGGCCAGCGTTTCTGCCTGGCCACCCTGTTTTACATCAAGAACGGCACCGAGATCCTGTGGGTCTTTCTGGACATGGAGGCTGAGGAGGTGGCTGCCCTGCGCACCACCGGCCGGCAGCCTGACGACCCGGCCAACCAAGCCAGCCTGTCGGGCGGCTGTCCGGACCCCGGTCCGGACCCCGGCCCGGTGGCCCGCGACGGCTGGGCCCTGGATTACGAGGGCACCGAGTGGGACGGGATGCGGGTTTACGACGTCACCTACAACGGGACCCCCGTGCTGACCAGCGCCAAGATCGTCGAGTGGCACGCTGACTACGGCTCTGGCGGCTTTGAAGACACGCCCGGCTGTAGCTATGGCGGCGGTGGCTTCACCATCTTCCCCTACGGCGAGACGGAGGTGCTGGACATTCTGGATGCGGGCAACAACGTGATCGGCTTCGAGGTCGTCCAAGATTACCGCATGTCCAGCTGGGGCAACGGCTGCAATTACCGCTATGACATGCATTGGGAGTTCTACGCGGACGGCCGCTTCCGCACCGTCGGCGGGGCCTACGGCAAGGGCTGCGGCGACAACTCGCTCTATAAGCCGCTGATCCGGATTGACATCGCCGTGAACGGCGATGAGGGCGACAGCTTCGCCTTGTACGATGGCACCCAATGGCTGCCGCAGGAAATCGAGCTGTATCGCACACCCTACCCCGACGACAACGGCCCGCACTATTCCGACGCCAACGGCTACGCCTGGAAAGTGACCGACGCCAGTGGGAGCGGCTATTACATCGAGCCAGACCAGGGCCAGTTCGCCAACCAGGGCCGGGGCGACTACGCCTTCATTTATGCCGTGCGCCACCACCCAGAAGAGGGCGACGGCGAATTGCCCGTCCTGGGCTGGTGTTGCTACGACGATCATCGCCAGGGCCCCGACGAATATATCGAGCACATCCAGCAGCCGCCACTGCCGGCCGAGGGCATCACCAACACGAACATCGTGCTCTGGTATGTGCCCCAGATGCTGACCGACGCCTACGACAGCGGCGATGGTTACTACTGCTGGACGATAACCGGCGAGCCGAATCCGGAGACTTATCCGTGTTTCGGAGGGCCGATGTTCGTGCCCATCAAGGCGCCCCAAGCGGGCTTCACCAGCAACAGCCCCATTACGCTGACGGAGACGGCCGTGTTCAGCAACACGACCACAGGCGAGGAGCCGATCACCTACACCTGGGACTTTGGCGACGGCGTGGGCACTTCGACGGAGATCAGCCCGACTTACGTCTACACGGCCGCCGGCAGCTACACCGTCACGCTAAAGGCGGTCAACACGTTTGGCCAGACGACCTTCGCCGAGCCCATCGTAGTGCAGGCCGAGCCGCCCCCCCCGCCGCCGGTCTACCACAACTATGCGCCGCTGATTGCCAAACCGTAGGGGCAGCCCCTTGTTGCTGCCCGCTTCTGGCCCGGCCATTGGCGGGCCCAAGGCGGGCGGGCATAGGGCCCGCCCATACCTTCACGGCCGGGCCTGCCCTACTCGGCCGGGCCGATCTGGTAGACGCCGCCCAGGGCGTGGTCGAGCAGGTAGATCTCCCCGTCCTGCCCTTCGCCAAAGGAGGAGACCGTCAGGCCGGTCTGGGCCACCAAGTTGACCGTCCACTCACCGGCCGGGCCGCGAAACAAGCTCCACACCAGCCCGCTGCAATAGTCGCCATAGAAATAGTTGCCGGTTAGGGTTGGGTGCTGCCGGCCGCGGTAGACGTAGCCGCCGCTGATCGCGCAGCCGCCATCGGGGTTGCTGTATTCGGCCACGGGCAGCTCCAGCCCGGCCGGATCGCAACTGTCTTCCCCGTAGCAGTGGCTGCCCTCCAGGATGCTCCAGCCAAAATTAGCCCCACCCGGCGCCCCGGCCGGAACGAAGTTGACCTCCTCCCAGGCGTTCTGGCCGACATCGGCAATGTACAGGTCGCCGGTCAGGCCGTCAAAAGAAAAGCGCCAGGGGTTTCGTAGGCCAATAGCCCAGATCTCCGGCCGGGTGCCCAGCTCGCCCGAAAAGGGATTGCCGGCCGGGATGCCATATGCCCCTTCCGCGTCCACGTCCAGGCGCAGCAGCGCCCCCAACAGCGTGGTCGGGTCCTGGCCGTTGTTTTGCGGGTCGCCTGCGCTGCCGCCGTCGCCCATGCCAATATACAGCAGGCCGTCCGGCCCGAACTGCAACTGGCCGCCGTTGTGGTTGGGGTAGGGCTGGCCAACGGCCAGGATCAGGAACTCGCTATTCGGATCGGCTGCACCGCCGGATCCATCAGGCGCCTCAAAGCGCGACACCACGGTATCGCCGCTGTTGTCGGTGTAATTGACATAAAAAAAGCCGTTCTGGGCGAAGTCAGGGTGGAAAGCCATGCTTAACAGGCCGCGCTCCAAAGCGTCGGAACCGACCCGGCCGTTGATATCCAGAAAAGGCTGCGCGGAGCGGCCGCCGTTTTCGAGTCGCCAGATGGCCCCGTCCTGCTCAACGACGAACAGGCGCTCGTCGCCGGCGTGGGTCAGATACGTGGGTTGACGAAATCCGGAGCCGACCTGGCTCAGCGAAATGGACGTGGCCGGCTGGCCGGCCGGCGTCGGGCTTGGCACGGCCGCGGGCGGCTCGTCGCTGGACGCGGGGGTCGCTTCGGCCGTCGCTTGCCTGGATGCCGGTGCGGGCGTCGGGCTGGCCGGGAGGGTGACGGTCGCCTCGGCGGTCACGGCCGCAACCGTACTCTCCGTGAGCGCGGCGGTGGGGCCGGCCGGGCTGGGCGTCCCCTCCCGGCCGCAGCCGGCCAGCAGCGCCAGCCCCAGGCCGGCGCTGACCAGCGCCAGGCGCAAATTGTTAACGCCGCTCGCCAAGGGGCAGGTACCGCTTGTCGCGCGGGCCGGTGTAGTTGGCCTTCGGCCGGATCAGGCGGTTGTCGGCCAACTGCTCCAGGATGTGGGCTGTCCAGCCGGCCACGCGGCTGATGGCAAAAACGCAGGTAAACTGGTCTACGGGCAGGCCGATCATGTAAAGGACGACGGCCGAGTAGAAGTCCACGTTGGCGTACAGGTCGCGCTCGATGAAATAGGGGTCGGTGCGGGCCAGGCGCTCGATTCCGGCCGCGATCTCGTACCAGCGGCCCTGGCCGCTGCTGGCTGCCAGCGCCTCGGCCATCGGCCGCAGGATGCGCGCGCGCGGGTCTTCCACCTTGTAAACCCGGTGGCCGATGCCCATGATGCGCTGATCGCCAGCCCGCGTCTCCCGGTACCAGGCCTCCAGGTCGCCGCGCTTGTCGGCCGCCAGAAACTGCTCCATCGCGCGCTGGTTGGCCCCGCCGTGGGCCGCCCCTTTGAGCGTGCCGATGGCGGTGGTCACGGCCGAGTAGACGTCGGCCAGCGTGCTGACAGTCACGCGGGCGGCGAAAGTCGAAGCATTGAAGCCGTGGTCGGCCAGCATAACTAGATAGGCATCCAAGGCGCGCACGGCGTCCGGGTTCGGCTCTTTGCCGCTCAACATGTAGAGGAAGTTGGCGGCGTGGCCCAGCTCGGCCTTAGGCGACAACGGCTCGTGACCGCTGCGCAGCCGCTCCCAGGTAGCCACCAGCGTGGGCAGTGAGGCGGTCAGGCAGACAGCCTTGTTGTAGGCGCCGTCAGGAGTAATGTCATCGGGGTTCGCGTCGTGCATGCCCAGGGCGCTGACGGCCGTGCGCAGCGCCGCCATCGGGTGCGCCTGGCGCGGGTAGTTGCGCATGGCCTCGACCAGGGCCAGCGGCAGGTCGCGCTTGGACGTCAAGCGGTCGCTGAAGGCCGCCAACTGCTCGGCCGTCGGCAGCTCGCCGTGCCACAGCAGGTGGACCACCTTCTCGAAGCTGGCCTGCTGGCCCAGATCCTCGATCGAGTAGCCGCGGTAAATCAGCCGGCCGGCCTGGCCGTCCACGTGGCTGAGGGCGGTGTCGGCCGCGACCACGCCGGCCAGACCTTTGCTAGGGTTGGTCATAGATGCGCTCCAATGCAGCTTGGCGATTCAGCGGCCGGCGTCCCGCAGGCGCTGGCCGTATTGGCGCTCGTAGTAGTTCTGGAAGTCGCCGGCCTTGATCTTGCGCCACCACCATTCGTTTTCCTGATACCAGGCGGCCGTCATGCGGATGGCCTCGGGCAGGCTGTATTGCGGCGCCCAACCGAGCGCGCGCAGCTTGTCCACTTTCAGGCTGTAGCGCCGGTCGTGACCCGGCCGGTCGGCGACGTAACGCACCAGGCCGGCCGGCCGGTCCAGAGCCTCTAGCAAGATGGCGACCATCTGCAGGTTTTCCATCTCGCGGCCGGTGCCCACGTTGTATATCTCGCCGACAGCGCCGGCGTGCAGAATCAGGTCAAGCGCCTCGACGTGGTCGCCCACGTATTGGTAGTCGCGCATCTGCCGGCCGTCGCCGTACACCGGCAGCGGCTGGTGATCAATGGCGTTGGTTGCGAAGAGAGGCACGGCCTTTTCGAGATGCTGATAGGGGCCAATGTTGTTGGTCCCGCGGCTGATGGTGATGGGTAGCCCATAGGTGGCGTGATAGGCCAGCGCCATCAGGTCGCCGGCCGCTTTGCTGGCCGCGTAGGGGCTGCGCGGGGCCACCGGGTCGCTTTCCAGGCTGGCGCTGCCGGGCGGGACATCGCCGTAGACCTCATCGGTGGACACCTGGTGGAAGCGCTCGACGCCGAATTGCCTGGCGGTCTCCAGCAGCACCTGGGTGCCCAGGGTATTAGTCTTGACGAAGGGGGCGGCGCCCATAATGGAGCGATCCACGTGGGTCTCAGCGGCGAAATTGACAATGGTGTCAATGGCATAGGTCTCGACGGCCGCCGCCACCGCTTGGGCGTCGCAAATGTCGCCGCGCACGAAGGCGTAGCGGGGGTCATCCGACGCGTCGAGCAAATTGTCGAGGTTGCCGGCGTAGGTTAGCTTGTCGAAAACGACGACCTGATAATCGCGATAGTTGCTTAGCAGATGGAGGACAAAATTAGAGCCGATAAATCCGGCCCCCCCTGTGACCAGGACATTCTTCATGCGCTCTCCTCAAGCAGCGGCGTGTTGCAGGCATTGTAGCCCAAGGGCAGTGGGAGGCAAGCGGCCGGCGCTCAGGTCATCTTGACGACGACGTCGCTGAGGTTGTTGGCCGCCTCGTCGCCACGGTCGGCCGCGTTGCTCATGTGGCGGTAGACCTCGCGCAGCTTGAGCAACTGCATGATGTGGTTGAGGCTGATGTCCTTCTGACGTTTGAACAGGTCGGCCAGCGCCTCGCGGTAGATGCGCTCGACCCGGTTCTCGAACGCCTTGGCCCGTTGGGCGTGCTCGTTGGCCACGTTGGGGTGATCCTGGAGGCGGACCATGCCCAGATGCAGCTCGACGGCCGCGTCGCGCAGCAGCGTCGCCATGCGCTGGATATAGTCATTGGGCGGGATGGCCAGAATCTGCATCTCTTCGGTGGTGGTATAGGCGTAGTCCACAATGTCGTCCAGGTTGCGCGAGAGGGCGTGGATGTCCTCGCGGTCAATTGGGGTAACGAAGGTGCGGTTGAGCTCATCCACTAAGATGCGCCGCACCTCGTCGGCGTCTTTCTCGATGGCGCGGGCGCGCTTGGAGGCCGCCTCACCGGGGTGTTCCAGGTACTCGAGAAGCATGTCGGTGGCCTCGACGGCGTATTCGGCCTGACGGATCAACAGCTCCAGGAAGCGATCCTGGCGTCTGAGGCTGAAGAGATCACGAATCCAGTGCATGAGCGGCCTCGATTCTGGGCAGACTTAGCCGGCCGGCAAGAATAGCCCGGCCAGCCAGATCAACAAGCCAGCCAGCGCGGCCGTGGCCGGGATGGTGATCAGCCAGGAGAGCAGGATGTCGCGAAAGACGCCCCAGCGCACTTTGTTGGGCCGGTCGGCCGCCCCCGCCCCGACGATGGTGGAGCTGATAACATGGGTGGTGCTAACCGGGCCGCCGGCCACGGCCGCCAGGAAGATGACGGCCGAAGTGGCCGTCTGGACCGAGAAGCTGTGCACCGGCCGGACCTTGTAGAAGCGCCGGCCGAGGGTGCGGCTGATGCGGCCGCCGCCCACCAGCGTGCCCATGGCCATAGGCACAGCCGCCGAAGCCGTCAACCAGTAAGGCAGCTGAAAACCGGCCAGCAGCCCGCTGCTGAGCAGGCCGAGCACGACGACACCAATGATTACGTTGGCGTTGTTTCTGCCGTGGGCCAGCCCCAGGGCGGCCGAAGTCAAGAATTGCCCCTTTTGAAAGAAGCGGCTGACGGCCGGGCTGGCATTGCGCGTCAGGAAGTAGATCAGCCGCATTAGCAGGAAGCCGGCCAGCATGCCAAGTGGTGGCGACAGCACCAGCGCCAGCACAATGGTGATCATCCCCCCCGGCCGGATGGCGCCCAGGCCAGAGGCGGCCGCGGTGGCGCCCAGCAAGCCGCCGAACAAGGCGTGGGAGGAGCTGGTTGGCTGGCCCAGCAGCCAGGTGACCAGCTTCCAGGCCACGGCCGAGAGGGTCGCGGCGACCGCGATGGACAAGTTCAGCGCCTCGGCCGCCACCAACTCCTGGCCGAAGGTGCGCGCCACCGACGCGCCCAGCAAGAAAGGGCCGACAAGCACGCTGGCGGCCGCCAGTGGGATGACGGTGCGGCGGGCGAGGCTGCGCGACGAGACAACCGTGGCCGCCACGTTGGCGCTGCCGTGGAAGCCATCCAGGAAGGCAAACAGGCCGGCCGAGATGAAGAGCAGGATGATGCCTGGCGATGGCATGGACAACTGTACTGGGATGGCCGGCCGAGGGCAAGGGGCGATGCGGCCGGCCGGCTAGCAGGGCGGCAGCTCGTAGTAGTCAACCCTGACGCTGTCGCCGTTGGCCGAGTCCACGCGCAAGCTGCCTGGGTTGGGCTGGCAGGCGGCCCAGTTGTAGCTGAAGACGGGGCCGCTGACCGGCAGGTCATCGTGAAAGTAGCGGTAGCCGCCGCCACCGCCGCTGGCCGTGATCGTCACGTGGGCGATGGCGAGGTCCGAGTTATTGGGATCCAGGCTCCACTCCAACTGGTATGAGAACGCGAGCGGCGCGGCCGGGCTGCCGGCCGTGGCCGAGGGGCTGGGGCTGGCAGCTGGGCTGGCGTTCGGTGTTGCGCCGGGAGTCGAGCCGGGGC
>JBOGUG010000047.1:0-16320 GCA_050696115.1 Promineifilaceae bacterium (SeqCode) | reverse complement strand
GCTTAGAACAGACCTTCGCCGAGAGCCGCCGCATCCCGCTGACGGCCAACCTGGTCGTGGACGAAGACCGCATTTTTAACATCATTGACCAGATGCGCGTCTCGATCCCGGAGGAGGTCAAGCGGGCCAACCGCGTCGAGCAGGAGAAAGAGCGCATCCTGGCCCAGGCCCACGAGGAGGCCGAGCGCATCCGCGAGCTGGCCAAGCATGAGGTGGGCGAGTTGGTGCGGCGCGACGCCATCATGGCGGCCGCCCAGCAGCGGGCCGACAACATCGTCGAGCGCGCCCGGCGCGAGGCCGAGAACATGCGCCGCGAGGCCGACGATTACATCGTCGAGGTGCTGACCAAGCTGGAGGAAGACTTGCTGCGCTCCCTGTCGGTGGTGCGCAATGGCATGCACAAGCTGGAGGCCGACCGGCCGCTCGCCGAAGACCAAGTGGCCGAGCCGGCCGAGGGCTAGCGCCTGGCCGGCCGGGGCTTTCAAGCCTCTGGGAACGCCTCAGGCTGGCGGGCTTTTCAAGCAGCTCCCGCAGGTTGACAGGGCCGCCCGGCCGACTATAATACCCTCTGCGGCCGCGTCGCCGCTCTTTTTTTGCTTTTTGCCCCCGACTGGCCCCGGCCGCCGGGCTTCGAAACGAGGTTGTCATTATGGGCGCAGTACCCAAGCGCAGGATTTCACGGACGCGCCGGCTTAAGCGCCGGGCGCACGACAAGCTGGCCCGGCCGCACCTGGTCGAGTGCCCCAACTGCCACGCCATGTACCGGCCGTACTACATGTGCCCCAGTTGCCGGACGTACAACGGCCGCCAGATATTGCCCGAGTTTGAGGAATAGCCCTCAGGGCGCGGGCCGCCCCGGCCGGGCGCTTGAAACGTGAGCGTCGCCTTCCTTTTCCCTGGCCAGGGCTCGCAGCACGTCGGCATGGGCCAGGCGCTTTACGCCGCCGAACCCGCCGCGCGTGCTGTTTTTGATCGCGCCGATCACCTCCTGGGCTTCCCGCTGACGCGCCTGTGCTTCGAAGGGCCGGAAGCAGCCCTGACCGACACCCTCAACCAGCAGCCGGCCCTGTACACGGCCGCCTTCGCCGCCTGGCGCAGCTTGCAGGCGGCCGGCGAGCCGCCCCCCAACTTCGTCGCCGGCCACAGCCTGGGCGAGTTTACTGCCCTGGCCGTCGCCGGGGCGCTGGAGTTCGAGGCCGGCCTGGCCCTGGTGCGCCGCCGGGCCGAATTGATGCAGGCGGCCGGCCAGACCCAGCCGGGGGCCATGGCAGCCGTCCTGGGGCTGGAGGCCGAGACGGTGGCCGCGCTTTGCCAGCAGGCCAGCCAGGCCGCCGGCCGGCCGGTGCAGATCGCCAACGACAATTGCCCGGGCCAACTGGTGATCTCCGGCGCGGCCGAGGCCCTGGCCGAGGCCGGCCGGCTGGCCGAAGCGGCCGGCGCGCGCCGGGTCCTGCCCCTGCCCATCACCATCGCCGCCCATTCGCCCCTGATGGGCCCGGCCGCGGCCGACTTTGCCCAGGCGGTGGACGCCACCCCATTCGCCGCCCCGGCTGTGCCGGTGATAGCCAACGCCAGCGCCGAGCCGCTGACGACAGCCGAGGCCATCCGGGCCGAGCTGAAGGCCCAGTTGACCGCGCCGGTGCGCTGGGCCGACTCCATGCGCTTTCTGTTGGCCCAGGGCGTGACCGCTTTTGTCGAGGTTGGCCCCGGCGAGGTGCTGCTGGGCTTAATGAAGCGCATTGAGCGGAGCGTGGAGCGGCGCAAAGCCGGCGGCCTGTAGAGGCCGCGCCTGTTGCGCCCTTGCTTCCGATACGCCCGCGCGTTTTGACCCGGCATGCTGCCGTTTCTCTTGCTCGGCGGGCTGCTGGCGGCCGGCCTGCTTTACTGGCTGCTGATCGCCACCGAAGGCGTCTACCTCGGCCGGCGGGTGGTGGTCTGGCTGTATGACCTGACAGCCGGCCGCTACGACCGCATCAAGCAGTTCGACCCGGCCGCCGAGCGGCTGGCGCTCAGCGGCTACTTCCTGGCCGAACTGGCCGGCCGGCCGGACGCCTGGCTGCTCGACGTGGCCACCGGCAGCGGCCGGGCGCCCCTTGCCCTGCTGGGCGACGGCCGCTTTTTGGGCCGTGCCGTCGGCCTGGACGCCTCCGGCCCCATGCTGGCCCAGGCGCAGGCCAAGCTGGCAAGGCTTGACCCGGACGCCCGCGGCCGCTGTCTGTGGGTGCGCCAATACGCCGGCCGGCTGCCATTCGCCGCTGCCAGCTTCAGCGCTGTGATCTGCCTGGAGGCGCTGGAGTTCTTCCCTTCCGACCGGGCCGCCCTGGCCGAGATGGCGCGCGTGCTGCGGCCGGGCGGTTTGCTGCTGGTCAGCCGGCGCAAAGGATTGGCGGGCCGCCTTTTCCTCGGCCGCTATCGTTCGGCCGAGGCCCTGGCTTCAACCCTCGCCGAATTGGGCCTGGTCGCGATCAAGAGCCACCTGTGGCAGCTGAACTACGACCTGGTCAGCGCCCGCCAGCCGGCCGCGGGGCCCGCAGCTAATCCGAATAGCGGCCAGCATTCCCGGCGCATGTAACCTTTCGCCGCCCCCAAGCAACTTACTAGTTGATGGCTGCCGCGCAACCGCCCAACGACGCCGAACTGGTCGGCCGCTCCCGGGCGGGCGACCGGGCTGCCTTCGGGCTGCTCATCGGCCGCCATCAGGCCCGGCTCAAGGCGCTCCTGATCGCCGCACTCGGCAGCCGGCCGGAGGCCGAAGATGCGCTCCAAGAGGCGCTACTGCAGGCCTATTTGGGCCTGGAGCGGCTGCGCGACCCGGCCCGATTCGGCTCCTGGCTGACGGCCATCGCCCTCGACCAGGCCCGAATGCTCTTGCGCCGCCGGCCGCGGGCTGTCCGCCTGTGGGACGGGCTTCCAGCCCGTCGGCGGGCAGGCTGCCCGCGCTCCAAAAGCAGGCCCGGCTGCCCTCAGCCAAACTGGCTGGGCAGCCATTAGGCAGCCACGACGGGCTGCCCCTACTGCGCCTCGGTCAGCGCCAGAACCAGCACCTGGTCGGCCAGGACGGCGAAAACCGATTCGCCGGGCGCATTCCAGCCGGCCAGCTGGATGCCCTGCTCTTCGGTCCGCTCCATCGCCAGGCTGCGGCTGGCCGCAATCTGGCCGCTCGCCGGGTCTAGCTCGAAGACGGCCAGATGGCTGGCCGGGCCGAAGCCTGGGCCCTCAGTTGAGCAGGGGCCGACCGTCGTCACCAGTTGATTGGTGGCGTACAGGGCCAGCTCGTCGCTCAGGCACCAGACCTCGCTGGCGCCACCGGCCGGCGGCCCACCGACCTGGGCCTCGAAAGCGGCCAGCAGCGCCTCCTGCTGAATTGCGTGCGACCAGCTGCCGTCGGCGGCCGCGTAGACGAACACCTGGGGAGGCTGGCCAAACGCGCGCAGAATAAAGCTGCCGCCCTCCGGCGCCCAGATGGGCAGCCAGCCGGCCGACACGCCGCCGAAGCCGGCCCGATCCACCTGGCTGACCTGGGACTCCGCGCCGGTGGCGATTTCCACCACATAGACGCCGGGCGCGGTCTCCAGCTCGTAGTTCGACTCGCGGGTGAAGGCGATGCGGGCTCCGTTGGGCGAGATGGAGAAGGTGTGGGGCACGTCGGCCGCCAGCGCCCTGTCGGCCCCGGCCGGGTCGCGGTAATGCAGCTCGTAGCTCTCCGGCGTGGCCAGGATGTAGGCAAACGCCAGGCCGTCGGGCGCCCAACCGGCCCGGACAACGGGGCCGTCAATCAGGGTCTCATCGGTGCCGGCCGCAAAATCAACCAGGTGCAGCGGTCCGGCCGACAGGTTGGCCGGGCCTGAGCCGGTGGTGTTGGAATAGTCCCAGTATAAAAAGCGGTTGGTCGCCAGATGGTAATCGCCGCCCCAGACCGCGCCGCTGATGGGGATCGGCTGCATGTCCAGCTTCCAACCGTCGCCCTCGGCCGTGATGCCGCGGACGAATACCTGGCCCTCTTCGCCAAAGAAAGGCTCAAAGACGGCCCTGAAGTAGTTCGGCGTGGGGAAAGGGGCCGGCGGGCCGGCCGTCGGGCTTGGCGCGAGCGTGGGGCTGGCCGCCGCCGTTGGGCTGGCTGTGGCCTCCGCGGCCTTGGTCGGCGGGCCGGTCGGGGCGGCCGTGGGCGAGGCGGGCAACGCTGTCGGCCCGGCCGTCGGGCTGGCAACGCCCTGACCCGGCGCGCAGCCGGCCGCCAGCGCTAGCAACAGGCCGGCAATCAGGGCCGCGATCAGGGCGCGGCCGGTGCCCTTCGAGCTGGGTTTGGTCATGGCGTACTCCAATGGCGTTGAAGGCGTTGGGCGGCCGGATGGAGTTCCGCCCCACACCTGTTGTTTTACCATTGCCGAGGGCAAATACAAGGAGTCCTTAGCCAGACCTCAGCGGCGATCTGCGGCCCTTCAGGCAATTCATTGACAAGGGCGGCCGCTCGCCGTAGACTGGTGGTTTGGCTTCGCGCCGGCCGCCGTCCAAGGTGAGCCACACGACCCCCGGCCGGCTCTTGGATTCCGCCAAAAGGAGGCGTAAGCCGTGATCGTCGGCATGGACTTCGGCACGACAAACTCAGGCATGGGGGTCTACGACGGCCGCCAGGTGCGCTTGCTGCCCCTCGACCCGGCCGGCAGCAACCCGGCCGTGGCCCGCACTGCGCTCTACCTGACCAACGACCAGACGGTGGCGATCGGCCGGCGGGCGCTGGACAGCTTCTTCGAGCAGAACGTCGGCCGCTCGGTGAAGCTGGAGCCGGTCTGGGTGGGCGAGGTCGAGGTGTACGGGGCGGACATGTATTTTGTCCGTGACGTCTACGTCTGGAGCGACGTCCTCTCGCCCGGCCGGCTGTTCCTGTCGATCAAGAGCGGCCTGCGCGAGGCCGATTACCAGGGCACGGTCGTCGGCCAGACCTACTTCTCGCTGGAGAACTTGGTGGCCGCCTATCTGAGCCTGACCCGGCTGCGGGCCGAGCGGCTGCTCGGCCGCGAGGTGCGCCGGGTCGTGCTCGGCCGGCCGGTGCAGTTCAGCCAGGAGCCGGCGGCCGACGCGCTGGCCGAGCGGCGCCTGCTGGAAGCCGCCTTCCGGGCCGGCTACGAGGAGGTCTACCTGGGCCTGGAGCCGGTGGCGGCCGCCTACCACTACGCGGCCGGCCTCGACCGGCCGCAAAACATCCTGGTCTTCGACTTCGGCGGCGGCACGCTTGACCTGACGGTGATGCGGGCCGACGAGCGCGGCCGGCGCGAGGTGCTGGCCACCGGCGGCATCCCGGTGGCCGGCGACGTCTTCGACCAGAAGGTGGTGCGCGCCAGGCTGCCGGGCCACTTCGGCGAGGGCAGCCGCTATGGGCCGCCCGGCCGGCGCTTGCCGCTGCCGCGCTGGATTTACGACCTCTTCTCCGACTGGCAGCGGATCATTGAGCTGCAGACGCCGCGCAGCCGGGAGCTGCTGCAGGAGATAGCGGCCACGGCCGAGGATCGGGCCCGCATCGAGGCCCTGATTAGCCTGGTGGGCAATAACTACAGCCTGCACATGTTCGACGTGGTCGAGGCCGCCAAGCGGCGCTTGTCGAGCGACATGGCGGCCGTTATTCGCCTGGAAGGCCCCGGCTTTCACGTCAGCGAGGCCCTCAGCCGCAGCGATTTTGAAGCCATCATCCGGGCCGAGATCCAGGCCATCGAGGCCCGCCTGGACGAGACATTGGCCGCCTCCGGGCTGGCGCCGGCCGAGGTTGACGCCGTCATTCGCACCGGCGGCTCGTCGGAGATTCCCGCCTTCCGCCGCCTGCTGGCCGACAAATTTGGGGCCGACAACGTGCGCACGGCCGATATTTTCAGCAGCGTCACCTCCGGCCTGAGCATCATGGGCCAGGCCATCGGCCGCGGCGAGTTGGAGGCCCAGGCCCACACGCCGGCCGAGCGGCGGCCCGTCCTGGCCGGGCAGGGCGGCGCCAAGTCGGGGGCGCCGGCCGTCAATTTGGAGTTGCTCCAGCGGCGCATGGCGGCGGCCGAAGAGGCGCTGGCCGAGGCAGCCGGCGGGCGGCGCATGGCCGCCTTCGTCGGCCTGGACATGGCCCACCAGCTGAGCGCCGTCACGGCCCCGGCCGAGGCGCTGGCGGCCGGCGAGCCGTTCCCGCTGGCGCTGCCTGACCGGCCATTTAAGGCGCTGCTGGCGCTGGCGCCCGACCGGCCGCTGCTGCTGGTCAGCTCGCGCTACCGTTTTTTGCGCACCACGCCCCTGCACCTGCTCGATTTGGCCGCCGTCGGTTTGAACGCGGCCGGCTTCTACCATTTTCGGCCCGACGAGAGCGTCTGCGCCCTGGCGGACTGGGAGGCTCTCAAGGCCCAGCCCCGGCTGGTTGTGGTGACGTCGCGCGGCTACTTGCGCGCCTACGCCACAGAGGCGCTGGTCGAGGCCATTGAAGAGCCGGCCGGCATGCAGTTCGATCAGCCGCTGGCAGGCCTGCCAGCGGCGGTTCTGGGGGCTAATGGCCGCGACCAACTGCTGCTGGCGCTGGACAGCGGCCGGCTGCTGCGGCGGCCGCTGGCGGCCGTGGCGGCCATCGGCCAGCAGGCCATCAGCAGGCGCGAGGGCGAACGTCTGGCCGGGGCCGTGCTGGCGGCCGAGGCGGATGAAAGCCTGCTGGTCACGGCCGACGGCTACGCCAAGCGCCTGCTGGTGGCCGAGATGCCGGCCGCCGAGCGGCCCAACAGCCGCGGCCGGGCGGCCGTCAGCCGGGGCCGGCTGGCCGGCCTGGCGCGGGTCGAGCCCGGCCGGCCTGTCTGGGCGCTGCGTGATGGCTGCCTGATGCCGCTGGACCCGCTGGCCGTGCCCTTGGACGGCCCAAATACGACCAAGGCCCACCGGCTGGTCAAGCTGCGGCCGGGGGAGGCGCTCGGTCCGCTGCTGGCAGAGGGGCCCCGATTTAGGGATTAGAGGATTTTCTGATTTACGCCTCCGCCCCTCACCCCTGGCCCCTCTCCCCGGAGGGGAGAGGGAACGGCGTCTGCGCCGGGTGAGGGGTAATCGAATCCCAAATCCCGGCCGCGTTCCCCCGGCCGGGCCGCAGGCCCGTGGCGGTTGGTGCGCGGGCTGGCGCCCGCCGACGGGCTGGAAGCCCGTCCCACAAAATAGGCGCCGGCCGAAACGTGTAGGGGCGGACCCCCCGTGCCCGCCTTGATGCTGCCCCAGCCACCGGCTTGCCCCTGCAACCAATCCGCCTCCTGCCAAAAATCCCCAAGTCCCCGCATCCCGGCCACAATCCCCCGGCCGCGTTCCCGCGGCCGGGCAAACAAATGTGCTACAATCGTCCCGTTTTCCCATGCCTGACAAGGACGCCATCGTCGTCGTTGACCTAGAAACCACCGGCCTGGACCCCCGGCGCGACTCGATCATCGAGGTGGCGGCCGTCACCGTCGCCGGCGGCCGGATTGCGGACGAGTGGTCCTCGCTGGTGGACCCCGGCCGGCCGCTGCCGGCCTACATTGCTTCGTTGACAGGCATCAGCCAGGAGATGCTAGCCGGCGCGCCCGACATGGGCCGGCTGCGGCCGACCCTGCGCGCCATCTTGGGCGAGCGGCCCATCGCCGGCCATAACGTCGAGTTCGACCTGGCCTTCCTCCAGGCCGAAAACCTGGCCCTGGGCAACCGGCGTCTGGACACGCTCAGCCTGGCCTCGATTCTGCTGCCGCGCGCCGGCCGCTACAGTCTGGCCGCCCTCAGCCGCCTGCTGGCCCTGCCGTCGGCCGCCGACGGCCGGGCTCACCGCGCCCTGTACGACGCCCGGCGCACGGCCGAGCTGTGGCTGGCGCTCGGCCAACTGGCGCGCGAGATCAACTTTGACAGCCTGGCAGAGATCGTCGCCGCCGGCCGGAGCATCGGCTGGCCCGAGACAACCTTTTTTGAGCGGACGCTGGGCCAGGCCGCCCGGGCCGCCTTCAGCGGCGAGGCGCGCCGGCCGGCGGCCCTGTTCAGCCCCGCCAAAGTGCTCGGCCGGCAGCCGGTGGCGGCCGAGGAGCCGGAGCCGGTGGACGGCGCGGAGATCGCCGGCCTGCTGGGGCCCGGCGGCGCCTTCAGCCGCCACTTCGCCGGCTTTGAGCACCGGCCGCAACAGCTCCAGATGTTGGCCGCCGTGACCGAGGCCTTCAACGCCGGCCAGCACCTGCTGGTCGAGGCGGGCACCGGCACCGGCAAGAGCATTGGCTACCTGCTGCCGGCCGCCTATTGGGCGGCCCAAAACGGCCGGCGGGTGGTGGTTTCAACCAACACGATTAACTTGCAAGACCAGTTGGTGCACAAGGACCTGCCGGAGCTGGAGCGCCTGCTGCCTTTCGAGCTGCGCAGCGCCATCCTGAAGGGGCGGCGCAACTACGTCTGCACCCGCTTGCTGACCCAGATGCGCCACAGCGGCCCCGGCAACGCCGACGAAATGGCCCTGCTGGCCCGCATCCTGCTCTGGCTGCCCCAGTCCCAAAGCGGCGACCTGAGCGAGATCAGCCTGCGCACGGCCGGCGAACGGCTGGCCTGGAACAAGCTGAGCGCCGACAACGACGTCTGCACGGCCGACCGCTGCGCCCAGGAAAACTGCCCGCTGCACGTCGCCCGGCGCCGGGCCGAATTGGCCCACGTGGTGGTGGTGAACCACGCCCTGCTGCTAGCCGACGTGGCCGTGGCCAACCGCATCCTGCCAAGCTACACCGACCTGATCGTGGACGAGGCCCACCACCTGGAAGGGGCGGTCACCGACGGCCTGAGCTTTCGCGGCGAGCGCGCCTTCCTGCAAAGCCTGCTGGAGGAGGTGAGCCGGCCGCGGGCGGGGCTGGTGGCCGACCTGCAGCGCCGGCTGGCCGCGGCCGCCCCGGCCGAGATCAGCAGCGTCGTGGATGCGCAGGCCGAGCGGCTGCGCCAGGGCAGCCAGAACGCCCTGCTGAGCCTGGACGAGTTCTTCCAGGCTTGGCGCTTCTTCCTGGCGGCCACCCGGCCCCGGCCGGGCGCCTACGCCGAACAACTCCGCCTGACCAGCGCCCAGCGCGTTCAACCCGGCTACGACGAGGTCGAGGCCGCCTGGGCCGGCCTGGAGCCATCCCTGCGCCACCTGGCCGAAGGCGTCGGCCGGCTGGCCGGGGCGCTGGCCGACATCAGCGAGAGCTACGAGGTCGAAGACGCCGAAGATCTGCGCCTGTCGCTGCTCAACCTGGCCCGCCAACTGGAAGAGGCGCGCGCCAACCTGGACGCGCTAGTGGCCCGGCCGCTGGAGGCGATGATCTATTGGTGCGAGTGGTTCGGCGAGCGCATCTCGCTGCACGCGGCCCCCCTCGACGTCGGGCCTCTGGTCGAAGAGCACATCTTCAACCCCAAGGAGACCGTCATTTTGACCTCCGCCACGCTGCGCACGGCCCGGCCGGGCGGCGACGGCCGGCCGAGCTTCAACTATTTGCGCCGCCGGCTGCACGCCGATCACGCCGACGAAGTGGCCGTCGGCTCGCCCTTCGATTACGAGACCAGCACGCTCGTCTATCTGCCCACCGACATCCCGGAGCCGAACCAGCCCGGTTATCAAAGTGGGCTGGAGGAGGCCATCTTCGAGGTGGCCCGCGCCCTGGGCGGCCGCAGCCTGGGCCTGTTCACCTCCAAGGGCCACCTGGCGACCACCGCCCAGGCGGTCGAGCCGCGCCTGGCGGAGGCCGGCATCGGCCTGTTGGCCCAGACCGGCGGCGCATCGCGCCAGCAGCTGCTGGAAGCCTTCAGGGCCGAGGACAGCCGCTCGGTGCTGTTGGGCACGCGCTCCTTCTGGGAAGGGGTAGACGTGCCGGGCCCAGCTCTGCAGGCCGTGCTAATCGCCCGCCTGCCCTTCGACGTCCCGTCAGACCCCATTTTCGCCGCCCGCGCCGAACGTTACGACAACCCCTTCTTCGAGTACTCGATCCCCGAGGCGGTGCTGCGCTTCCGCCAGGGCTTCGGCCGGCTGATCCGGCGCCAGGACGACGCCGGCATCGTGGTTGTGCTCGACAAGCGCATCCTGACCAAGCGCTACGGCCAGGCCTTCCTGGACGCACTGCCGGCCTGCACCGTGCTGCGCCAGCGTCTCGGCCGCCTGGGCGAGCTCAGCCGCCGCTGGCTAGATCGGGTTTAGGTTGCGCCGCCTCTCCCGATGGGCCCACCCCTTGCCCGCCTTGGAGAAATCGGCAAGGGTGTGTCCAACCTCCGGCCGGTTTGGGGTTATAATCCCACGCTACAGCCTGTAGGATTGAGGAGACCCAGCATGAGAAAACGGGTGGTAATCACCGGCATGGGCGCCTATACGCCCCTGGGCAACAGCCCAGCCGCCGCCTGGGGAGAGGCCGCCGCCGGCCGCAGCGGCATCGGGCCGATCACCCAATTTGACCCGGCCGGCCTCAAGACCCGCATCGGCGGCGAGGTGCGCGACTTCGACGCCGAGGCGCTCTTCGGCCGCCGCGACGCCCGGCGCATGGACCGGGCCACCCAATTGGCCCTGGCGGCCGCCAACCAGGCCCTGGAAGACGCCCGCCTGGCGCTGGACGATGAGGAGACGCGCAACGCGGCCGGCGTCGTGCTCGGCTCCGGCGTCGGCAACGTCGCCTCGGCCTTCAACGGCATCACCGCCTTCAACGAACGCGGCCCGGCCCGGGTCAGCCCCTTCTTCATCCCCATGATGTTGATGGATACCCCCTCGGCCACGATCTCCATCGCCCACGGCCTGCGCGGCCCGAATCTGGCTATTGCCACCGCCTGCGCCTCGGCCAACAACGCCCTGGGCGAGGCGGCCAAGATGATCCAGCGCGGCGCGGCCGAGGTCATGTTGGCCGGCGGCGTCGAGGCGGCCATGCTGCCGGTCATCATCGCTGGCTTTAACTCGGCCGGGGCCCTCTCCAGCGCCTACAATGACGACCCCGAAGCCGCCTCGCGGCCGTTCGACGCCGGCCGGGACGGCTTCGTGGCCAGCGAAGGCGCGGCCGTGCTGGTGCTGGAGGATCTGGAGCGGGCCGTGGCGCGCGGGGCGCGCATCTATGCCGAGTTCCTGGGCTACGGCACCAGCGCCGACGCCTACCACATCTCGGCGCCTGACGAGAACGGGGCCGGCGCGGTGCTATCTATGCAGGGGGCGCTGGACGACGCCGGCCTGGAGCCGGCTGACATTGATTATGTCAATGCCCACGGCACCGGCACCAAGCTCAACGACAAGATTGAGACGCTGGCCCTCAAGCGCATCTTTGGCGAGCGGGCCTACGACATCCCGGTCAGCTCGACCAAGTCCATGCACGGCCATCTGCTGGGCGCGGCCGGCGCCCTGGAGGCTATCCTGGGTATCCACGCGCTGGCGGCCGGCCTGCTACCCCCCACCATCAACTACACCACCCCCGACCCGGAGTGCGACCTGGATTACGTGCCCAACGTGGCCCGCCCGGCCGCCATCCAGACCTTTCTCTCCAATTCCTTTGGGCTGGGGGGCCACAACGCGACCATCATCATCGGCCGCTACAACGGGGCCGGCGACGCTGAGAACGCTTAGACAAGGGGCTTTAGCCTCTTCCGCTGCCGTCAGCGGCCGCCTGGCCGTCCCTACGGGACGGCAGCTCAGCTTTTCAACAGCCCGGCTCGCCGTGGTGGCCGCAGCACGACTGGCGCAGCACGACGCGCCGGAACAGGTTGCGGGCCAGCTTGGTCGCCTTTTCGGGCAGCGGCATCGGCTGCTCCAGGTTGGTCAGAAAGTCGCCGAAGTTCGGCCACCTGGGCATGTTTATCTCCCAGACCTCAGAGGTTGTGGGAAGCCTCGGCGCTTTCCGGCCGCGCCCCGGCCGCGCCCAGCTTGGCGTCCAACTCGCGCTCGACATTGGCCATTCCCCCGTTGATCTGAGGGAAAACGAGCCAGGCGACGCAAAGGCCGAACCAGGCCCCGGTGAAAGTGCGGATCAGCGGCGGGCTTTCGCGCAGCGGGAACAGCCGGCCGAGCAGCAGCGTGAGCCAAGACGGTTCGGCCGCGCCCGGCGGCGTTTGGCCGAGGTAGCCGAACAACTGGCTGAAGCCGTCCAGGGCGATGGGCCCCATGCCGACGATCACGAACAGCAGCAGGGGCAGCGGCCGGATGTTGACCTGCTTGCGCAGCATGGCGTAAAGCAGCCCGCCAACCAGCACAAAACCGTAGATGGCGATGTCGCGCTCGCAGAGGGCCATCTTGTAACCCATCTGCTTGTTGCCAAGAAAGTCGCGGGCGGCGGCGAAGAACGCCGGCCAATTGGCGGCCGAGACGCCGGCGAATTCGGGCAGGTCGCCCATGTAGGCCTCCAGCGGCCGGTAATCGGTGCCCGCCGCCGCGCTCGGGTAGACGGGCTGCTCGCCAAACAGGAAAAACGAGCGCTGGGCCATCTGGTGGCACATCGGCGAGTAGGCAGTGTAGATCAGGCGCGCCGGCCGTTCCAGGCCGGCGTTCATCAGGGCCGGCGCCAGGATAGGCAGGGCCACATAGAGGAAGATCAGGCCGTTAAAGAGCGCCAGCCAATGCTTGCTGAAGGCCAACACCGCCCGGTCAATGCCGATCACGAGCGAGCGGGTCGTGCCCGTCAGGCGTTGCTCTTCAGATGAAGAGGCCATGCGGCCAATTGTGCGTGACGGCCGCCCTACGCGCAAGGCAGGGTCCCCGAATTGTAGGGGCGGGCCCCTGTGCCCGCCCTCGTTCTGCCCCAACCACCGGCCGAACCTGTAGGGGTGGGTCCCCCGTGCCCGCCCTGGTTCTGTTCCAACCACCGGCCGGCGTTCGGCAGGCTGCCCACCCCCTGCCCAAATTCAGTAACGTTTTCTAATGAGGCCATTCGCGCCCTTGACAGCCCGGCCGCAATCTCTATAATCCTCCGCCTGTGCTTGAAGCCCTCTTCAGGGCTTTTTTGTTGTCACGACCAGGCAAGAGCGCAGAGGTCTTCGCAGATCTCTCGGGCCTTTGTGGGTCAACGTAAGGAGTTTGGTTAAATGTTGAATAAGAAGTTTCTTAAGACGGCCGAAGAGGTCGAGGTCACGTTTGAGTACGACGCCAACGGCGCCAACAGCGTGGACCTGCTGACCGAGGCCAACGGCTGGCAGCCGATCCCGATGAAGAAGCGCAAGAAGGACGGCGTCTTTTACGCCAAGATGCGCCTGCCCAAGGACGGCCGCTTCCAGTTCCGCTACCTGGCCGACGGCCAGAAGTGGACCAATGACGCGGCCGCCGACAGCTTCGTGCTGAACGGGTTCGGCAGTCACAACGGCGTCGTCAGCACCGCCCCCGCGGGCTAAGCTTCAGTCCGCGCCTTTACCCGACCGAGCGGCCCCCTGCCGGGCCGCTCTTTGCCGGCCGCTTTGCCTCCCGGACGTCCCTGACCTCCGGGAGGTCTTGCGTTGTGGGGCTGGCGCTCCGCCAGCCGCCCCTTCGGCCGGGCGCGCCGCAAGAATTCGCTAAGATCCCTTGGCCGGCCGGCCGGCCGGTGGTAGAATAAACGTTCTGCCAACCGGCGTCGGCCGGCGCAGCGGAGCCAAACAGACAAGAGGGAAGAGCATGTCTCGCGACAAGATCGTCGTCCGTGGGGCGCGCGAACATAACCTCAAGGACATCAGCCTGGAGATACCCCGCGACAAGCTGGTGGTCATCACCGGCCTGTCCGGCTCGGGCAAGTCGTCGCTGGCCTTCGACACCATCTTCGCCGAGGGCCAGCGCCGCTATGTCGAGTCGCTGTCAGCCTACGCCCGCCAGTTCTTGGGCCAACTGGAGAAGCCCGACGTTGACCAAATCGAGGGGCTCAGCCCGGCCGTCTCAATTGACCAGAAGGGCGTCAGCCACAACCCGCGCTCGACGGTGGGCACGGTCACCGAGATCTACGACTACCTGCGCCTGCTCTTCGCCCGGGTCGGCACCCCCCATTGCCCCGTCTGCGGCCGGCCCGTGCTGCCCCAGTCGGCCGAGCAGATCGTCGAAAGCGTCCAGCGCCTGCCGGCCGGCGCCCGCATCCAAATCCTGGCCCCCTTGGTCGTGGATCGTAAGGGCCACCACCAAGCGGTGTTCGAGGACGTACGCAAGGCCGGCTTCGTGCGCGTGCGCGTGGACGGCGAGGTGCGCCAGGTGGACGAGCGGATCGAGCTCGACCGCTACAAGAACCACTCGATTGAGGCCGTGGTGGATCGGCTGGTGGTGCGCCATCGGCCGGAGGAGCAGGACGAGGAGGCCCAGGCCGCCCGCAGCCGGCTGAACGACTCAATTGAGACCGCGCTGCGCCTGGGTGACGGCGTGGTCATCGTCAACGAGATCGGCGACCCGGAGCGGCCGGTGGACCACTTCTACTCCGAGCACCTGGCCTGCCCCTACGACGGCACCAGCGTGCCCGACATTGAACCCCGCACTTTCAGTTTTAACAGCCCGCACGGGGCCTGTCCCGATTGCCAGGGCCTGGGCTTCAAGCGGGAGATTGACGCCGACCTGGTCGTGCCCAACAAAGACCTGAGCCTGTGGCAGGGCGCGGTTGTGGCCTGGCCCACCGAGGACAGGGCCGGCTACTACTGGCAGTTGCTCAAGGCCACGGCCGACCACTTCGGCATCCCCACCAACGCGTCGTTCCGCGACCTGAACGAGGCCCAGCAGCGCATCCTGCTCCACGGCAGCGGCCAGCAAAACGTCACCGTGCGTTACACCAACCGCGAGGGGGAACGGCGCGTCTACCGCACCAAGTTCGAGGGCGTCGTCCCCAACCTGGAGCGGCGTTACCGCGAATCCACCTCCGACTACGTGCGCTCCAGGCTGGAGGAGTTCATGGTCAACCGGCCCTGCCGCACCTGCGGCGGCACGCGCCTGCAGCCGGTGGCCCGCGCGGTGGATGTGGCCGGCACGACCATCGCCGACGTGACCCGCCGGCCGGTCGGCCCGATCTTGGAGTGGGCGGCCTGCCTCCAGGACGACGAGCGCAGCCCGCTGACCCTCCGCCAGCGCATCATCGCCAGCCCAATCTTAAAGGAAGTCTGCGCCCGGCTGGAGTTCCTGATTAACGTCGGCCTGGATTACCTCAGCCTGGATCGCTCGGCCGGCTCGCTCAGCGGCGGCGAGGCCCAACGCATCCGGCTGGCCACCCAGATCGGCAGCCGGCTGATGGGCGTGCTTTACGTGCTGGACGAACCCAGCATCGGGCTGCACCAGCGCGACAACGAGCGCCTGATTGACACCCTGCTGGGCATGCGCGACCTGGGCAACACCGTCCTGGTCGTCGAGCACGACGAGGAGACGATCCGGCGCGCCGACTGGGTGATTGACCTGGGGCCGGGCGCCGGCCGGCACGGCGGCTACATCGTGGCCGAAGGGCCGCTGGCGGCCATCATCGCCAGCCAGGCGTCGCTGACGGGCGACTACCTGAGCGGCCGCAGGCGCATCCCGACGCCCAAGAAGCGCCGGCCGGGCAGCGGCGCCTCTGTGGTCGTGCGCGGCGCGACCGAGAACAATCTAAAGGATATTGACGTCGAGATCCCCCTGGGCAAGTTCGTCTGCGTCACCGGTGTCAGCGGCAGCGGCAAGAGCAGCTTCCTGATCGAAATTTTGGCTAAGCGCCTCAACCAGGTCTTCTACCGCTCGCGCGAGCTGCCCGGCGCCCACCGTGAGATTGAGGGGCTGGAACAGGTGGACAAGGTGATCGAGATTAACCAGAGCCCCATCGGCCGCACGCCGCGCTCCAACCCGGCCACCTACACCAGTCTGTTTGGCCCTATCCGCGACCTGTTTGCCTCCCTGCCGGAAAGCAAGGTGCGCGGCTACAAGCCCGGCCGCTTCAGCTTCAACGTGAAGGGCGGCCGCTGCGAGGCCTGCCAGGGTCAGGGGCAGAACCGCATTGAGATGCAGTTCCTGCCAGACATCTACGTGCCTTGCGACGTCTGCAGCGGGGCGCGTTACAACCGCGAGACGCTCCAGGTGACCTACAAGGGGCTGAACATCGCCCAGGTGCTCGACCTGAGCGTGGAAGAGGCGCTGGAGTTCTTCGCCAGCATCCCGCCCATCCGGCGCAAGCTAAAGACGCTGGCCGAAGTCGGCCTGGGCTACATCCACCTGGGCCAGCCGGCGCCTACTTTGAGCGGCGGCGAGGCCCAGCGGGTCAAGCTGAGCCGCGAACTGTCCAAGATCGCCACCGGCGCGACGATTTACATTCTAGACGAACCGTCGGTCGGCCTGCATGCCCACGACGTGGCCCGCCTTATTCAGGCACTTAACCGGCTGGTGGACAAGGGCAACACGGTCATCATCATCGAGCACAACATGGACATCATCAAGGTGGC
>JBOGUG010000046.1:0-3303 GCA_050696115.1 Promineifilaceae bacterium (SeqCode) | reverse complement strand
ATACCGGGGTTTCTAATCCCGTTCTCTCCCCTGGCTTTCGCGTCTGAGCGTCAGGAATGGCCCAGAGAGCCGCCTTCGCCACTGGTGTTCCTCCCGATATCTACGCATTTCACCACTACACCGGGAATTCCACTCTCCTCTACCATCCTCAAGTTTCCTAGTTTCACAACGGCCTCTCCCAGTTGAGCCAGGAGCTTTCACGTCCGACTTAGAAAACCGCCTGCACGCGCTTTACGCCCAGTAAATCCGGATAACGCTCGTCTCCTACGTGTTACCGCGGCTGCTGGCACGTAGTTAGCCGAGACTTATTCCTGGGGTACCGTCCTTCCTCGTCCCCCAGAAAAGGAGTTTACAACCCGAAGGCCGTCGTCCTCCACGCGGCGTTGCTGCGTCAGACTTTCGTCCATTGCGCAATATTCCTTGCTGCTGCTACCCGTAGGTATCTGGTCCGTGTGTCAGTACCAGTGTGGGGGGTCACGCTCTCACGCCCCCTACCCGTCTTCGCCTTGGTAGGCCGTTACCCTACCAACTAGCATGATGGGCCGCAGGCCCCTCCCAGAGCGCCGGAGCATTTAGTCACAGCCCTCTAACAGCTGCGACATCCGGGGTATTAGCTATCGTTTCCAATAGTTATCCCCCTCTCTGGGGCAGGTCACCAACGTGTTACTCACCCGTTCGCCACTCTCACCCTCAGACGAATCCAAGGGATCCCGTTCGACTTGCATGCATTAAGCACGCCGCTAGCGTTCATCCTGAGCCAGGATCAAACTCTCCGTGAAAGAAAGTTTCTTTAGTCTTGCGACTACTTTCCAAAGGATTGTTTGTGGGGCCCAAGCTTTCGCTTTTCTACCACTCTTCAGTTGTTAAAGTTCCGTAGCCAGAATGCCAAGTATACCACCCCGACCCCGTTTGTCAAGAACGAGATCCGGGCCCGGCCGAACGTATGGCTTTGTTCAGCCGCCCGCTGGGGCGGCACGGGCCTTTTCCCGTGATGGCAGTCTGATATTATACCCGGCCGGGGGCCTGTGTCAAGCCTTTATGGCCTACGCCGGCCGGCTCTGACGCCTTTATAATGTATAGGCGCGCATTTTGGGACAGCTGATTGCAAACAGGGCCTATATATGCCCCCATGACCCCCATTTATGCCCACAGATGGCGCTAATTAGGGCCTATTTATGCCCCGGCCGCCCCGATTAACCCGCATTTAATTATGAGTTACTCACAAATAAATACGAGTTATCCACTCTTCTACCTCTTGCAGCGAGCCGTAGCGCTTGCCGGCCAGGTCAGCGCCCAAGAAGCCGCTCAGCAGGGCCAGCCCCAGCCCAAAGACCTGGCTGCGGTTGGCGCCGAAAAGGGCGTTGAGGACGCCGTGCGTCCGGCCGAGCTCGATGACGCGCTGGGGCGAGAGACGGACTGAGGTCCAGCGGACGGCTGCCTCCCAGTCAGGCAGGGGTAAATCCCAGAGCAGGTAGAGCGAGTCCAGGTCGGTGATGCCTTCGGGGATCTCCCGGCCGCGGCCGGCCACGGCCCGACGCAGCACTTCCAGCCGGGCGGCCAACAGCTTGACCGCCATGTCGGGGATGTCGGCCCGGCTGAGGCCGTCGGGCAGCCGCTCGCTGACCTGGCGCATTTGCTCGCGTTGGGGGGAGGTCAGGCTGACATACACGTTTTGGCGCTGGATGGGGCGCGGCGGCCGGCCGCGCCGACTGCGCTCCTCCAGCAGGGCGGCCAGGGTGCTGTCTTTGCGCTTACTCATGGTTGCCGCTGTTGCCCAGGCGGCGATAGCTGTGGTGGCGCTCCAGGAATTCGTGGACGAAGCCTTCGTCAACCTGGCTCTTGTTGTAATGCAACAGGTCCAGGCACAGGTGAAGGCAGAGCAGGCAGATGCTGCGCGGGTAGCCGCGCGTCTCCTGCCAGATGGGCAGGATGGCGTTGTCATTGAACAGGGCGCCCTGCCGGCCGTCGCGCCCGGCCGCCAGCAGCCGGTATTCGATCAGCGCCCGCGTGTCGTCGGGGGTCAGCGGGTCAAGCGAAGAGCGCGTCGCCACCCGGTCGTTGAAGTCGGGCACGTCGCGCAGAATGATGTCCAGCTCGGGCCGGCCGAGCAAGATCAGTTGGAAGGCCTTGCCGCCGCGCGGGTCGCGGAAGTTGAGCAGCCGGCGCAACTCGACAAATTGGTCGGGCACCAATTCGTGGGCCTCGTCCACGATGATCAGAGGCAGCACGCCCTGGGCGCTCACGTGCACCAGGTAGGCGCGGAACTCGTTGAGCTGATCCTCGGTCGCCCGCCGCGTGCGCAGGCCCAGCTCGGCCGCGATGCGGCGCAAGAGGAGCAGGCCGCTGCGCTTGGGCGGCTCATCCACCTTGGCGGCGACGAAGTCCGGCCGGCGGTCGTAGCGACTGTGGAACCAGGAGGCCAGGGTGGTCTTGCCGGTGCCGACCTCGCCGATGACGATCGAGGCCCCCTGGCCGGCCTCGACCATGTAGCTGACTTTGGACAGGGCGCGCTTGGTTTCGGTGGACAGGTACATGAAGCGCGGGTCGGCCTCGATGCTGAAGGGGGGCACCACCACCCCCAATCGATCCCAATTTGGCTGCGCCTCTCTCTCGATCTCCAGCACGGGGGCGATGTTATTTATCATCTCTAGTTCCTGTTCCGGTATGCTACTTAGCCTTTGTCCCCTTGTCAAGTAGGCGGCGCCCCATATATTGCCAAGGCCGGGCAAATGTATATGCTATAGATCCGTTGACAGCGCGTTATATTTTTGTTAGACTGTTTCGCGACCGTGGGCTATTTGCCGTCAGTCTGCTCCCGCGGCCCGGAAGGACGGAACAGCACCTATAAAATACCTCGCCTTGGACGTTTTGGCGAGATATTGACAAAAAACAGGCCAAGTGTTTTACCACTTGGCCTTGTATTGGGTCAGCTACCTCTTTAGCTTCGCTTGGCGCCAGCAACGCCGCGTCGAAGCGGAGACGCCCCTTAATTGGGGAGGGGCTTTGTTGTCTCCAGGTAGCTTGCTGGTTGCATAAAGAGCATAGCATACGCCTGCCGGGCTGTCAATGGATTATGTCACCCGCATAAGCCGACTTTGATAGCCCATTCGGACAGGGTCATCCCCGGCCCGGCCGGCCAGCCCCCAATCTAGGTCTCTTTATGGAAAAGAGCGTGCTTTGGAAGAGCAGAGCGGGAGCGCCCGTTCTCCGGCCTTGCTTGCCGCCCAGGCGCGGCTGCTGGCCAGGCGGGCAACGCTGCGGCCCAGCCGCCGGCCGGAACCCCCACCGGCGGCCGCTCTGCTC